>NZ_FOIB01000003.1:651015-976523 GCF_900111765.1 Myxococcus fulvus
GGGAAGCGACGGGCCTTGTCACATGAAACAGTGATTTCACGCCTGACAGGGAATGCTCTGTCTGGGCACGCAATGCCTGCTTCCTCTGAAATACGGTTGCGACATCCACCGGATTTCTCCAGCATGGCCAAGAATGGACGTCCTGGATGACCCACCCCCCTCCGTGGCTGTTTCAGCCCGGGAATCCACCCAGGTCGGGTTGATACATCGCGTGGGGCGACCGGGTGTCCTGGCGTGTCTGGTGGGCGCGTGGCTCGTGGCCTGTATCGCGGGAGTGAGCCTGCTGTGGCGATACGCGAGTGACGCGGGGGAGCGCGCCGTGCCGCCCGCGAGGCTTCCGGAGTCACTGGGGATGCCGCGTGGCGCGAGCGACTGGTCGTTGCTCGTCTTCCTCCATCCGCAGTGCACGTGCTCGCGGGCGACGCTGACGGAGCTGGGGAAGCTGGTGCACTTCGCGGAGGCTCGGCTGGCGACGCGGGTCTACATCTGGGCGCCTCGTGAGGCGCCCGAGGGCTTCGTCCAGTCGGAGCTGTGGGAGCGCTCGCGGGCCTTGCCGGGCGTGGAGGTGCTGGCGGACGTGGACGGGAAGGTGGCGCGGGAACTGGGCGCGCTGACCTCCGGCCACGTGGTGCTCTATGCGCCGGATGGCACGGAGCGGTTCAGCGGTGGCATCACCTCGGCTCGCGGACACGAGGGAGACAGTCCTGGGGGATTGGCCCTGCGCGCGTTGTTGTCGTCGGGAGAGGCCGAGCGCTCCGCGTCGCCCGTCTTCGGTTGTGCGTTGAAAACACCTTCACAGGTCACGGGAGCTTCGCCGCGATGAGGATCCAGGTCTCCGAGGCGGAGCTCTCGACGCTGTCTCAAGAACTCCACACGAAGCAAAGTCTGGCATTGAGCCGCCGCACGGACCGGACGTTCGCGGCGTTGATGGTCCTGCAGTGGCTGGGCAGCATCGTCGCGGCGCTGACCATCTCCCCGAGGGCCTGGGCGGGGCTCGAGAGCTCGGTCCACTTCCATGTCGAGGCCGCCGTCTGGCTGGGCCTGCTCTTCGGTGGACTGCCCGTCACCCTGGCGCTCACGCGGTCGGGGCATGTCTCCACTCGCCACGTCATCGCGGTGGGCCAGGCGTTGATGTCCGGCTTGCTCATCCACCTGATGGGCGGCCGCATCGAGACGCACTTCCACATCTTCGGCTCCCTGGCGCTGCTGGCCATCTACCGGGACTGGCGGGTGCTGCTGACGTTCAGCGGCGTGGTGGCGGCGGACCACTTCCTGCGCGGGGCGTTCTGGCCGGAGTCGCTCTTCGGGATTCACGCACAGGAGTCGTGGCGCTGGCTGGAGCACACGGCGTGGGTGGTGTTCGAGGACATCTTCCTCATCGCATCGTGCGTCCAGGGGCAGCGCGAGATGCGGGACGCGGCGCGGCGGGAGGCGCTGCTGGAGCTGTCCCGGCGCTCGGTGGAGGAGCGGGTGGTTCGTCCGCTGATGGAGTCGGCGGATGCGCTGCGGGACTCCATGCGGACCTTGACGGAGGCGACGGCGGAGCAGCGCCGGGAGCTGGCCCGACAGGCGGGGGCGCTGGAGGAGACGCGGGTGACGGCGGAGGAGATTCGCCAGACGTCGCTGGTGGCCTCGCAGCAGGCGACGCAGATGATGGAGACCACGGCGGAGGCCGGGGGCATGGGCGTGGCGGTGGAGGCCGCTATCGGCCGGAGCGTGGAGGGACTGGCGGCGCTGCGCGAGCAGACCGCGGACCTCACGGAGCGCATCCGGGCGCTGGGGACGCACACGGACAGGATTGCGGGCATCACCCGTTCCGTGCAGGACCTGGCGGACCAGTCCAACGTGCTGGCCATCAACGCGGCCATCGAAGCGGCCCGCTCGGGCGAGGCCGGGCGCGGCTTCTCGGTGGTGGCGCGGGAGATTCGCGGGCTGGCGGGACAGTCCGTGGCGGCGACGCAGCAGGTGAGGGTGGTGCTCGGGGAGACGCGCACGCGCATCCAGGGCGTGGTCGAAATCACCCGACAAGGCGGCGAGCGCATGAGCCGGGGCATCGAGAGCATCCGCGACTCGGGCGAGCAGCTGCGGACGTTGTCCTCGCTGGTGAAGAACAACGCGGACTCGGTCCGGAAGATCTCCGCGGTGGTGAGTCAGCAGTCCGCGGGCGTCGCGCAGATCTTCAATGCGGTGTCGGACCAGACGGAGCTGATGCGGACCTCGATGGCCCGGCTGGAGACCACCCATGCGGCCGCGGACGGGCTGCGGCACGTCACGGACCAGATCCACGACATCATCGCGCTGTATCAGGCCAAGAACTGAGGCGTCACGCCTGCCCCACTGCCCAAGCTCGCTGCATGCACTACACTGGGCCCACGGCATGGGCTCCAGGCACTCGATGAGATTCGGCAAGGGAAGGGCGCTGGCGGGACTGTTGTGGTTGTCCTGCGCGAGCGCCCTGGCGCAGACATCAGAGCCGGGCCCCACGGAGCAGGCACTCTCCGCGCCGCGTCCGCTGCTGGGCGTGGTGGTGGCCAGTCAGGTGCTGGACCTGGTGTTCGCGGTGGAAGGCCAGCTGAGCGAGGTCAAGGCCCACCTGGGGCAGCGCGTGCAGGCAGGAGAGGTCGTCGCCGCGCTGGACGCGGAGCCCCTTCGGTTGGAGCTGGGCACGCGTCAGGCCAACATGCGCGCCTCGGAGGCCGTCGTGCACCGGGCTGTTCTCGTCGTTGCCCAGGCCAAGCAACGCCTGGCGCGCGAGCAGCGCATCCGGGACTTCTCCGCCGCCCAGGCCGAGGAGACCGCGCTCAACGACGTGGCGCTGGCGGAAGCGGACCTCCAACTGGCGCAAGCCCAGCTGGCCTCGACCACGGCTCGCGCGGCGCAGGCCGAGCGCGACGTGAACGTGGCCCGCCTGAAGGCCCCCTTCACCGGGACGGTCACCGAGCAGTACCTCACGCCGGGCATGCGCGTCAGCATGGGCATGCCAGTGCTCAGGCTGGTGAGCGAACAGATGCGATTGCGCTTCGCCATCCCCGAGCAGCTGGCCCCGGGCGTGCGCCCTGGCGACACCGTGCGGGTGCGACTGCCCGCGGTGAACCTGGAGCTGACCGCCGTCGTGGATCGGTTGTCGCCCGAGGTCGACCTCTCCTCGCGTCACCAGAAGGCCGAGGCTCCGCTCCAGGTGTCCGAAGCCATCCGGAGCCAACTGGCCAGTGGACTCGTGGCCGAGGTGTACCTCCAGCCCCACGCACGCCCGAAAGGTCGTGTCGCCACCACGCCTTGACCCGAGGCTGTCAGCGCGCGGCGTCCAGCCGCAGCTCGCCGCACTCGAATCGCGCGACGTCCCCCGGACTCCACTCCACCACCTCCGTGTCGACGCCCAGCGTCCGGAGGTGGTCGCGCACCGCCGCGCCACACGCCGCCTCGGACGGCTCCCCCAGTCCCCAGCCGACGTCCTGGATGGCGCGTCCCACGCCCTCGAAGCCGTTCGCATAGGGCAGGAACCACCGAGCCCCCGCGACGGCGCACACCTCCGCCACTCCCGCGGGACCGGCCGTGGCGCTGCGCAGCCGCCCGGCCAGATGGTCCGCGTACAGCTCGCGCAGCCTCCTCCAGGGCAGCGCGGCCCAGTAGTGACTCAGGCCTCCGAAGAACGGCGAGAGGAACTCCCGCTGGCACGAGAGCACCACGTCGACCGGCCCCTGCTCCCGGCGTGAGCGCTCGACCACCGCCTCCATGCGCCCCTCCGGGTCCGTCCCGCTGTCCACCAGCAACAGGCAGCTGAAGTCCTCGGTGGTGAAGCGGTAGCAGTTGCCCCAGCTCCGCAATCCCTCGACCAGCGGCGGTCCGTCCGGCGCCGGCTGCTCCCCGTAGAAGGGCAGCACGTCCACGCGGATGTCCCCCACGTGCACCGTCTCGCCCCACGGGAGCGCCAGGGCACGCTGGCCACACCGGCTCAGCACCTGGGCGAAGTCCTGCATCGTCAATAGATTCGGACGAGGCACGCGCGGCACCAGCACCGGCACGCTCGCGTCCGTCAGGTGCGACAGCATCGACGGCAGATGCCAATGGTCCACGTGCCCATGGGTGATGGCCACCGCGTCGGGTGGCCCATGCGCGAGATTCCCTGGCGCCTGTCCGATGTGATTCATCCGCCGCTGGAGCGCAATCGGGTCCACCAGCACCGACGTCGTCCGCGAGCGGATGAGCACACTCGCGTGCTCGCGTCGGTAGATGCCCGGCCCCGAGGGCTCCACCCAGGGCGTGGGGTGCGGCCCCGCCGCGAAGAGCGAGTCACGCCAGCCCGACTCATCGAAGGGCCACGCCTCACGCACTTCCTCCAAGGTCGAGGCCCGCGCCGTGGCGCGCAGGAACTCCGCGACCACCGACACGTCCTCCACCGCCAGGTGCGTGCGCCAGCGCTCCTCTCCCTGCTGGAGCACCCACCACCAGGCCCCCTGCTCGGGGAAGAGCACCGGTGACTCCACCAGGAAGCCGCCGTCGTCCACGCCCTCGGGGCGCAGCAGCCCCGGCCCCAGTCTCGCCCGCGCCGCTTCCAGCACGCGCCGCGAGCCCTCGGGCTCGAAGCCCTCGCGCAGCAGGCCGTTCAACAGCTCGGTGAAGGGCACTCCGCCCACCCCGTCCGGCAGCGGCGTGAGGTCCAGGATGACGTCCGGTGCGAAGCGCATGCGCCTATCCCGCGGCCTTGTGGGGACGGTCCTGCGAGGACACCAGCTCGAAGTAGTCCCCGCGCTTCTCCATCAGCGCGGCGTGCGTCCCCTGTTCCACCAGCTGGCCGCCCTTCATCACCAGGATGAGGTCCGCCTCGCGCACGGTGCTTAGCCGATGGGCGATGACCACGCGCGTGCACCGCAGCTCCGCCAGCGCGTCCTGCACCGCCCGCTCCGTCCGGGCGTCCAGGGCGTTCGTGGCCTCGTCCAGCAGGAGGATGGAGGGGTTGGCCGCCAGCGCGCGCGCCAAGGCCAGACGCTGTCGCTGGCCTCCGGACAGCGAGGAGCCCATCTCGCTCAGCACCGTCTCGTAGCCCATGGGCATGGCCGCGATGTCGTCATGCACCTGCGCGCGGCGCGCCGCCTCCTGCACGGTCTCCAGCGGCAGCTGCGGGTCCGAATAGGCGATGTTGCGACGCACGTCGCCCCGGAACAGCGAGGGGTTCTGCAGCACCACGCCCATCTGTCGCCGCAGCTCCTTGAGCTCCAGCTCCGGCAGCGGCACGCCGTCGTAGCGGATGGTGCCCGCGCTGGGCAGGTACAACCCCAGCAGCAGGTGCGCGAGGCTGGACTTGCCCGCGCCCGACGCACCGACGATGGCCACGAACTGCCCCGGTTCGATGGTGACCGACACGTCCCGCACCACCAGCGGCGAGTGGGGCCCATAGCGGAACGACACGCCCTCCACCTGGATGCGCCCCGCCAGCTCGTGGCTGCGGCGACGCTCTCCCGGGAGCTGCTCGGCCGGTGCCTCCAGCACGTCGTCGACGCGCGCCAGGTAGCTGCTCACCAACTGGAGCTGGAACGCCGTCGTCACCAGGTTCGAGACGGGCAGCAGGAAGCCCGCGGCCAGGGCGTTGAGCGCCAGCATCTGTCCGAGCGTGAGCTGCCCCTCCATCACGAGCAGCGCCCCCAACCCCATCACCATCAGCGGCGACGCCATCCGCAGCGTCGCGGTCAGCGAGTCCGTGAGCGCCGACACCCGGCCGCGCTCCAGCGACACGTTGAGCACGTCCACGTAGAGGTTGGACCAGTGCTGCACCGCGCGGTCCTCCAGCCCCATCGCCTTCAGCGTCTGCACGCCCGTGAACAGCTCCACCTCGTAGTTCTGCGCCGCAGCGCTCACCTCCAGGTTCTGCGCCATCAGCTCGCGCTGACGCCGGCTGGAGAAGAGGAACACCGCGCCTTGCAGCAGCGCCAGCACCGTCACCAGCGCGCCCATCTGCGCGCTGCCGGCGAACAGGAGCCCCAGGTAGAGCAGCACCAGGCTGCCATCCAACAACCCGGACAGCGTGCCCGCGGTGAGCAGCTCGCGCACCGTGGTGTTGCTGTTCAGGCGGTTCATCAGGTCGCCCGCCGAGCGCAGCTGGAAGAACGAGAACGGCAGGTGCACCAGGTGGTCCAGGAAGCCCAGCGTCAGCCGCGCGTCCAGGTGCGTGCGCAGTTGCAGGAGCAGGTGCGCGCGCACGAGCGACGAGAGGAACTGGAAGCCCACCAGCGCGGCCATCCCCGCGCCCAGCGTGGCGAGCAGCGGCACGTCTCCGGCCGGCACCACCCGGTCCACCACCGCGCCCGTCAGGGACGGCAGCGCCAGGGCGAACAGCTGGAGCAGCAGCGACATCACCGCCACGCGCAGCAGCGCGGGGCGCTCCTCCAGCAGCAGGTGCAGATAGCGGTTGGGCCCTCGACGCGGCGCCGCCGTCTCGAAGGTCTCCGAGGGCTCGAAGAGCAGCGCCACGCCGGTGAAGGACTTGCGGAACTGCTCCAGCGGAACACAGCGCCGACCGAAGGCCGGGTCCACCACCTCCACGCCCGCGCGCGTCAGGCGCTCGAAGACGATGAAGTGCCGGAACTCCCAGTGCAGCACCGCGCCGGGCTCCAGCAGGCCGAGCTGGTCCATGTCGACCTGGGCCGCGCGGCCCACCAGGCCGAAGCGCCGGCCTGCTTCCAGGATGGCGCGGGCGGAGATGCCTCGGATGGCGAGGCCCGCGGCCGCGTGCACCTCATCCAGCTTCACATGGCGGCCCCAGTAGCCCAGCACCATGGCGAGGCACGCCGCGCCGCAGTCCGTGGACGCCATCTGCGTGACGACGGGGATGCGACGACGGCTGAAGCGCGCGCCCAGCCGCTGCAACGCGGGGAAGCGCTCGAGGAGCGAAGGGGGTGGGGTGGGCTCAGTCACGGCGCTTCCCGAGCAGCTCCAGCACCGGCAGCAGCGTCAGCCAACCATTGCGCGCGCGCACCTTCACCCAGGCCTCGCCGGCCATGCCGGGGTGGTACGCGTAGGTCTCGCCATCCGACTCGAAGGTCTCCCGAGGCAGCCGCGCCTCCACCAGCACCACGGGGCCCTCGTCCAAGGTGATGGCGTCCCCGACACCGGGCCCCAGGAAGCGGCGCACCTCGGCGGGGCCCACCAGCTCGTCGCTGACGGAGGCCACCTGGAGCGACTGCCACGCATACGGGAAGCCGGTGAGCTCCATGCGCAGCGGTTGACCGGGGCGCAGCATGGGCCGGTACTGCCCTGGCACCAGGGCCACGGCCCATGCCTCCGCGCCTCCGCGCACCAGCGAGACGACGAGTTCGCCCGCGGTGAGGAACTGTTGCTCACGCACGCGCACCTCGCCCACCTGTCCATCACACGGGGCCTTCAGCACACGCTCACCCCTCCGGGCCTCGGTCAGCTCGAGCTGGGCCCGGAGCGTGGTCAGGGCCTGCCTGGACTCGACATTGAGTGGCTCCAGCAACCACATGGCGAGCCTTGTGCGGAACTCCTCTTTCATCCGCTCCCGGTCCGCCGTCTCGCTCCCCGCGTACAGCTCCACCAGGGGCTGGCCCGCGCGCACCTGCTCGCCCCGGCGGACCAGGACGCGACTGACGCGGCCGCCGACGGTGGCGGTGACCTCCTCCATGCCCTTGACGCGCACCAGCACCGGGCCTCGCGCGTAGTCGTTGATGTCCACCAACGCGAGGCCCACGCCGCCCACCACGACGAGCGCGACGACGAGCCACCAGACGGCGTGGGTCCATCCTGGCATCACGCGCAGGAGCGAGCCTCGGGCCTCCGGCCGGGCGTGGTACTCCAGCGCCTCTTGTCGGAAGAGCTTCTGTGGGGGCGGCTGCGCGTCGCTCATGTCTTCATCGTCCGGGCCCGACGCGAACGATACAGGCGCGTCAGGAAGTCATAAAGGATGAGCTCCTGCGCGCGCTGGTCCGCGGGCAACAGCCGGTTGACGTGCATGTGCAGCAGACTCTCCGCCAGCGTCTCCACCGTCCCGGTGAGCCGGCCTTCCGATTCGGCGTGTCGCAGGTGCTCGACCACGGGCCGCATCGCCTCGCTCCGGCGCTGGAGGGCGCGCAGCCCTGGCTGCCAGGGGCCCTCCGTTTCAGGAGACGTCTGGAGCAGCGCCTCCAACGCGCGAGCCTCCTTGCGGAACCGGGTGCTCAGCTGCGCCTCGAAGTGCCGCTCCACCTTGAACTCCGCGCCGAAGCTCCGGCGAAGTCGCTGCATCACTTCCAGCTTCGCATCGAGGTCCATCCCCAGGTCATCGAGCAGCGCATCCAGGCCCTTCACGCCCAGACGCCAACGGGCCTCGGCGCCCGCGTCGCCGGGGTAGGCCTCCAACAGGGCGAGGACCGCCTCGCTGTCCGCCTGGAATGCGGCCTCGCAGCCCTCCATCCCGGCCGGGCCTCCGTAGCGCTCCACCTCGCGCTCGTACGTGTCGAGTTGCAGCCGCCACGCTTCACCCGACGCGAGCGCCTGCGCACAGGCGTCGCGCAGCAGGGGCCACACCTCCGTGTCCAGTCGCCTCGGTGCGCCGTGGAAGCGCAGCCGCACGTGGGGCTCGGGGTCGTGGTATCGGATGAAGAACCACCGGTCCGACGCGCCGCTGGCCACCGCCGCGCGGATCGCCTCGCCCAACGTGGTGCGCAGCAGTCGGTCCAACGTGCCGGTGCCGCCATACAGCTTCACGTACAGCCACTCCGAGCCGGGCGGGAAGGTGCGCACCACGGACGACCCGACGGCGTGCCTCGTGGCGGGCAGAGGTGTCTCCGGCGCGTGACGGAGGAAGGGGATGACCACCTCGTGTGAATAGCGTCCGGTCGCACCCTCGATGCACACGTCTCCGGGGCCGGGCAGCAGCTCTTCCAGCGTCGCGTACGGGCGGGCCTTCACCACCTGCACCAGGGACTCGACGCTCAGCACGTTGTCCAGGTCCACCGGGAGCTGGTTGTCCGCGTCACTCAGGCAGACCCATCGCGGCAGGCGCGCCTCCTCGCGATGGCGCCGCACGGCCTCGAAGCGCGCCACGCCTCGGGCCGCACCCCAGGCCTTCAACGTGTCTGCGCGCACGCGCCACGTGGCGGGTGACAGCACCAGGCGTCCGTGCACCACTCGCGGCAGGAAGGGCGCATCCGACAAGGGACCCCAATCGAACCGGAGCGCGTCGACGTCCTGCGATTGCATCGCGCCCAGGAAGCGGTACGCCCCCAGGCCGCGGGCGCCGAAGTTGTGCGCGTTCGTCAGTCGCGGCACCACCTCGCGCCCGTTGCGGCCCGAGCGCAGCACGATGCGGTGGCCCTCCACGGACACCCACAGGTCCGTCATCGGGAGCTGGGAGGCCTCCGGCAGGCCGGAGCGGCCCAGGAAGACCAGGTCGTGCTCGCGCAGCGCGGGGCGGCAGAGGATGTTGCCCACGCGGCCCTCGGGCATGTGCACCACCTCCGCGAAGAGGGCCTCCGGTCGCAGGGCCTCCTCGGCCTTCAGGTAGCGCCGCACCGCGGCTTCCAGCTCCGCGTCGCCGTGGCAGAAGCGTCCCAGGTAGAGCGCCCCCGATGGGCCATGCACGTTCTCCAGCAGGAAGCGGAAGCGTCCCGCCTCGACGGCCTCCGGTGAATCCGCCAGCACCGTGCCCACCACGCCGAAGGACTCCGGCAGTCGCGAGGGGCGGCGGGCTTCCAGGGCCTGGAGGTCCGACTCTTCCAGCACCAGCTCCAACGCGCCCGAGCGGCGTACGGACTCCAGCCGGTGGAGCAGGTGCGTCCAGCGCGGCTCCCACCGGGGGCCGTCCTGTCCACCCTTCCCGGGGAAGAAGAAGCCCGCGAGCAGCGGCCCGGTGCCCGCGCCCGGACCTCTCGATGTCATGAAGCCGACGCCGCTCTCTTCATCCAGGGCCTCCAGCAGCGGCACCGGCCGTCCCTCGTAGCGCTCCAGCAAGCGCTGGCGGAAGCGGCCCAGGGCGGTGCCGTCGCCCGCGGAGGGCGAGATGCGCTGGAGCAGCGTCACTCCGCGCACCACCTCGTCCAACACCCGCCGCGGCAGCCGCACCTCGTGCGCGGGGCGGAACATGTCCACCTGGAACAGGCGCGACAGCTCCACGGGGACCGGCAGTGTCTCGAGCGTTCTGGCGACTTCGCGGTAGGTCTCCGCCGGCAGACCCGGGGGCCGCGAGTCCATGTCGCTCAGCGTGGTGGCGACCTGCGTGAGTCGCTCGCTCACCGTCGTGAGCGCGGGGAGGCCCCGAGCGGACTCCAGCAGCGAGGGCAGGGGCTCGGGGCCGGTGACGACGGGCGCCCAGGTGCTCACCAGCAGCTGCGCCTGCACCAGGCTCTCCAGATACTCGAGGGCCTCCTCCTCGGAGACACCCTCAGTCGACACCAGCGCGTCGGCCAGCGTCGCGAGCGCCGCGCCACCGCGGGCCTTCTCCAGGGTGGTCTCCAGGTGGGGTTCGGGCTCCACCGCGACCAGATGATACGAGCGCTCGCGGCCGCTCAGCCGGGACTCCATGTAGCGGAGCTGGCCACCGGCACGATACAGACTGGAGTTGGGGACGTAGTGGAGCGCGCGTCGCACCTGCGGCTCCCGCGATACGTGAGACACCAGGGCGCTCACGTAGTCCATGTCCAGCCGCGTGTGACGGCGCACACCGGTACGCCCCTGGATGCGCAGCGACGCTGGCTCACCCAGGCTGCCCACCGCGTGGCCCGCGAACAGGCCGAACGGCGTGGCGCGTCCCGCCATGCGCGCCAGGTAGCGCACCAGGGTGTGCTCCACCTTCTGGCCTGCTTCGGACTCGGGTGACTCCAGCCACGTCGACAGGCTGTCCATCAACGAGGGCGAGGCGATGAACAGCGCCTCTTGCACCAGCGGGTCCTCCACGTGCTCGCGCAGGCGTTGGCGCAGCAGCACGCGGTCCCGTGTCAGCGCCGCTTCGAGCTCCTCGGCGCGGGCTCCCGGCGCCTCGAGTCCGCGCGCCCACTCCACCAGCACGTCCAGCGGAAGCAGGGGCGTGCGGATGGCGAGGAATCCGCCGTGTCGGAAGGGGGCCTTTCGCACGGAGGGGGAGCGGGCGTCGGCGGTCAAGGATGTCTCGAGGTGACGGACTGTGTCGTGAGTCTCCGGATAATGGATGTGCGCGTCATCCGTCAATCCACCCATTTCTTTATGACCCACCTTTTCTTGACTTGATTGTTTGAGTTAGGAGTCAAGCTGTCCGCTACGGAAGGTTGTCGTCGCGGATTTTGCACCGCGTCATGTTTCGTGACGTGAAACCCGTGTCGTCATCCCCCTCACTGATCAGGAGTTCTTGTGAACGAGCCGAAGAAGACGGTCGCCGCGAAGCGCAAGCTCACCCTTCACCGCGAGACGCTGCGCTCCATGGACGAGGGCGCGCTCCAGATGCTGGATGGCGTTGTCGGTGGCACCGGCACCACCAACCCCTACACCAACTTCCCCTCGGGCAAGTGCGGTGTGATCGAGACCTCTCCCGAGGTGGCCGGCCAGGTCGATCCGTAGTCGTCTTTCCGTGTCGCGGTGCTCACCGTGATGCGGGAGTCGAAGGCCTGGGGTGCCCGGTCAGCCCGTGGTTGGCTGGGCACCCTGTCGCGCGAGCTGGGTCGGGAGTGTATCAAGGTTGGGGTTGTTTCAGACCCGGTGTGCTTGTCTGTGATGGGTTTCGTGGTGTGTGACGTCTTGAGACATGAAACATGAGTGGAGCCATGGACACCTCCGCGACGTGGCGGCCGCTGGTGGAGGGGGCGCTTCGGGAAGAGGTGCTCCGGGTCGTCCAGGAGTTGGCTCGGGCGCTCGAGGAGTCCCTCGCGCATCGTGTTCCGGATGCATCGCTGGCCTCGGGGGACGCGGGGTTGGCGCTGCTGTTCGCCTGGATGGACAAGGTGGAGGACTCCGCGCATCACGGGGCGATCTCGCACGGGCTGTTGGACGAGGCGATGGAGGCGGTGGCGTCACGTCCCATGGGGATGGCGCTGCACTCGGGTGTGAGCGGCGTGGCGTGGGCGCTGGAGCACCTGGGGGAGGGCGGTGACGCGTTGGAGGACGTGGACGCGGCGCTGGCCCAGCGGCTGGCCGTGTCTCCCTGGACGGGGCCGGTGGAGCTGCTCTCGGGGTTGGTGGGGTTGGGGGTGTATGCGCTGGAGCGACTGCCTCGGGAGGATGCCCGGCGCTGCCTGGAGGGCGTGGTCGCTCGCTTGAGGGAGATCGCCGAGGCCCGACCCGAAGGCGTGACCTGGCGGCGCGAGTCGCCCGAGGGCGGCCATGACCTGGGCGTGGCGCATGGCGTCCCGGGCGTCATCGCGGTGCTGGCGGGCGCGGTGAGGGCCGGGGTCGCGGAGTCCGAGGCCCGAGGCTTGTTGGACGGTGCATGGTCCTGGGTGATGGCGCAGCGGCTGCCCCACGCGGGTCGACGATTTCCGCACGAGGTTGTTCCTGGCAGGACGCCGCGGCCCACGCGCGCCGCGTGGTGCTACGGAGATCCGGGCGTGTCGCTGGTGCTGTTCACCGCGGCGCGTGCCGTGGGGGAGTCGCGCTGGGAGGCCGAAGCGCTGGCGCTGGCGCGTGACGCCTCGAAGCGCTCGCTGGAGGACTCCGGGGTGAAGGACGCGCCGCTGTGCCATGGCTCAGCGGGGCTGCTCCACATCTACAACCGATTCCATCAAGCCACGGGAGAAGAGTTCTTCGCGAGCGCGGCGCGGCAGTGGCTGGAGCATGCGCTTCGCTCGTGGCAGCCGGGTCGGGGAATCGGAGGCTTTGCCTTCTGGGGGCAGGATGCTCGGGGGGCGCCCGCGTGGATGGAGCGTCCTGGGCTGTTGGAGGGAACGTCGGGCATCGCGCTCGCGCTGCTCGCGGCGGCTTCGAGTGTCGAGCCGAGCTGGGATCGGGTGCTGTTGATGTCCCTTCGCGATGCGGGGTAACAGAGCGGTCCTCTGGTGATTGTCGGGCGAAGGCTTCGCACCTCGGGGCATGGAGGCTCGCACTTGGGGGCAGACGCGCCTGTGGGGGGCGGTTCGCACGTTGGGGCACGCCACTGCCCCAGGACGTGCCCATGTCATCCTCCAACCCTAAGCGCAGCTGTTCCTCCCGCCACATCACTCCGGCCTTGCTGTCTTTCGGAATGCTGGGTCTTGCCGCTCCCGCGTGGGCCGCGACTCCCGCCACCTTCGCGGCCCCGGTGGAATCCTCCGCGGGGCCAGGCCCCCGATACGTGGCGGCCACCGACTTCAACAAGGACGGCGTCCCTGACGTCGCCATCGTGAACACCCTCGACCGCACCCTCGCCATCCACCTCGGCTCCACGACGGGGATGCTCGCCACCCCGATGACGGTGCCCTTGCCTGCGAGCATCACCGTGCCGGTCGCCGTGGCCGGCATCTCGGACTTCAATGGGGATGGCAGCCCCGACGTCGCTGTGTCGGGCAACAACGTGGTCGCCACGTTCTACGGCGACGGCGCGGGCGGCTTCCTGTCCACGACACCCGGTCTGGCTCAACTCCCGAGCGAGCCAGCGGCCTTTCGTGGACTCGCCGTCGCCAACCTGGTGGAGAGCACCGCGACCCCGGAGTTGATCACCTTCTCCCCCACGAACCAGTTTGTCTTCATCCTCACCGCGCCCGGCGTCCAGTTCCCCACGGAGCGGCCGGTGCTCCTGTCTCCCCAGACGCTGGACGTCGCCATGGCGGACGTCACCGGAGACGGCTACGTCGACATCGTCGGCTTGAACGCCGCGGGCGTCATGGCCATCCAGGCGGGCGATGGCACCGGGAAGTTCCCCTCGCTCGTGAACTCCACCGCGCCCAACCTGGCCGCCCGCCTCATGCTGGGGGACGCGACTGGCGACGGGCTCAATGACCTCATCGTGGCGGGCAACAACTACGTCTCCGCCACGCCCAGCACGGGCGGCAACACCTACGGCTCGTTCATCCGGTCCAACACCACGGTCAACGCCCGGGACCTCGCCCTGGCGGACTTCAACCTGGACGGCATGCTCGACGTGGCCGTGGCCTCCGTCACCGGGCCGGACGTCACCGTGCTCCTCAACCAGGGGGATGGAACGTTCGCCCAGCCCATCGTCCTCTCCACCATCAGCCCGGCCTCCGACATCGACGTCGCGGACTGGAATGGGGACGGACGGCCGGACATCGTCGTGACGAAGGAGCTGGCGAACACCGCCGTCGTGTTCCTCAACACGACGGGAGCCGCTGCGGACGTCGCGGTGCGGCTCGTGGCCCGACCCATCTACAAGCACCTCAAGCTGTTCGTCCGCTACGACGTGTCTGTGACGAACAACGGCCCTGATCCGCTCGACACGGCCACCATCACAGCGTCGCTGCCCGCCCCGCTGGTCGCGGAGCCCGGCGAGTGCACGCCGGGCGAGGGGAGCGTCACTTGCGACTTCGGCGCCATCGAGCCGGGAGGCACGCGGAGCCAGTTCTTCACCGTCCCCACGAACCTGTTCAGCTCCGGCCGGTTCTACGCCGTCACGGTCCGCCGGACATCCAGCGTCCCAATGGATCCCAACGCGGCCAATGACGAGGCCTCGCGAACCTGCATCGCCATCAGCCCGTTCCTGCCGCCCTACTGCAACTGACGCAGGGGCGGGAGTCATGGGGGCGGGGGCTTCAGGGCCCTCGCCTCGGTGGTTCATGTAGGCCGTTCCGCGTCGTGCTCGGCTCCCTGTGGATCGTACGCCATCGCCCGGCGGCGTGAGCGGACTACCCTGGGTCGAGCGCCCAGGTGCCTTCTTCCCAGTGCTTCAAGGTTTGCTTCGCCTCGAAGGGGATAAGCCCCTTGCCCTTGGCGGCCTCTTCCAGAACGGCCCTGGCCTCGGCGGTCCGATAGCGGAGGAGATGCGCGGCCGCCATCACGCGCACGTCCATTCGCTCATGCTTGAGCAGGACGAGAAGCGCGTCACGCCCTTCGTTGCCATGAGCGAGGAGCGTATCCACGGCCACGCCGTACTTCTTGGCATGCCTGTTCCCGGTCCTGGCATCTCCCCTGAAGATGGCCTCGGTCTGCGCCGCTACGTTCAGCGCGAACTGCTCGATGAGCTTCTCGAGATCCATTACCAGCGCCCCATTTCACATCTTCAATGGTCTGCAGCCCGAAGTTACGCTGTGCCCCGTACGACTGTATTCTCAACCCTATCCGTGGCGCCGAAGAGCTTCTTCCCTAGCGCATGCGCGGTCTCCAGATGGACCTTGGGGTCCTGCGTCTCCGAGTCGACCAGCAGCTCCGAGGTGACGACCTTCGCGCCGCAGTAGTCGAAGATGCCGTGGTCGATCTGCGTCTTCATCGCCCCGAAGTACCCGTGCCGCGCATAGGTCCTCATGTCCGCGCCGGCGATGGCGACCAGGTGCACCTTCAGGTGTCGCAGCTTCTTCTCCAACCCCGTGTCCAACCCGAAGTCGAACGCCCACCCGTTCGAGAACACCCGATCGATCCATCCCTTCAACAACGCCGGCATCGACCACCAATACACGGGATAGACCAACACCAACGTGTCCGCGCGCTCGATCCGCGCCTGCTCGACCAGGACATCCCGCGGCGGCGTCTCCTGTCTGCGATGCACCGACAGGTCCGCCTCGCTGAATCGCGGATCGAACCCCTCCGCCGACAGGTCCGCGACCTCGAACGAATGTCCCGCCCCCACCACCCCAGCCCCTATCCGGGCGGCGATGCCTTGGGTGAGCGACTGCTGTTCCGGATGCGCGACGACGATGAGGGCATGCATGGCGAAAGCTCCCGGCGACGGCCACCTGTGGACCGCTGCGTACCTTCAGTAACTTACGTTTGGTAGGTTTGTTTTCAACCCGAAGTTCGATGGCCGCGAAGAAGGAGGTTCCGTCCACAACCCGGCAGGCGTCCCTCTTTTGTCAGGGGCCGCCATGCTGCTCGGACTCCGCGTCCCAGATCGATTTCCTCTGCCTGGTCGTGGAACTCCCTCGGCGGGTTCTTCCCCGACGGGACTCCACATCCCTGACGGGGGAGTGGATATGGATGGAAAGTCTTGAGGCGGATGGCTCGTATTGGCTTGGGTACTGGCGCTCGCGGGCTGCGGTGAGTCGCGGCCTTCGTCAGAGGGGGAAGGCCGTGCGACGACCCGGGTGACGCTCTCACAGGCGCTGGGTCCCCATGACGTGGCGCGCGTGACGCTCACCGTGAGCGGCGCGGGCATGGCGACGCGCACCTCCCTCTGGGTCTGAGGGCAGAACGCCCTGGGGGAGTTGGGGATGGGACAGACCTCTCCCGTCTCGCGCCCGTTCCCGGGCCCAGCCTGACGGACTGAGCTGGATCACTCGCGGATCAGGATTGCCATGCCTACATGAACGAACATGCAGGCCCTGGATGCGACCGGGCCTGCTCGTTTTGTTCAGCAATTCTCATGTGTTGAATGGCATCTCTCTGAAATCATTCGAGATTCGGACCCGCTGAGCATCAGTGCAGGTGGGTCTTTCACCCCTGTCCATGGCAGTCGCGGAGTCGTGATCGCGATCACGTGCGATCCTGATCGTCATGCCCACATGAACATTTTATCAGTATCCTGGCGCGACCTGAAAATCACTCCACTTCGAGGGCAATGCCTACATGCTCTGATGTTTAGTGGTTTTCCAGGGCCCGATGCCGGCCCAAGAAGAGGGCAATGCCTACATGGCCTGATGTTCAGTGATTTTTCAGGCACGACAAGTCAATCACAAACATCCAAGTGCATGTTTGTGATTGGCTTGTTGAATACACAGACGTCAGCCCGGCGTGAACCACAGCACGGACAGCGGGGGCAGGGTGATCAGCGCGGACGCCGGCTGTCCATCCCAGGGCGTGGGCTCCGTGTGGAGCTGTCCCAGGTTCCCCACGTTGGACCCGCCGAACTCGCCCGCGTCGGAGTTGACGATCTCCGCGTAGCTCGTGTGCAGCGGGAAGCCCACGCGGTAGTTCTCACGCACCGAGGGCGACAGGTTCGCGACGCACACCACGTGGCGCCCCGG
Source organism: Myxococcus fulvus (assembly GCF_900111765.1). The sequence continues at coordinate 668,019 of NZ_FOIB01000003.1, forward strand.
CTGACGCGAGCGCCGGACGAACGCCAGCACGTTCGACGCCGCCGAGTCCGGCTGCAGCCACTGGAACCCCACCGGCTCGCTGTCCGCGTCGTGCAGCGCCGGCAGCTCCCGGTACACGCGGTTCAGCGTCGCGACCAGGCGCATGATGCCGCCGTGCCCCGGGTCCTGCGTCAGGTGCCAGTCCAGGCTCTTGTCGTGGTTCCACTCCGCCGGCTGGCCGAACTCGCCGCCCATGAAGAGCAGCTTCTTGCCCGGGTGCGCCCACATCCACGCGAACAGCGCGCGCAGGTTCGCCCGCTTCTGCCACGGGTCCCCCGGCATGCGCCCGTACAGGCTGCCCTTGCCGTGCACCACCTCGTCATGGCTCAGCGGCAACATGAAGTGCTCGCTGAACGCATACAGCAACCCGAACGTCAGCTGGTTGTGGTGGTACTGCCGGTAGATGGGGTCCTTGGAGAAGTACGACAGCGTGTCGTGCATCCACCCCATGTTCCACTTGAAGTGGAAGCCCAGGCCGCCCTCGCTCGTCGGCGCGGAGACCTTGGGCCACGCCGTGGACTCCTCGGCGATGACCACCACGCCCGGGTGCTTGCGGCGCACGGTGTCGTTGAGCTCACGCAGGAACTGGATGGCCTCCTCGTTCTCGCGGCCACCCCAGCGATTGGGAATCCACTCGCCCTGCTTGCGGCTGTAGTCGAGGTAGAGCATCGACGCCACCGCGTCCACGCGCAGTCCGTCGATGTGGTACTCCTCGATCCAGAACAGCGCGTTCGCGATGAGGAAGTTGCGCACCTCGTTGCGGCCGAAGTTGAAGACCAGCGTCCCCCAATCCGGCTGCGCGCCCTTGCGTGGGTCCGCGTGCTCGTACAGCGCCGTGCCGTCGAACTCGCCCAGCGCGTGCGCGTCCCGAGGGAAGTGCCCAGGCACCCAGTCCACGATGACGCCGATGCCCTCCTGGTGCAGGTGGTCCACCAGGAACCGGAAGTCATCCGGGTGTCCGAAGCGCGCCGTGGGCGCGTAGTAGCCGCTGACCTGATACCCCCACGAGCCGCCGTACGGATGCTCCGACACGGGCAACAGCTCCACGTGGGTGAAGCCCATGTACTTCACGTACTCCGCCAGCGCGGGCGCCAGCTCCCGATACGTCATCGGCCGGTCGCCATCCTCGACGACGCGGCGCCAGCTCCCCAGGTGCACCTCGTAGACGCTCCACGGTTGGTGCGCGACGTCCTCATGCTTCGCGCGCGTCTCCAACCACGGTGTGTCCCCCCAGTCGTACCGCCCCAGGTCATGCACCACCGACGCCGTCGCCGGAGGCACCTCCGTGCGGAACGCGAACGGGTCCGACTTCAACACCCGGGGCCCCCCCTGGCCCGGACGGATCTCGAACTTGTAGCGCGCGCCTTCGCCCACCTCGGGGACGAACAGCTCCCAGATGCCGGAGGCCCCCATGCGCCGCATGGCGTGCAGCCGCCCGTCCCAGCTGTTGAAGTCACCCACCACGGACACCCCCGCCGCCGTGGGCGCCCACACCGCGAACGCCACGCCGCGCGTGCCGTTGTGGTGGCTGAGGTGCGCGCCCATCCGCTCCCAGAGCCGCTCGTGGCGTCCCTCGCCCGCGTAGTACAGGTCCATCTCCCCGAGCGTGGGCAGGAAGCTGTACGGGTCTCTCAGCGTGAAGACGCGCTTGCCGGGGTACTCCACCTCCAGCAGGTAGCTGAAGGTCTTGTCGCGGCCGTTCACGCGCGCCTCGAAGACGCCGCCCAGCCGGTGGCTCATCGGCACGCGCCCGCCGAACTCCGGCAGCACGTGGATGGCCACGGCCTCCGGGCGGAAGGCGCGAATCACCACGCCGTCACCGTCCGGATGGATGCCCAGCACGGAGTGGGGCTCCGGGTGCCGCAGCTCCACCACCCGCTGCAACTCCGCGTCGACCTGCGCCTTGTCCGCGGGCTTCCTCACTGGCCTTCCTCCATCCGCATGAGGGCCTCGACGGGGATGCGCACCCAGTCGGGCCGGTTCGCCATCTCATACCTCACTTCGTACAGGAGCTTCTCCAGCTCGAACGCGCGCAGCATCGTGTCGAATGCCGCGTCGTCCGAGGGCAGGAAGGCCGCTCCCTGGGTCGCCTTGCGGTAGCCCGACAGGAATGCATCGCGGCTGGGGCCCACCCGTCCCCGAGGCGTCCCACCCTCGAGCGCCACCGTGGCCTCCGCGTAGTCGAACGAGCGGATCATCCCCGCCACGTCGCGCAGCGGGCTGTACTTCTCCCGCCTGGACGTGAAGCTGCGCGCCGGCTCCCCCTCGAAGTCGAAGATGAGCCACTGGTCATTGGCCCGCAGCACCTGACCCAGGTGCAGGTCTCCATGGATGCGGATCTTCTGCCCGGACGGCGTCACCTGCGCGAGCCGCTTCGCGTACTCCACGAGCCGCTCGCGCCGCCCCTCCAGGTCCGCATGCAGCCGGCCGGCCTCCGCCAGCGTCACGCCCAGCTCGCCCACGATGGACGCGCTCCAGCGCTGCAGGTCCTCCTGGAGCAGCGGCTCCGGCGCGAACGCCGTGTCGTCCAGCGGCGCGGAGCCGAAGGCCTGGTGCAAATCTCCCAGCCGCGCCCCCAGCTCCTCCATCTCGCTCAGGAACCGGTCGCCCACCGGCCGCGCCTGGCGCATCCGCTCCAGCGTGTACTTCCAGCCGTCCACCGAGTCGGGCACGAACCGGTGCGCCAGCGCGAGCGTGGCCCCGGCGGCGCCCTCCAGCCGCAGCGCGCCCAGGAGCACGGGCGTGGCGCGGAACGAGGTGCGCGTGGCGAGGAAGCGCCCCACCTCGTACTCGGGATTCACGCCCGCCTCGAGCTTGCGGATGATCTTCACGATGACCTTCTCACCGAGCACCACCGACGTGTTGCTCTGCTCCACCAGCAGCCGCCGCACGGGGATGGGGGAGGGCAGGCCCAACAGGCCCTCGGGGCCCCCAATCCACTCGCCCACCACGCGGCCGGAGGCGGAGGGAATCTGCGCCCCGTCGCGGATGAGGTCGAACAGCGCGCGCAGGCACCCGTCGTCCTCCAACGCGTCCTTGATGCCGTCCGTCGAGGGCTTCACCGGCAACAGGTAGCGCTCCGGCTGACCCAGCTCGTAGACGACCTCCACCACGGCGAGCGACAGGTTGCACGGGGTGGCGTCCAGGTTGGCGTGGTCCACCACGCTGACCTGCTTGATGGGCCACGCCTTGCCGGAGAACCAGCGCTGGCTCTTGAGGTGGTCGGGCAGTTTCGTCAGGTCCAAGGTCGTCATGCTCGGCTCCCTCCGGGCACCGGCTTGTCCAGCCGAAACCACAGGAACATGAAGGGCCCCATCGACAGCTGATAGGGCAGGTCACTGATACGCGGGAACGGTGTGTCGCCAATCAACTCCACGGGCACCATGCCCTCCCACTCCCGCAGGTCCAGCACCGCTGGCTGCGAGAAGCGCGACAGGTTGCACACCACGAGCACCGTCTGGCCCTCCCATTCCCGCACGAACGACAGCACCTTGCGGTTCTCCAGGGAGATGAACCGCAATTTCCCCAACGCGAACAGCGGGTAGCGCTGGCGGATGCGGATCATCCGCTTCACCCAGTGCAGGAGGCTGGACTTCACGCGCTCCTGCGATTCGACGTTGATGGACTGATAGCCGTACACGGGGTCCGCGATGACGGGCGCGTAGAGGCGGGCGTAGTCCGCCCGGCTGAAGCCCGCGTTGCGGTCTCCCGTCCACTGCATGGGCGTGCGCACGCCGTTGCGGTCGCCCAGGTAGATGTTGTCCCCCATGCCAATCTCGTCGCCGTAGTACATCACCGGCGTGCCGGGCAGGGTGAACAGCAGGCTGTGCATCAGCTCGATGCGCCGCCGACCGTTGTCCATCAGCGGCGCGAGCCTGCGGCGGATGCCCAGGTTGATGCGCATGCGTGGGTCGGTGGCGTACTCCCGGTACATGTAGTCCCGGTCCTCGTCCGTCACCATCTCCAGCGTCAGCTCGTCGTGGTTGCGCAGGAAGATGGCCCACTGACACGAGTCCGGGATGTCCGGCGTCTGCTGCATGATTTCGACGATGGGGGTGCGGTCCTCCCGGCGCACGCCCATGAACAGGCGCGGCATCACCGGGAAGTGGAAGCCCATGTTGAACTCGTCGCCCTCGCCGAAATAGACGCGCACGTCGGCGGGCCACTGGTTGGCCTCCGCGAGCAGCATCTTCCCCGGGTACTCCGAGTCAATCGTCTTGCGCAGGCGCTTGAGGAACGCGTGCGTCTCCGGGAGGTTCTCGCAGTTGGTGCCCTCGCGCTCGAAGAGGTAGGGCACCGCGTCGCACCGGAAGCCGTCCACGCCCATGTTCAGCCAGAAGCGCATGATGTCCAGCATGGCTTCCTGCACCTGGGGGTTGTCGTAGTTCAGGTCGGGCTGGTGGCTGAAGAAGCGGTGCCAGAAGTACTGCTTGGCCACCGGATCCCACGTCCAGTTGGAGCGCTCCGTGTCGGTGAAGATGATGCGCGCGCCCTTGTACTTGTCCTCGGTGTCGCTCCAGACGTACCAGTCGCGCTTGGGGCTCTTCGGATCGCTCCGGGCCTCCTGGAACCAGGGGTGCTGGTCGCTGGTGTGGTTGACCACCAGCTCGGTGATGATGCGGATGCCGCGCTTGTGCGCCTCGTCCACCATGCGCTGGAAGTCCGCGAGCGTGCCGTAGTCCGGATGCACGCCGTAGAAGTCCGCGATGTCGTAGCCGTCATCGCGCAGGGGCGAGGGGTAGTGCGGGAGGATCCACAGACAGTCGACCCCCAGGTCCTGGAGGTAGGGCAGCTTCTCGATGAGGCCCGGGATGTCCCCGTGGCCGTCGCCGTTGGAGTCGTGGAACGCTCTTAGATGCAGCTCGTAGATGAGGGCCTTCTTGTACCAGAGGGGATCCAGTTCCATACGCCTCTCAGGGTGTCACTCGTAGTAGTCGAACGCGTGCTCGGTGCGACGGAAGCGGTACACGGCCCAGACGGCCGCGGGCTGCTCGGGTGTCAGGCGCACCTGGACGTCGGAGCCCTGCCACAACGAGCGCTCGTCCGTCATCAGTTCGTGCACCTGATACGTCTCGTCGGGCTTCGCGCCCAGCCAGTCCAGGGGAAGCCGCAACAGCGCCTCCTGGCCAGCGTACGGGTCCAGGCTCACCGCGCACAGCACCGTGCTGGTGCCGTCCTTCGTGCGCTTGCCGTAGAAGAGGACCCGCTCGTTGTCGGAGTCGAAGAAGCGCAGCGTGTCGTACGTGTGCAGCGCGGGCTGGGTGCGCCGCGCCGAGTTGAGCTTCGAAATCCAGTCCCGGATGTTGCCGGGCCGGTCCAGGTCCCACGCGACGAGCTGGTACTTCTCCGAGTCCAGATACTCCTCCTTGCCGGGCAGCGGGCGGCCTTCGCACAGCTCGAAGCCGCAGTACATCCCGTAGACCGAGGAGAGCGTGGCGGCAAGCGCCGCGCGCAGGCGGAACGCACCGGGCCCCGCGTTCTGCAACAGCTCCGGCAGGATGTCCGGCGTGTTGGGCCACAGGTTGCCGCGGAAGAAGTCGGACACGGGCGGGCGCGTGATCTCCTCCAGGTAGTCCCGCAGCTCGCCCTTGAAGTTGCGCCACGTGAAGTACGTGTACGACTGGGTGAAGCCCACCTTGCCCAGGGCCTTCATCACCTTGGGGCGGGTGAAGGCCTCCGACAGGAAGAGCACGTCGGGGTGGCGGTCCTGCACGCGGCGGATGAGCCACTCCCAGAACTGGATGGGCTTGGTGTGGGGGTTGTCCACGCGGAAGGTCCGCACGCCCTGCTGCACCCAGTGGAGGACGACGGACTCCAGCTCCACCCAGAGCGACTCGCGCGCGGGGCCCATCCAGTCGAAGTTGACGATGTCCTCGTAGCGCTTGGGCGGGTTCTCCGCCGTCTTGATGGTGCCGTCCGGGCGGCGCTGGAACCACTCCGGATGCTCCTTCACGTACGGGTGGTCCGGCGAGCACTGGTAGGCCAGGTCCAGCGCCACCTCAATGCCGTGCGTCTGCGCGGCCTGCAGGAAGTGACGGAAGTCCGCGAGCGTGCCCAGGCTGGGGTGCACCGCCTTGTGGCCTCCCTCCGCGGCGCCGATGGCCCACGGGCTGCCCACGTCGTCGGGGCCCGCCTTGAGGCTGTTGTTCTTCCCCTTGCGCGCGGTGCGGCCGATGGGATGGATGGGCGGCAGGTACACCACGTCGAAGCCCAGCTTCTGGATGTACGGCAGCCAGGCTTCCGCGTCCTGGAACGTCGCGTGCGTGCGGCCGTCGCGCTTCGCCGAGCGCGGGAAGAACTCGTACCAGGCCCCGAAGCGCGCCTTCTCCCGGTCCGCGAAGACCTGGAGCATCGGCTCGTGGCGCCTGGCCAGCGTCCGGTCCGGATACGTCGACGCCACCGTGGCCAGCTCCGGCGCGAGCGCCACCGCGATGAGGTCCGGGCTCGCGGGCTGGCGCAGGCGCACGGCGGCCTCGGTGAGCACCCGCGCGTCGTCCGCGTCCACCGGCTTCGCTCGCGCGGCGGCGCCCTCCAGCAGCGCCGCGCCCTCCAGCAGCTCGCTCTTCACGTCCCGGCCCGCGTCCACCTTGCGCTTCAGCTCGGAGGTCCACGTCCGGAAGAGATCTGGCCAGGCTTCAATCGTGTACTCGTAGCGGCCATTGCGAGCCAGGGGGAACTCGGCCTCCCAGGCGTCGTTGCCGAGGGGGCGCATGGGGACCTCGCCCCAGTCGGTCTGCTCCTGCTGTGGGGAGACCTGGCGCCAGCGGACGACGGCGACGAGGACGTCATGGCCCTCCTTGAAGATGTCGGCGCGGACGGTGAGGCTGTCCCCGGCGATGCGCTTGACGGCGTGACGGCCTCCGTCGAGCTGCGGCTGGACTCCCTCGATGAACACGCTCCCGATTCGCTCTTTCATATCGGCTCGCGGCCCTTATAGGTCTGAGGTTGGGTGAAGCCGGGCGGCGTGTCGCGGGGTGCGTTGATGAAGGACGACTGGCGCGTCGGCCGCGTTGGCTCGTGAACGTTAGGGATGGGGGTCGGGGACGCCCACCCGGTGGACTGGAAGGGGCTGAGTGCCCGGCTGCCCATACTTGAAGCTGGGATCCGCCCCTCGGGTTGCGGTATCCGGGAAAGGCATGGCGCTTCCTTCACCCACTGCTCAGCGGGCGAGCGACCCGGCGGCCGACAGGGCCCTGCTCCAGCAGGTGGCCCTGGGCAACGCCTCCGCCATGCGGGACGTGTATGCGCGCTGCGCCTCCCGGGCGTTCGCGGCGTGTCTTCGCCTGCTGCCCTCGCGCGCGGACGCGGAGGAGGTGCTCCAGGAGGCGTTCCTGGAGGTGTGGCGACGCGCGCGCGACTTCGACCCGGAGCGCGGTGGGCTGGAGACGTGGGTGACGACCATCGCTCGCACGCGGGCCATCGACCGGCTGCGCTCGCTGGGCACCGCGGCGCGCGTGGCCGAGGGCGTGGTGCACCATCCGCCGCCGACGAGCGCCACGCCGCTGGCCCCGGACGACGCGCTGGGCGTGGGGCAGGACCGGGTGCGGGTGCGCGCGGCGATGCGGACCCTGCCTCCCGAGCAGCGCGAGGTGGTGGAGCTGGCCTACTTCGAGGGGCTGTCCCAGCGGGAGATCTCCGAGCGCACCGGGCATCCGCTGGGCACGGTGAAGACGCGAGCGCGGCTGGCGCTGGAGAAGCTCGCGGACGTGCTCGGGCGGGGCGGCTGAGACTTCTGGCCCCACGTTAAGAGAGTCTTAAGGACCTCCGGATACTGTCGGCCTTCATTCATCCATTCGTGACGGCACCGTGGTGACCGGGAGGGAGAGGAGGCGAGCGGGAGATGGGGGAGCGAATCCTGCTGGTGGAGGACGACGCCCGGCTGGGCGCGCAGATCGTCGAGCACCTGACGGGCGCGGGGTTCGAGGCGGAGTGGTGGACGGAGGGGCGGATGCTGCTGCCCGGCGAGCTCCCCGACGTGCGGCTGGTGGTGCTGGACCTGATGCTGCCGGGGACGTATGGGCTGGACATGCTCAAGGCGCTCCGGGGGTTCTCGGAGGTGCCGGTGCTCATCCTGAGCGCGCGCAACGACACGCTGGACAAGGTGCGGGCGCTGAAGCTGGGCGCGGATGACTACCTGACGAAGCCGTTCTGGCCGGAGGAGCTCATCGAGCGGGTGCGCGCGCGGCTGCGCCGGCCGGTGTTGCAGAAGCCGGAGTCGGTGCTGGAGTTGGGGCCGCTGCGCGTGGACTTCCTGGGGCGCGAGGTGCGCGTGGAGGGGCGCGTCGTGGAGTTGACGCGGGTGGAGTTCGAGGTGCTGGCGGCGCTGGCGCGCAGGCCTCGCGAGGCGGTGACGCGGCAGTGGCTGGTGGAGCACGTGTTGGATCCGGAGCGCGAGGGGACGGAGCGGACGCTGGACGTGCACGTGTCGCGGCTGCGCAGGAAGCTCGCGCCGGCGCAGTGCGTGGAGACGGTGTGGGGCGTGGGGTATCGGCTGGTCGCGGGGGATGGCTCGTGAAGCTGCGCTTGCGCCTGGCGCTCACGGCGATGGCGGCGGTGCTGCCTGTCGTGGTGGCGATGGCGTACTTCCAGAAGTCGCTGCGGGAGCGCTCGCAGGAGGAGGTGCTCGAAGCCGCCACGCTGGCGCGCGTGCAGGTGGAGCGCTCGCGCTGCGAGGCCTCGCCGGAGACGTGGCGCCCGCGTCCCTCGGAGCGAGGCGCGCCGCCTCCTCGACGTGGAGAGGATGGGCGTCCGCCACCGCCTCGTGGCGATGGGGAGGGGCGACCGCCTCCTCGCGGGTTTCCCGGGGGTGGTGATGAAGAGGGGCTGGGGCCGCCTCGCCGCTCTTTGGGTGGTGACGTAGATGGAATGGCTCCTCCTCGCCGGTCACCCGGTGGTGATGAGGAGGGCCGACCGCCACCACCCCGTTTGCCTGATGAAGGCGCGGAGGCTCTCCCGCCGCGACAGGGTGGGCCTCGCGGCGGCGCGGGCGCTGGGGCGCGCGCAGTCACTGATGCGCCCGAAGCTCGCGGGCCCTCTGGCATGTCCATGTCGAACGGTCTCGGTCCGTCCCTCTTCGACGACAGGCGTCCTCCTCCTCCTCCGAGGGAGGGTGATGCCCCCGGCGATGGAGGCCGTGTGCCCGCGCGAGTCGAGCACTTCCCCTACGACGCCGAGTTCGTCTCCCTCAATCCGCGGGCCCCCGTGTTGTCGGAGGACATGCGGGCCGCGGCGAGTGACGGGACGGTGGTGCGTCGCTTCGAGCAGGACGGACGGCGCATGCTCGAGGTGCTGCTGCGCATGCCTTGGGAAGGGGGCCCATGTGCCTTCATCCTCGCGCGCCGCGAGGAGCCGCCGCCGCCCTCACTGCTCTCGCTGCCTCCGCTGAAGGACTGGAGCCTGCTGGTCTCCACCGTCGTGGCCTCGGTGGTGCTCGCGCTGGGCCCGGTGGTCCGGAGGATTCGCATGCTCACCGAGGACGTGCGCGCCTCGGCCCGCAGCGGTTACGCGCAGCCGGTGGCCGTGCGCGGACAGGATGAGATCGCCGACCTGGCGCGCGCCTTCCAGGAGGCCCGCGCGGAGATTCAAGCGCGGATGGCACACCAGGAGGCACGCGAGCAGGGCCTGCGTGACTTCCTGGCCAACACCACGCATGACGTGATGACGCCGCTCACGGTATTGCAGGGCAACCTGTCCGCGATGCAGCAGCGCGTGGCGCGCGGCGAGCCCGTGGCTGCGACGGAGGTAGCCTCCGCGATGAGCGAGGCCCACTACCTGGCCTCACTCGTCCACAACCTCGCCGCGGCGACGCGACTGGAGGCCGGCGCGCCCCATGTCCAGCGCTCACCCGTGGACCTCAATGACGTGGTGGGTCGGGTCCTCGGACGTCACCAGCCCATCGCCCGGCAGCAGCGCATCTCGTTGGAGAGCGGCGTTCCCGCCGTGCCGGTGCGCGTCCTCGGGGATGTGACGCTCATCGAGCAGGCCGTGAGCAACGTCGTGGGCAATGGGGTGCGCTACGGCCGCGAGGATGGCCACGTGGCGGTGGTGCTGGAGAGCACCCGCGAGGGTCGCTTCCACCTGCGCGTCCTCGACGATGGGCCTGGCATCCCCGAGGACGAGCGCACGCGGCTGCTCGCCCGGGGCGTGCGTGGCAACGCGGCCCGCACGCGCGCGCCGGAGGGGCAGGGGCTCGGGCTGCACATCGCCCTCGATGTGGCCCAGGCCCATGGGTGGTCCCTGACGCTGAGCCCGTCGGAGTACGGCGGGCTCGAGGTGTGCTTCTCGGGCGAGGTGCTCACCGACGACGCCCCGGTGTCGCGCGGGTGATGCCGGGCGCCAGACTCATTCGAGCTCGCTGGCGTCGTAGCGCCCGCTCTCCAGCTTCTGGAGATACTCCTCGAAGAAGTCCTCCATCGAGTCCGCGAACGGGCCCAGGGGACCGCCGTGGATCTCCCAGCGAATCACCTGTCCGACGCTGCCGTTCTCCTCGGGCTCCAGGTCCACGCAGTAGAGGTTTCCGCCACTGTCCGACGCGAAGGGCACCCAGCCCGGATGCCACCACGTCCACTTCACGAAGCGCTGGTCCTTGGACAGCTCGTGCGGCCGGGCCTTCTTGAAGACGCCGTTGTCGACGTGCTCCCGCAGGCCCTTCCACACGTCCTGGATCTGCTCCGTGGGCAACACGTCGTACTCGGAGATGGACAGACCTCGGGACGACGGGGCGCCGCCGCCGAACTTCTGGAGGAACGCACGGAAGTCCGAGGGCAGCGCCTTGCCGAGCTGCTTCTCCAGCGCGGCGATCCGCTCGGGCGTGGCGGGACGGTTGACCGTCAGGCGCGAGGCGTAGTCCGGGTGGTGCTTGTCGGCCCAGTCGCCAATCTGCTTCCAGATGCCGTCCATGCGCTTGCGCGCGGCCTGTTCCCGCGTGGGGCTTCCGGCCGCGAGCAATCGCTCGATGACCTTCGTGTAGCCGCGGCGCGTCGCGAGGTCGATGGGGTAGTAGCCCACGGTGTTGGCGAGGTGTGGATCCGCGCGCGCCGCGAGCAGCGCCTCCAGCGGCTCCACGTCCTCGATGCAGGCCGCCAGGTGCAGCGGCGTCCAGCCTCGGGCATTGGGCTGGTTCGGATTGGCCCCCGCGCGCAGCAGCGCGCTCACGATTCGCGGAGAGGGGGTGCTGAAGAGCTCGTCCTCGTTGACGGTGAGGGTGAGCGCGGTGTCGCCCTCGTCATCCGTCGCCAGGTGATTGACGTTGGCGCCCTTCGCGATGAGCCGCTCGACCGCTCCCTCGTTCCCGGAACGGATGGCCCACATCAAGGCCGTCCACCCGCGGTCGTTGACGGCGTCCACCAAGGCGCCGTGCTCCAGGAGCAGCTCCGTCAGCTTCGGCTGGTCCTTGAACGTCGCGGCCAGCATCAGGGGCGTCTCCTCCTGCCCGTTGGGAGCGTTGACGTCCACCCCCGCCTTCAGGAGCACCGCGAGGATGTCCTCCGAGGGCTCCTCGTTGTCCTCGCCGAACAGGTCCGTGAGCACCGTGGGGCCCGTCTCGTCGTTCCAGCGCTGGTTGACGTTGGAGCCCTTGTCGATGAGCAGCTTCACCAGCGCCACCCCATCGTCACCCGATTGCGCCGTGGCGAACGAGAGCGCGATGGCCCCATCCGAGTCCTGGGCGTGGACATCCGCGCCGGCGTCGAGCAGCAGGCGGACCATCTCCAGGCTGCCCTCGCTGGCCGCCGAGTGCAGGGCGGGATACCCCTTGGCGTCGACGGTGTTCGGGTTGGCGCCCGCCGCGAGCTGCTTCGCGACGTCCTTGGCGTTCGAGTCTTCGATGGCTGCGAGCAGCCTGGCGTCCAGGGGGGACAACTTCTTCTTGGGCGACATGAGGGGGCTCCGGCGGGGGCGGTCGTTCTCCTGAACGTCACCTCGGCGGAAATGTCGCGACCCGACGTGTTTCAGGGAAAGCGCGCGAGGAAGGCCGCGAGCAGGGGGCCACCTCGTCGAGCCTCCTCGGGAGAGCCGGGCCCGCCCTCGCGCAGCCGGGTGCGAAGCTCCTCCAGCGCCGGCTTCATCGCGTCATAGGCCTCGCTCGCCGCCTCCGCGTTGTCGAAGAAGCGATGGTGGAGCAACCAGCCCGACACGGCGCAGGTGACGGCATGGAACGCGCGGCTGTCATCGAGTTCGTACGTGAGTCGCAACTGCCCCGCGAGCTCCTCGTCCCGAGCGATGGTGCCTCCCTGCGAGCCCGCCCAGCCGAGCGAGGCTCCCGCTTCATACGGTGTCCATTCGACCAAGGGAGGCGCGTGCATCGGCCCACCATTCCAGCGGGCCCCGTGAGGGTGCAAGTGCCGGTGCTTGCGTTCGTCCCGTGCGCTTCGACATGGCAGCAGGGGAGCGCCTCGATGGCGAAAGGCCGGCCGCGCGGTGGACCCGGGGCTCGCGCTTGGGAACGTCCGGGCCCGTTGCGCATCGCCGCGCGGTGCTCCACGTTCATGACAGGTTCCCCTGGCTGACGCCGCGCCGCCGGAGGGGGCATGTCTCGTGCTCGGGGATTGGGGGCGCGAGACACCTGGTCGAGTCGAGACAGGGGGCCCGCGTCATGCCAGCCGAACCGTCCAGCCCACGCGGTCCTCGCCCGTCCGAGCGCTCCTCACGCGCGGAGCGTCGCGGGTGGCCGCCGACGTCGCGACAGGCCTGGCGACGCGCCTTGTCCATCCTCTCCCTGGTGCTCCTCGTCGTGGCCGGCGAAATCTATGTGAGCGTCCTGGTGGGCCGCCGGCTGTCCTTGATGCTCGTCGTCGCGCTGACCTGCGTGGTCATCAGCGTCGTGGTGTTCGGCTACCTCTTCATCTCGGACCGAGGGGACCTTCCTCGTCCGTGACGCGAGAGGACTCGACGGGCGCGCCGTGGGGAAGTGCACGGCGAATCGTCCTGGAGGCCCAGGTGTGGGGTGAACAGTGACACCGGGCCTGGTTTGTGTGGCGCGCCGCGAGCGCCTAACCTGCGGTGTCCATGAAGGCGCTCATCGTCTCCCTGTTCTTGTTGGGTTCGGCTCCTCCCGCCGCGACTCCGGCGCTGGCACCGGAAGCACTCTCGGCGCCGCCCGTCTCGGATGATTCCCCGACGGCGTGGGCCTGCACGGTCGACACGCTCCGCGAGGGCAAGGAGTGTGTCTTCGAGTCCGAGGCCACGCCGGGCACGCCGAGCTCCGAGCAGGACGCCGCCAACCGCAAGCTGCTCAAGGACATCTCCCGCGCGCTGTGCACGGAGACGGTGAGCAATGCGCGCGAGGGCGTCTCCGACACGACGCTCGTCTCGATGTGCGAGAAGCGCTATCTCGCCGCCGCGGACCGCTGCGGGCTTGGTGGCAACGTGTCCATCGTGGACTCGAAGGGCCGCTTCGCGGCGACGGCGCGCGCGTGCTACCGCAGCCTGTCCACGGTCCTCCAGGAGGCGCAGCTGATGGCCACCGTGGCCGCGCCCTGCTGTGAGTGCGCCGCGCGCCGAGGCTGCCCCGGCACCGGGGACCGCTGCTACGCGGACGTGTCCCAGCAGCAGACCAGCCCCGCGACGCTCGCGTGCCTGAGCGAGCGCTGCGAGGACGTGTGCTCCGTCGTGTTGCCCTCGACGTCCACGGCGCCCACCGCGCGCGAGCGTGCGGGGTCGTCTCGTTCCGGTTCGGCTTCGCTCTAGGAGTCAGCGCCATGCGCCACCATCCCTGGACTGTCCCCACCTGGGCCCTGTTGGGCTCGCTCGCCGTCGGCTGCGGCGCGTCGCACTCCCACGTCACCTGGACGGAGTCGCCACCCCGCGAGGACGCGCCCGTCGTCGAGAAGGCCCGCGAGGCTCCGCCGCCCAGCGCCTCCGCGGACCCCAAGGGCTTCGTCGCGCGCTATCCGAATCCGGCCCTGTGCGAGGCCGCCGCGCGTCGGGTCCAGGCCGAGTCCCGCGACGAGGGCTGGGCGGCCCTCAAGGCCTGCATCGAGCTGACGCCCTTCACCCAGATTCGAGCGCTGCTCGGCGGCGCGTGGGCGGAGGACCTGAAGGTCCGGCCCGAGGCCGCGAACCTCATCGCGCGCGTGGTGGCGCAGCGTGGAGGCAGCGTGCCCGGCGAGCTGCAGTACCTGCAGGAGCGCAAGATTCCCATCTTCTCCCTCGCCTCCGCGGTGGAGCGCCCGGACACGTACAAGGGCCGCTACGTGCTGTTGCGCGCGCGCGTGGCGGACCAGCGCTCGGAAGGGGAGCGGCCCACGGTGTGGCTGGTGGAGCACACGCTGGCCTCGGTGGAGTCGGATGCCCCGGTGGGCTACGGGGAGACGTTCGACACCACCACGACGACGAACGGTGACCTGGGCGGGCAGACGCAGCTCACGGGCCCGGGGCGGCTGGGTGGGAGCCTCGCCACCCGCGAGCGCGGCACCGTCTCCACCACGCGCAAGCACTTCGACAATGTCTCGGATGAGACGGGCCGCGAGGCGCTGGGTCGGCTGTCCGGCGCGGACCCCTTCCTCGAGGCTCGTCGCGAGTACGTGTTCCTCGCGCGCTTCGATGGGGTGCGGTTGACGTCGGGCGGCAACGACGATGACGCCGAGGCGCCGCGCATCCCGGTGCTGACCATCGTCAGCTACCACGCCCCGCAGGCGCTCGTCGTCTACTGAGACGTGGCCGTCGCGAGGCCCATGCCCGCAAGAAAAAACGAGGCGCCGGGGACTGTCCCGACGCCTCGTCTGGGGAGCTGGCCCCGCGCCAACCCCACCTGATTCCGAGAGTTCCGCGGGAAAGAACGGTCTCTCATCGAGGAGACCCCGCGCGCTCGGGGCCGGCCACGGACTGCGTGGATTTTTCCTCTCGCCGTGGCGCACGCACATCGCGTGCTGTGCGGCGGGGTGGGGAAGCGGGCTACGGGAGCTGCGCGCTCGTGACGACGAAGGCCTGGGTGCTGTCGCGCCCGGAGTCGAGCCGCACCGACACGGGCTGCGCCGGCGTGGTGCCCAGGCTCACGCCCACCGGGGCCTCCACCTGCACCTGGAAGGTGCCGGGGATGAGGAACCGGAAGGTGGCCTCGAAGGTGCCGTCCGCGTTGGCGTCCGTCAGCGGCAGCGTCTCGCGGCTGCCCTCGGCGTTGATGAGCACCGCGTTGAGGTTCGCGAGCGTGAGGACCTGGCCCTCGAGTGTCGGCAGGACGACACCGGCGCCGAGCGTCACCTCCACGTCGATGCTCGCGGACGCGGTCAGCTCCGCGGACTTGATGACGGGGCTCATCACCCAGCGGCCGGAGTTGCCGGCCTCCTTGCCGAAGCTCTGCGCCACGTCGAAGTCGACCAGGAGGATCTTCTGCTCGCCCTCGATGGTGAGCTTCTCCGCGAACTTCACCTTCAGGCCGGAGGAGCCGTAGCTGGGCATGTGCAGCCGGCCGGAGACCACGGCGCCCTCGGGCAGGCCCGCGTAGTCATCCGAGGTGGCGAAGATGGACGTGGTGCCGTCCGCGTTGCGCGCCTCCAGATAGCCGCCGGTGATGACGAAGCGCAGCTGGTCGTAGTCGCCATTGGGCACCACGGCCTCGGACACGAGCTCCGAGGTGGAGTTGGCCAGCTCCAGCAGGCTCACCGTCACGGGCTCGTCGCGCAGGACGACGCGGCCGCCCTCGGAGTCTCCGCCCTGCAGGTAGATGCTCGAGATGGTGACCACCGCCGTCTCGATGCCGTCTCCTGGCGCGTCCGTCAGCAGGATGGAGAGCTTTCCATCATCGCCACCGCCACAGCCAAGCAGTGGCAACAGCAACACCATGGCGAACCTCGAGACGAGGCTCGCGCGAAGCGAGTCGATGAACGACATGAGGGCTTTGCTCCAGCGAAGGGGCCTCGGGGTGGAGGCCGTTTCGACGGAAATGACTCGCCACCGGACGTATCGGCCACGAGAAAGGACGCGGCCCAGTCCCGAGCCTCACCCCGCGTGGAGGTGGGCGTGTCCGGTAGCGTGTGTCGCCGTCCGACTCAGGGCCCGCCCGAGTCCAGTCCGTGCTTGCGCAGGAGCTTGCGCAGGTACACGCGGTCGATGCCTGCTTCACGCGCCGCGCGGGACACATTGCCCTCGCAGCGCTCGACGAGGTTGCGCAGGTAGTCGCGCTCGAAGCCCTCGATGAGGCGCTCCTTGGCTTCCTTGAAGGGCAGGTCGAGCGCCAGCGACAGCGTCGACTCGTCGTCCTCTTCGTCCTGGGAGGACCGCGCGCGAGGTGGCGCCTCGGGCAGGTCGGGCATCTCCGGGAGGGCTTCCTCGCCCATGCTGACCACGCGGTCCACCACGTTGCGCAGCTCGCGCACGTTGCCCGGCCACGGGTACTGCGTCAGCAGGGCGCGCGTGACTTCGGACAGGGCGCTGGGGGGCTTGCCCAGGCGCGAGAGGACGGTGTCGATGAGCAGCGGGATGTCCTCGGGGCGCTCGCGCAGGGGCGGCAGCACGACTCGCAGCACCGCGAGCCGGTGGAACAAGTCGCCCCGGAAGCGGCCCTGCTTCAC
This sequence comes from Myxococcus fulvus, assembly GCF_900111765.1. The sequence continues at coordinate 684,566 of NZ_FOIB01000003.1, forward strand.
CGCGCCCTCGAGGTCCTGGTGCGTGGCGGCGACGACGCGCACGTCGAAGGTGCGGTAGTCGTTGGCGCCCACGCGCTTGACCTGCCGGCGCTCCAGCACGCGCAGGAGGCGCGGTTGGACCTCGAGCGGGAGCTCGCCCACTTCGTCGAGGAAGAGGGTGCCTCCGTGGGCGCGTTCGAAGGCGCCGGCGCGCTCTCCCTGGGCCCCGGTGAAGGCGCCCTTCACGTGGCCGAAGAGTTCGCTCTCCAGGAGCTGGGGAGGGATTCCCGCGAGGTCCGCGATGACGAAGGGGCCCTTGCCGCGCGAGCCGTGCGTGTGGATGGCCTCCGCGCAGAGCTCCTTGCCGGTGCCCGTCTCGCCTTGGATGAGGACGTCGGACTCGCCCTGCTGGGTCATCCGCTCCAGGAGGGTGAAGACCTCCCGCATGCGGCGGCTGCTGCCCACCAGGCCTCCGAAGCTGGTCCGGGTGGAGAGGGGCGGGGCCTTGGACTTCTCGCCTTCGGCGACGAGTCGGAGCTCCGTGGTCCCCAGGGTCAGCGTGGCCCCTGGACGAACCTCCAATTCCGAGAAGCGCATGCCCTCGCAGAAGGAGCCATTGCGCGAGCCCGGGTCCGTGGCGCGCACGAGGTTGTCCCGGACCTCCAGGAGGAGGTGCTGCCTGGAGACGGCGCGATCCGGCAGGACGATGTCCGCCGAGGGCTCGGAGCCCACCCGGTAGCGCCCCGGCGTCAGCGGGTACACCCGTCCAGCATCCGGCCCGGACAGCACCGCCAGCTTCACCCGGACGCGAGCGCTCCGGAGTGCCGGCAGGGTATCGGTTCGGACCAGCGCGTCATCCCCATCCTCGTCTCCCATACTTGCCACGGTCGGGAACATACCACGGGGAAGACCTGGGAAGTTCGGGGTCCCAGGAAAGTGGGGTAGGGTCTGTTCTTGATATGGCCTTGCAGCCCGGAGACAGGTTCGGCCGATACGAGTTGGTGTCGTGGCTCGGTCGGGGGGGAATGGCGGAGACGTGGCGCGCCCGTTGGATGGGCGACGCCGGCGTGACGAAGTCCGTCCTCATCAAGAAGGTGCTGCCAGAGTTCGTGGCGGACGACGCGTTCGTGTCGATGTTCGTCAACGAGGCGCGAATCTCGGCGACGTTGTCCCATGGGAACATCGCACAGGTGTTCGACTTCGGACGGGTGGATGGGCAGTACTACCTGGCGATGGAGTTGGTGGACGGGCCGCCGCTGCACCGCATCATGAAGCGGGCGGTGAAGACGGGCCTGCCGCGGCTGCCCATCCCCATCGCGACGTACATCACGTTGGAGATCTGCCGGGGGCTGCACTACGCGCACACGCGGACGGACGACAAGGGCGTGCCGCTGGGCATCGTGCACCGGGACATCTCTCCGGACAACGTGCTGGTCAGCTACGAGGGGCAGGTGAAGATTGTCGACTTCGGCATCGCGAAGGCGCGGATGGCGCGCAACTTCCAGACGGAGCCGGGGGTGGTGAAGGGAAAGTACCTGTTCTTCTCACCGGAGCAGGCGCGAGGGCGGGAGGTGGATGCGCGGACGGACGTGTGGGCGACGGGGCTGGTGCTGTACGAGATGCTATGCGGGCAGACGCCGGTGTCGGGCTCGCAGGCGGCGGTGATGATGAAGATGGCGAACGGGGAGTTCCCGTCGCCCCGGGAGGTGTACCCGGCCCTTCCGGAGGAGCTGGACGACATCGTCATGAAGGCGCTGTCGGTGGACTTGTCGGCGCGGTACGAGTCGGCGAACGCGTTCGCGGACGCGCTGGCGGGGTTTCTGTACTCGTATTCGCCGCGCTTCTCGGCGATGAACCTGGCGTACCTGGCGCGGGTGCTGTTCCGCGGGGACATGGCGCAGGAGGGACGTGAGCTGTCCGTGCCTCCGTCGTTCATCGATGAGCTGACGCTGTGGCGGCAGCAGGCGGAGCCTGCGGTGGAGGAGCCGCCGGCGCGGGCGTCGAAGCCGGTGGTCTCGCAGGTGATGTCCCAGGTCGAGACGGACTTGAAGTCGCGGCCTCCGCGGGCGACGCGGAAGTTGCTGCCAGCGGTGAGCGAGGCGCCGCCTCCCGTCGTGGACGATGGGCCCGAGGTGCCGACGCACGCGACCAAGATCGTCGGGCTGGGATTGAATCGTGGGGTGCTGTTCGCCGCGGCCCTGGGGGTGGGTGTGGTGGGGGCGGGAGGGATCTGGTTCATGGGCAGGGGCGAGGGCGAGCCCGTGCCGCAGCCCTCGGCGATGCAAGTGAATCCCGCCTACCCGATTCCTGGGCGGATCGACGAAGAGCCGAGTGCCGTCCCCGAGTCGGCCGAGGGCCTTGCTGAGCTTGCTCGGAAGAAGGCTCAACGCGCTCGCGATAATGGGTCCTATCGGAGCGCTGCGGACTTCGCGGAGCAATGCCTCAAGAACGTGCCGGATCATCCTCAGTGTTTGCAGATTGCTGGGGTCAGCCTGGCGCGAGATGGTCAGTTCGAGGAGGCCGCGAAGCGGTATCAGCGATTCGTCGACCGTCACCCCAAGCATGAGTTCGCGAAGACTGCTCAGACCCTGGCGGGGGAGTATGCGAGGAAGAGTGCGGAGGCGAAGTCCGCGCAACCTTCGGGGGGAACGGAGGCTGCGGCAAACGGGACACCACCCTCGGGAACCGCGCCCCCGCCGCGAGAGGCGCCTCCTGGATACAAGGTCATTTACGACAAGGATTCCCAATCAGCCCAAGCCACGAGGTCAAGCTCTGCCTCATCCTCACTTACGAACCCCGCTGATAGCCCGGTACGTGAATTGATTCTGCAGGCCCGGGACTTGATTAAAGCTCAGAAATACACAGAAGCCCTCAATATCGCAGAGCGGTGTGCGAGACTGAGTTCCTATGACGCTGATTGTTATTTGCTCATAGGGATTGCCAACGCACGACTCAATCGGACTGATGAGGGAGCCCGACATTACAGGCGTTTCCTCGAGCTTGCCCCGCACGGCCATCCGAGTCGCCAAGGCGTCACGGATTTGCTCAAGGCCTACGACTCGAATCGATGACCTACGCTTCGGTCGGTATGGGCTCCAGTTCCGCGTGTCGCGGGATTGCGGAGTCATTGCGCGCGAGGCTCATTGGCACTGTCGTCGCCAAACCATTCCGCATCAAGAGAGTGCTGCCCGAGTTCGCCAACCTCGTGGCCCCTCATGCTTTCTGCTTGGGGGTCACCCTTGCGCGCATGATCGAGAGGCCCCCGCCTCCAAGTGAGCAAAACCCGACAGGTTAGCTATCCCGGAGGGCTGTGGTAGGGTCGGCGCTTGATATGGCCTTGCAGCCCGGAGACAGGTTCGGCCGATACGAGCTGATGTCGTGGCTCGGTCGGGGGGGAATGGCGGAGACGTGGCGCGCCCGGTGGATGGGCGACGCTGGCGTGACGAAGTCCGTCCTCATCAAGAAGGTGCTGCCGGAGTTCGTGGCGGACGACGCGTTCGTGTCGATGTTCGTCAACGAGGCGCGAATCTCGGCCACGTTGTCCCATGGGAACATCGCGCAGGTCTTCGACTTCGGACGGGTGGACGAGCAGTACTACCTGGCAATGGAGCTGGTGGACGGAGCGCCGCTGCACCGCATCATGAAGCGGGCGGCGCAGACGGGCCTGCCGCGACTGCCCGTCCCCATCGCGACGTACATCGCCTTGGAGATGTGCCGGGGGCTGCACTACGCGCACACACGGACGGACGACAAGGGCGTGCCGCTGGGCATCGTGCACAGGGACATCTCCCCGGACAACGTGCTGGTCAGCTACGAGGGGCAGGTGAAGATTGTCGACTTCGGCATCGCGAAGGCGCGGATGGCGCGCAACTTCCAGACGGAGCCGGGGGTGGTGAAGGGGAAGTACCTGTTCTTCTCACCAGAGCAGGCGCGGGGGCGTGAGGTGGATGCGCGGACGGACGTGTGGGCGACGGGACTGGTGCTGTACGAGATGCTGTGCGGGCAGACGCCGGTGTCGGGCTCGCAGGCGGCGGTGATGATGAAGATGGCGAACGGGGAGTTCCCGTCGCCCCGGGAGGTGTACCCGGGCCTGCCGGAGGAGTTGGACGACATCGTCATGAAGGCGCTGTCGGTGGACTTGTCGGCGCGGTACGAGTCGGCGAACGCGTTCGCGGATGCACTGGCGGGGTTCCTGTACTCGTATTCACCGCGCTTCTCGACGATGAACCTGGCGTATCTGGCGCGGGTGCTGTTCCGCGGGGACATGGCGCAGGAGGGGCGTGAGTTGTCCGTGCCTCCGTCGTTCATCGACGATCTGACACTGTGGCGAGAGCAGGCGGAGCGTCCGACGCAGGTTCCGCCAGCCCGTGGGTTGGCGCTCGCGGCGATCGAGGTGTCGCCTCCGGTCGTGGACAAGCAGCCCGTGGCGCCGACCGGGCACCGCGCAAGCAGCACGAGTCGGGGGATGCTGGTGGGGGCCGCGGTGGTCGTGGGCGCTATATTGGGAGGCATCTACTGGTCATCAGGAGAGCCGCTGTCCCAGTCCTCCGAAGCCCAGGTGAATTCCTCGTACCCGATTCCAGGGCAGATGGGAGACACCCTCCCTGGGGCCGAGGAGGCCCTGAGGACGGCTCAACGCGCACTCGATAGCGGCGACTTCCGGAGCGCCGTGGACTTCGCGGAGCAATGCCTCGGAATTGTACCGGACCATTCCCAGTGTCTGCTGATCTCCGGGGCCAGCCTTGCTCGCGATGGGCGGTTCACGGAGGCCGTGCATCAATATCAGCGGTTCGTTCACCGCCACCCCCGTCATGGTTTCGTACCGACTGTTCGGACCCTGATCGAGGAGTACACTCGGAGGGGTGCCGAGGAGCAGTCCGTGCAACCGGCAGGAGGAGATGCGGCTACGCCCCCGGGCAGTGCACCATCACCCAGTGAGGCGCCTCCTGGATTCAAGGTCATCTACGACAAAGAGACCCCGGCACTGGTGAAATCCGCTGAGAGCCCGGTGGTTCGCGACGTGATTCGGGAGGCTCGGGGCCTGATGGGCGCAAGAAAATACAGGGATGCGATTGGGGTCGCGGAGTGGTGTGCGAAGCTCGAGCCGAGCAATGCCGAGTGTCGTCTGGTGCTGGGAGACATTTATGTGCAACTCAAGCTCTCCGAGTTCGCGGCGCATAATTACAGGCGCTTTCTCGAACTCGCACCGAACAACGAGGCGCGTCGCCCACGCGTGACGAAGTGGCTCAAGCGGTACGACAGCAATCGCAAGCCATGATCTGACCCCAATCGTCTCGACGCCCCCCACGCCCATGTCCACCGAACGAAACCAGCGCTTCGGCCGATACGAGCTCCAGTCCCTCCTGGGACGAGGCGGGATGGCGGAGACGTGGCGCGCGAGGCTCGTCGGTGCCGCGGGCGTCACCAAGCCGGTCCTCATCAAAATGGTCCTGCCCGAGTTCGCCAACCACTCGGACTTTATCTCCCGGTTCGTCAGTGAAGCGCGAATCTCCTCCACGCTCTCCCACGGCAACATCGCCCAGGTCTTCGAGTTCGGACGCGTCGAGGGCCAGTACTTCCTCGCCATGGAGCTGGTCGACGGCCAGCCCCTCCACCGCGTCCTGAAGCGCGCCGCCAAGCTCGGCCTGCCGCGACTGCCTCCTCCGCTCGCCGCATACATCGCCCTGGAGATGTGCCGGGGCCTGCACTACGCGCACACGCGCACCGACGAGAAGGGCGCGGCCCTGGGCATCGTCCACCGCGACATCTCTCCGGACAACGTCCTCATCAGCTACGAGGGCCAGGTCAAGATCGTCGACTTCGGCATCGCCAAGGCCCGCATGGCCCGCGACTTCGAGACCCAGCCCGGCGTCGTGCGCGGCAAGTACCTCTACTTCTCCCCCGAGCAGGCCAAGGGCCTGGAGGTCGATGCCCAGAGTGACGTCTGGTCCACCGGCCTCGTGCTCTACGAAATGCTCTGCGGGCAACCTCCCGTCACCGGCACCCAGGCCGCGGTGATGCTGCGGCTGGCCTACGGCGAGTTCCCTCCACCTCGACAGCTTCGCCCCAGCCTCCCCGCCGAACTGGACGCACTCATCATGTCCGCCCTCTCGGTGGACCTGTCCGCCCGCTTCCGCTCCGCGCATGCCTTCGCCGAGGGACTGGCCGAGTTCCTCTATTCCCAGCCACGCTCGTTCTCGTCCCAGGACCTGGCGCACGGACTCCGGCTGCTCTTCCGCGAGGACCTCCAGAAGGAGGGACGCACCCTGAACGTCCCCGGCTCCTTCGAGGAGGAGTTCGCGTCCTGGCGCACCTCCGAGGCCCGCTCCAGGCCGCCCTCGAAGCCGCACCCCCGGGAGACCCTGGAGCTCCCCGCCGCTCCGCCCCCTGGCACCTTGCCCCTGGCCCGGAGCACCGAGCTGGACCGCACCGTGCTCGATGCCTCGCGGCTCTCCGGCGAGCCGCCCACCCAGTTGCTCGGTGCGATCGGGCTCCTGTCGCGCCTGTGGCTCTCCAGGAAATGGAGGGTGGCCGGACTCACGTCCCTCGGGGTGCTCGGCACGGTGCTCACTGGTGTCCTGATCGCCCGCGCCCTCCCTTCGGACACGACGAGCACTCCGACGGCGGGCAGTGACTCTCGGTCCGTCACTGGCGAGCTGCGTCCTCCCGCCGTCATCGCGTATCCCGTGAGCGAGCTGACGCTCGAGGCGGACCGCGATGTCATCATCGTGCCTCCGAAGTTCCGGGCCTTCGTGGACCTCGACCCCGCGCGGACCTACGCGCTCGGCGACGCGAGCGGCCCCACCCAGGGGGAGCCCGAGGTCCTCGCGCCCGGCGACGAGGGACCGACACGGGTCTTCTACCTGCTATCCGGTGACGCGGACCCACTCCCCGCGGCACTCCGTCTCGGACAGGTGCCGCTGTCCCCGATGCGCTTCTCGGGGGCTCGCTCGGTCGCGCTGTTCCGGCTGGGGCCACCCAGTCCCCGCTCCACACCCTGGCGCAACATCCGACTCGCCGGCCGGACCCGCGAGGAGTTCCAGGCGATGACCTTCGACCCGGACGCCGAAGGACTCCTCTTGAAGCGGGCGCTCACGCTCACCGGGTTGGATCCGGCGGTGACGTACTCGCTGAAGCTGGAGTCGACCGACCGAGACGCGCTCCTTCACGGGCCCAAGGCCGGACCCGCGCGCACCGTCATCTGCGCGCAGTGGGTGCCCGCCCCGGAGTCCGCGCCGCGCAATGCCCCCAGGTCCGAGAGGGAAGGGGCCTTGCTCCAGTTCCTCCTCACCTTCGGCACCGAACAGCGCGTCCGCGGCGTGCTCGGGTTGCGGTGCGGCTTCATCGACGACAGCGTGGACGACAACTCCGGCGCGCTGCGGGTTCGCATCGAGGCGCAGGAGCCCTCCAGCCGCCCACCTCCGAAGAAGGCACGAAGCGCGGATGTGGAGGCGCTGGTCCAGCAGATGCGGCATCGGCTGCAGGCCGGTGACTCCGGGGGCGTGATCTCCGTGGGGGAGAAGTGTCTGTCCTTGGCCCCCCAGCACGCGGAATGTCTGCTCATGTCCGGGACCGCGTCGACGCTGGCGGGGCGCCCGGACGAGGCGGCGCGCCTCTACCGACGGTTCCTGGAGCTGCACCCCCGACATGCACAGACGGAGGTCGTGAAGGGCTTGTTGTCAGATCTGGAAGGAGTGGATCCACCGCGGTGAGCGTTCGTTCGTGACCTGTCGTATCTTCCGCGCAAGGCCCGGGGGGGCACTCATGGCGCATGATCCACATGAGCAGTTCGGACGCTACGAGCTCCAGTTCCTCATCGGCCGTGGCGGCATGGCGGAGACGTGGCGCGCGAAGCTCGTTGGCGCCGCCGGAGTCACCAAGCCCGTCCTCATCAAGAAGGTTCTGCCCGAGTTCGCCGACGACGACGCCTTCATCTCCATGTTCATCAGCGAGGCGCGCATCTCGGCGTCGCTGTCCCACGGCAACGTCGCGCAGGTCTTCGACTTCGGCAGGATGGATGGCCAGTACTTCCTGGCCATGGAGCTGGTGGATGGCCAGCCGCTCAATCGCGTCCTGAAGCGTGGCACGCGGATGGGCCTGCCGCGTCTGCCCATCCCCCTGGCCGTCTATGTCGCCCTGGAGATGTGTCGGGGATTGAACTACGCGCACACGCGCACCAACGAGAAGGGCGTGCCGCTGGGCATCGTCCACCGGGACATCTCTCCGGACAATGTCCTCATCAGCTACGAGGGCCAGGTCAAGATCGTCGACTTCGGCATCGCCAAGGCCCGCATGCTGCGCGGCTTCCACACGGAGCCCGGCGTCGTGCGCGGCAAGTACCTGTACTTCTCCCCCGAGCAGGCCCGGGGACGCGACGTGGATGCGCGCACGGACATCTGGGCCACGGGGCTGGTGCTGTACGAGATGCTCTGTGGCCAGCCCCCCGTGGTGGGGCCCGAGCCGGTGGTCCTCACCCGGATGGCCAATGGCGACTTCCCGCCGCCCATCCAACTGCGCAAGGAGCTGCCGCCCGAGCTGAATGAGCTGATCATGAAGGCGCTGTCGGTGGACGTGGCGCGGCGCTTCGAGTCCGCCAATGCCTTCGGCGACACGCTGGCCGCGTTCCTCTATTCGTTCGCGCCCCGGTTCTCGACGATGAACCTGGCGTACCTGGTCCGCGAGCTGTTCCGGGTGGACTTGCAGAAGGACGGCCGCGAGCTCCAGGTCCCTCCCGCCTTCGTCGAGGAGCTGTCGACGTGGCGCGAGCAGGAGTCGCCGGGCTCTGGTCCCCGAGCACCCCCGCAGAAGGTGACGCCCGAGGATGCTCGGCCCACGACGCCCGGCGTGGCGGCCGGGGTTCGCCCCGCGGTAGCCGGTCCGCCGCTGGCGTCGACCGCGCGGCCCACGACGCCTGGACCCACGAAGGCAGCGAGAGGGGACTCCGGGGCAGGGGAGCGCTCGATGAGCGGGGGCGCCTCGCCGGCATCGACGCCGCGTGCCTCGACGCCAGGGCCGGCGACCCGGTCCACGCCGCCTCGGTCCGCGGTGACTTCCGGTCCTCGTGCCATGCCTGGCGGCGCGGGGGCCTCGGGGGAGGCGCCGAACGGTGTGGCTTCGAGCCCGACGACTCCAGGACCCTCATCACCGCGTCGAACTCAAACGTCGGGGGAGCTGCCCGCGTCCTCGGCCAGCACTTCCGGGGCGCGGTCGTCCTCGGCGTCTCCGGCACGTCGGACCCGCACGGAGGGCTCGTTGCCCGTGGCACCCGATCTCACGGTGCCCGCGTTCTCGTTCTCCGATTCGACTCCGTCGGGGCCCGCAGCGTCACCGACGCCACGACGCACCCGCACGGAGGGCTCGCTGCCCGCGGTGCATCCCGAGGCTCCCGACTTCACGGTGCCGGAGTTCTCGCTCTCCGCTTCGACCCCGTCGGGGCCTTCAGCGTCACCGACGCCCCGACGCACCCGTACGGAAGGCTCGCTGCCCGCGGTGCTTCCCGAGGCTCCCGACTCCACGGTGCCGGAGTTCTCGCTCTCCGCGTTGATCGCGGCGGGACCTTCGTCGTCGACGCCACCGCGTCGCACGCAGACCTCGAGCTTGCTCTCCGTGGCAAGCGATGACGCGGCAGAGAACACGATGCCCGCGTTCTCGGTCTTGGCTGCGAGCTCGTCGGGGGGCTCGGGTTCGCCACCTCGGCGTACGCAGACAGCGGGTTCGCTCCCCGCGGCGGTTCACGACGCCTCGTCGTCCGTGAGCACGCCCACCGTGCGGTTCCCGTCGGTCCAGGGGCCGTCCTCGTCGTCACCTCGTCGCACGCAGACCTCGGGCGAGATACCCGTGGTCGTCCAGGACGTGTCGGCGCGCGCGGCGAACACCTCCACGGAGGGGTCCTCCAGCTCCACGCCGGCACCCCCAGGCGCTTCAGCTTCGCCGCCCCGTCGCACCCAGACCTTGGGCTCGGTGCCCATGTCCGTCCAGGACGCCTCGACTCGTGCGGTGGGCGCGTCCACGGACGGGCACTCGAGTCCCGCACCAGGAAGCGTGGCGACCTCCACTCCGCCACGTCGTACCCACACCCTGGGCTCGGCTCCCGCCGTCCCGCTCGAGTCATCTACACGTGCGGCGAGCGCTTCCTCGGAGTCGCCACACTCGGGTTCTGCCGCCGCGACGCCGGGGCTTCCCTCGTCGTCGCCACGTCGTACCCATACCCTCGGCTCGGCTCCCGCGGTCCTCCCGGAGTCAGCCGCGCGCGCGGTGAGCATTTCCTCCGAGTCACCGCACTCAGGTGCTGCCTCCGCGACGCCGGGGCCGCCACGTCGTACCCACACCCTGGATTCGGCTCCCAGAGCCATCCCGGAATCCTCCGCACGTGCGGCGAGCGCAGCCACGGAGCTGCTTCAGTCAGACTCGATTCCCTCGTCGCCGCCACGTCGCACGCACACGCTGGGCTCGACGCCCCTGGGGATTCCAGTCGCCGCGACACGCGCCGCGAGCGCGCCCACGGAGGTGCTTCGCTCGGACGATGTTCCGACCACACCTTCCCCCGCGTCGCCTCCTCCGCGTCGCACGCTGCCCGCGGGAATGGCGCCCATGTCGAATCAGGAGGCCTCGGCACGCGCCGCGAACGCGCCCACCGTGGTGCTCAACTCGGTTCCCGCCGCGAGCGTGCCCACCGTCCGCCTCGCCTCCATCTCCATCCCGAGGCGCCATCGTCGAACCCTCATCGCCGCGGGCGCCGCCCTGCTGCTCCTCTCCGCGGTGGCCATCCCCTTCCTCGTATCGAGGCGCACCGAGCCGGAGGAGATCTCCCCGACCCAACCCATCCCCGCTCCGACAGCCCCCGGTGACGCGAACCTCCTTCGTCCGCAGCCCGGTCCCGGCGGGGCGACGGTCGCGTCCCCGGACACACGGCCTCCCGTGGCAGCCGCGCCTCCCCACGATTCGCCAGGCGCCGACAGCACCGCGCCAACCGACGAGCCCGAGTCCGTGGGCGAGTACCCGAAGCAGACGTCCTTCGTGCTCGACTCGAAGCGACACGTCCTGCGCGTGCCGCTCGACCTGGTCGCCTTCTCCCGCCTCGACGCCTCGGCCAGCTACAGCTTCTGGGGGATGACGCAGGCGAAGTGGATGGCCGACCCGCTCATCCAGGAGCCCACGCCGCGCAGGGAGCCGCTCGTCTTCTTCCTGCTCTCCGGCGACGCGGTCCGTCCCGAGGTCCGCGAGGGCACCGTGTCCCGAAACCCCATCACCCTCCAGGGCGTCCGGGCCATCTCGCTGTTCACCCTCGGCGAGCCCACGCGAGTGGACCTCTCGCCCCAGTCCGTCTACCTCCGCAAGGTCAACACCGAGGACCAGCAGCGCTTCACCTTCCACCCCGAGCCCATGCGCATCTCCGCCCGCAAGGGCTTCCTCATCAAGGGACTCGACGCCCGGCAGACCTATGCCCTCTCACTCGTGCCGAGAGGGGAGGGCGTGTTCCTCCGAGGGCGCGCGCACGGCCCGGCCGCCCAGGTGGCCTGCCTCGAGTGGTCTCCCCAGGAGGGCGCCCCGGGCACCGGAGCGCAGGGCGCCTACGCCGAGCAACCCCTGCAGTTGCTCATCTCCGAGTGGCGGGAGGCCCGCGTCCGAGGCATCCAGGGCCTGCGCTGCGCCTTCCTCGACGACGCCAGCTTCGACAACGAGGGCGAAGCCGAGGTCCGCGTCACCCCATGGGAGAAGATGCGCCGGCCCCCCACCGTGAATCACGAGGAGGCCGAGCGCCTGGCCCTCCAGGGGCAACGGCTGGCCCGCGCCGGTCAGCACCACGACGCCTTCCTGCTCGCCGAGGACTGTCTGCGCATGGCCCCCGAGCAACCCGATTGCCTCGTCCTGTCCGGCGGCATGCAGGTCCTGCTCGGGAAGACCGAGGGCGCTCTCGAGCGCTACCGGACCTTCCTCAAGCGCCACCCCCACCACCCCGAGGCGCGCTCGGTGAATGGCATCCTCCAGACGTATGGCCAGACAAATTCAGGGAAAACGCCACCGTCCCTCGGGCAATGAGAGGTCGCGGGTATTCCCTGACGACCCTTTTTGAACGGGATGCCCCGGGATACCCTACGCCGCAATGGCGAATCCGCAGCACGAACAGTTTGGCCGGTACGAGCTCCAGTCGCGAATCGGCCGCGGGGGAATGGCGGAGACCTGGAGGGCCCAGCTGTTGGGGGCCGCGGGGGTCACCAAGCCGGTCCTCATCAAGAAGGTGTTGCCGGAGTACGCCAACGACGAGGCGTTCGTCTCCATGTTCATCAGCGAGGCGCGCATCTCCGCCTCGCTGTCGCACGGCGCCATCGCCCAGGTCTTCGACTTCGGGCAGGTGGATGGCGAGTACTTCCTGGCCATGGAGTTCGTGGACGGGCAGCCGCTCAACAAGGTGATGAAGCGCGCGCTGCGCTCGCAGTTCGCCAGCCTCCCGGTGCCCATCGCCACGTACATCGCCCTGGAGATGTGCCGGGGGCTGCATTACGCGCACACGCGCACGGACGACAAGGGCGAGCTCTTGCACATCGTCCACCGGGACATCTCCCCGGACAACGTGCTCATCAGCTACGAGGGCCAGGTCAAGATCGTCGACTTCGGCATCGCCAAGGCGCGCTCGCTGCGCAGCTTCGACACCGCGCCCGGCGTGGTGAAGGGCAAGTACCTGTTCTTCTCCCCCGAGCAGGCCCGGGGCGAGGAGGTGGACGCGCGCACGGACGTCTGGGCCACGGCGGTGGTGCTGTTCGAGATGGTGTGCGGCCGGCTGCCCCTGGAGGGGCCCGAGTACGTGGTGCTGCACAAGCTGCACACGCGCCAGCCGATGCCTCGCGCGCGCGACGTGCGGCCGGACGTGCCGGTGCGCCTGGACGCCATCCTCCACAAGGCGCTCGCGGTGCGGAAGGAGGACCGCTTCGAGTCCGCGCATGCCTTCGGTGACGCGCTCGCGGGGTTCCTCTTCAAGGCCGCGCCGCGCTTCTCCGCGATGTCCGCCGCGTATCTGCTGCGCGAGCTGTTCCGGCCCGACATGACGGAGCTGGGCAAGGACACCAAGGTCCCCGCCTCGTTCGTGGAGGAGCTGTCCGTCTGGCGCGCCACCACCAACCTGCTGCCCCGGCCCACCGAGCTGTCGGCCCCGGAGCTGCGCACCGAGCCCGCGACGCAGGAGAGCCACCCGAGCGAGCTGCCCGATGGCGGTGAGAGCCTGGCGGAGGACGAGGACGACACGGACGGCAACTCGCCGGACCGGGGCGGCTTCTTCGAGAACGGCTTCCGCATCTCCACGCACCACGTCGTGGTGGGCACGGGGGTGCTCATCCTGCTGGTCCTCCTGTGGTCGTCGTTCGACCGGCTCAAGGCGGACTGGATGCCGCCGGACAAGCCCGCGAACGCGGGGCCGGCGCGGCCCCCGCTGCCCGGCCCCCCGCTCAAGGACGCGGATGCGCCTCGCGTGGCGCTGGGGCCGCCCGTCGTGAAGCCTGTGCAGCAGGCGGTGGTGACGCCCAGGAAGGAGGGCGTGGACTCCGCCCGGATGCCCGTCGCCTCCTTCCGGCTGGACGCGGCCCGGCACCTCTTCGTGGTGTCCTCCGGACGCGCGGCCTTGGGCGCGATGGACCCGGCGCACACCTACCGCGTCACGGAGTCGACGTCGCTGACCGCGGCGGATCGGGCCAAGCCCCTGCCGAGCCTCTTCTACCTGCTGACAGGGAAGAACATCGCGGCGGACGCGGCGGTGGGAATCGTCGGTCGCGACACGCCGCCCGCGGGCGGCGCGTCGGTGATGGTCTTCACGGTGGGCGGGCCCACGCCCCAGGACGACCTGCCCGAGCGCATCGTCTCCGTGGTGAACACCCGCACCCATCAGGAGCGCAAGCTGCTCATCCACCCGGAGTGGATGGTCACCGACGTGGGCCGCGGCTTCCTCCTCGACGGGATGGACCCCACGGACAGCTACACGCTGTCGCTGTCGTCGGTGGGCTCGGGCGCCTTCACCCGCGGCCCGGAGCAGGGGCCGGTGGTGACGGTGGCCTGTGTCCAGCAGGTGTCCCTGGAGCGCGACGGCCCCGCGACACCTCCGGCCCGCGCCAGGCGCTTCCTCCTGTCGCAGGGCTCGGACGTCCCGCTCACCGGCGTTCATGGGCTCCACTGCGGCTTCGTGGACGACGACCCGTCGGACAACCAGGGCCAGGTGGAGGTCCGCATCACGTCCGCCAAGGGCGCGCTGGAGCAGGACCTCGCCGAGCCGGCCCGCCCGACGGAGCCCCCGCCGCCGCCCCAGCGCCAGGGCGGCGCCAAGGTCTCCTCCGCGCCCCGGTCGGGGGCCTCGCTGGTCATCGACGAGGCGTCCGAGCCGGAGAGCCCGGGCCAGAAGCTGCTGACCGAGGTGCGCGAGCTGCTCAAGTCGAAGCAGTACGAGCCGGCCAGGACGAAGGCCCGCGAGTGCGTCGCCGTGGAGTCGGGGAACTACGAGTGCCACCTGCTGCTGGGCTCGGTGGAGGCCCGGCTCGGGCGCAAGGAGGAGGGGGCGAAGCACTACCGCCTCTTCCTGGACCTGGCGCCCACCAGCCACCCCCAGGCGAGCAAGGTGCTGCGCGCGCTCCAGGAGTACGAGGGCGTGACGGGCTCCTCCCAGCAGTAGGAAGGCCTCCGACAGCCGGATGTCCGCTGTCCGTCAATCCCGGGTGTGATGCGCTGAGTCAAAAAGGTGCCGGGTGGGGGCTTGGAAAACCGAGCGGGCCTCCCGTAGAAAGGCGCTCGCATGACGCACTCCCGCATGGTCCGTTCGCTCGCGCTTCCGGTGTTGCTCCTCTCCGCGGCTTGTGGTGACTCCGAAGACTCCATCCCCGTCCGGACCTGCGAGGTGATGCTGACGTACGCGCCGCAGCAGTCGCTCGTGGGCGCGGTGTCCGTCGCGGGGGAATGGAATGGCTTCTCCTCCTCGGCGTTGCGCATGGCGGACCGGGGCGACGGCGTCTACACCGCGCGCCTGGAGGGACTGGAGCCGCGCGACTATGGCTACCGCTTCGTCATCGGCCAGCAGCAGGTGATGGACCCGCAGAACCCGTACTCCCGCTGGGTGCGCGCGGAGGAGTACTCGCGGCTGACGGTGCCCGACTGCCGGCAGCCCATGCTGGAGCTGCGCCGCTTCTCCGCGACGCCCGAGGGCGTGCTGGACGTGGAGGTGGCGTACGTCGACGGCACCGACGAGTCCGGCCCCGACCAGGGCAAGGTGGTGGTGACGCTGGATGGCCAGCCGCGCCCCGACGCGTTCGACGCGAAGACGGGCCGCATCACCTTGCACGAGGAGGCGCTGGGGCAGGGCAAGCACCACGTGAAGGTGGTGGCCACGGACAAGGCGGGCCGCTCGGCCGAGCCGCTCTACCTGCCGTTCTGGGTGGAGCCGCAGAAGTTCCGGTGGGAGTCCGGGCTGATGTACTTCGCCTTCACGGACCGCTTCCTCAACGCCCGCCCGGACAATGACGGGCCGGTGGCGGACGTGGACCCCATCGCCAACTACCAGGGCGGCGACTTCGCCGGCATCACCCGCAAGCTGGAGGACGGCTACTTCGACTCGCTGGGCGTCAAGGTGCTGTGGATTTCGCCCGTGGACCAGAATCCCGAGGGCCGCTTCATCGGCACCGGCGGCAAGTACTACTCGGGCTACCACGGCTACTGGCCCACGCAGCCTCGCACCACGCAGCACCGCTTCGGCTCGCTCGAGGAGCTGCGCGCCCTCACCGCCGCGGCCCACAAGAAGGGCATCCGCGTCATCGCCGACCTGGTGCTCAACCACGTCCACCAGGAGCACCCGTACTGGGTCGACCACCGCGAGGACGACTGGTTCAACACCTCCGCCAGCTGCGTGTGCGGCAGCCAGGACTGCGATTGGGAGGAGAAGCGGCTGACCTGCAAGTTCACCGACTACCTGCCCGACTTCAACTGGCGCTCGTCGAACATGGTGGACCAGTTCATCGCGGACACGCTGTGGTGGCTGGAGGAGGCGGACTTCGACGGCTTCCGCATGGACGCGGTGAAGCACATGGACCAGGTGGCCGGCCGCACCCTGCGCGGGCGCCTGCGTGACCTCACCGCGATGACGGGCACCGAGTTCTACCTGGTGGGTGAGACGTTCGTGGGCGCGGATGGCCGCTCCCAGATTGCCCGCTACATCAGCCCCCGCGAGCTGGATGGCCAGTTCGACTTCCCGCTGTACTGGCCGGTGCGCGAGGCCTTCGCGGACGGCCAGAGCCTGGAGCGTGTGGACCAGGCCGTGCGCGAGAACGAGGTCTACTACGCGCCCGGCACGCTCAACTCGCCCTTCCTGGGCAATCACGACGTGGCCCGCTTCATGTCCCAGGCCGCCAAGCAGCTGGAGGGGGAGGGCGGAGACCCCTGGAGCAGCGCGCGCCCGGCGGCCACGGTGACGGACGCGGCCGCGTTCGAGAAGGCGAAGTACGGCTTCACCTTCGTGCTCACCCAGCCCGGCGTGCCGCTCATCTATTACGGCGACGAGGTGGGCCTGCCCGGCGCGGGAGACCCCGACAACCGCCGGCTGATGCGCTTCGACTCCACGCTCACCGCGCTGGAGGCGGAGCTGCTCGAGCACGTGCGCAAGCTGGGGCAGGCGCGGCGCGCGTCACCGGCGCTGCAGACGGGCTCGCGGCACACCCTGCGCGTGGAGAAGGATTTGTACGTGTACCAGCGCTCGCTGCCGGACGGGCAGGGCGCGGTGGTGGCCATCAACCGGAGCGACGTGGAGCGCCCGCTGGTGGTGGAGCCCCTGGGGAGCCTGGCGGCCAGCGCCGCGACGTACGTGGACGTCTTCAGCGGGAGGACGCTCCAGCTCGCCGGCACGGAGACCCAGATGGTGGTCCCTGCGCGCAGCGTCGCCGTGTACGTGCCTCGCGCCGAATAGGCCGCTCGGGGATGAAGGAGGAGGGGGGCCGCCCCCTTCCGGACCGCGGACCCGACCACGGGCCGCGGGGACTGCCTTTCGACTACGGCTGCGACGGCGGCTGCTGCTTCCCGTGCCGGTAGAAGAGCACGAGGGTGTAGCAGTGGAATTCGTTATCGGATGACTGGGCCACCACGCGATCCACGATCTCCAGATCGGAGTTGCTCTTCATCCAACGGGTGACGTTCTCACCCAGCTCCTCGCGCTCCTTCGCCTTGGTGGCGGAGAAGACCTTCACGCCCGTGAACATCGCCTGCCACTCCTTGTGCGGTCCCGACACAGGACAAGGGGGCTTTATCGCACGGGGTGTTCAGAGGTGTCAAAAACCCGGCTTCCTGGCGGTGGGGGCGTAGGGGGCCTCGTGGCGGGGGTTTGCAGCGCGGGGGACATGCCTAGATTGTCCTGGTCGCACCCGTTTGGGGGCGCTCGCGGCAGGGGCCACGAGTGGCGGCGTGTTGGGGAAGGGGGCAGGCCCGTGGACGTGAAGACCAAGAAGGATCTGGCGGTTGATTTCATCAACACCATCCGGACGATGGAGCCCACCGCGCTGAATGCGCTCATCGTCAAGGAGGCGGGGGAGGAGCTGGCGCAGTTCTTCCTGAACTACAGCGCCAATCTCATCTCGAAGGACCCGTCCCGGGTGCTGGAGAACACGTCCTCGCTGATGCTGATGGGCTACCTCATCCGCACCTACGAGGAGAAGAACACGCAGGCCAAGCAGGGGACCTTCCAGTCCTACGCGTTCGCCTGAGAGGGCGGGGCGGGCAGCACGGGCTCGACAGTCCCAGGGGAGCCTGTTAGGGAGCGGCGCCCATGCTCATCGACCTGCACGCCCATTCCCACCTGTCCAAGGGGTGCGAGCTGGACCCTCGCGCCGTGCTGGAACGGGCCGCGATGTTCGGCCTGGACGGGGTGGCCTTCACCGAGACGAACACCCAGGACGGCTGCGACGAGCTGTTCGAGATTGGTGCGAAGGCGAAGGTGAAGGTCTTCGTCGGGCTGGAGCTGGTCACGGACCGAGGCCAATACCTGTGCTTCTTCCCGAAGCCGGAGCTGGCCCCGGAGCCCGTGCAGATGTGGGGCAGCAACCGCGAGAAGCCCTGGAGCGCCGCGGAGTGTCTGCCCAAGGTGAAGGCCCTGGGTGCAGCGATCGTCGCCGCCCGGCCCTTCGACAGGGATTCGTCCAACCCGGCCATGGACTACGTCCGCTCGCTCAACGTGCTGTGCGCGGTGGAGGGCTACAACGCCCGGGTGAAGCAGACGTCCAATGACCTGGCCGTGGAGGCCGCCGAGGCGCTGAAGCTGCCGTGCACCGGTGGTAGCGACGCGCGCGGCTCGCTGGACGAGGTGGGCCGTGGCGCCACGTTCTTCAAGAACCCGGTGACGTCGCAGGCCCAGCTCATCACCGAGCTGCTCAAGGGCGAGTTCTGGCCGGTGATGGCCGGCGAGCTGCCCCGGCTGACGCGCCCGGGTGAGGCCCAGGCGGCCCGCAAGCAGGGCGGCGGTGGGGGTGGCAAGCGCCGCCGTGGTGGTGGCGGCGGCGGACGAGGCAGGGGCTAGGGCAGCACGGAGGCCCCGGTCTCGCCTTCAGGGCAGCACGGAGGCCCCGGCCTCGCCTTCAGGGCAGCACGGAGGCTCCCGCCTCCTCGGCGCGAGCGAGCCGGCCGTCCGACAGGAAGGCCTTCCGGCGCCCACCCGGGTACGTCCACTCCTCGTTCTTGGCGGCGCCCTCCAGCGAGCGGCGCACCAGCTCCGGCGGGCCCCAGGCCATGCGCACCGCGTCCGCCGACATGTTGGCGACCAGGCGCTTCTCCCGGATGGCGTCGCGCACAGGGGCGGCGAACGCCTCCAGCAGGGCCTTGGGGTTCTGCGGGGAGAGGACCTTCTCCAGCTCCGCGCGGAAGTCGTTGGGCTGATCCAGGTTCGGCGGCAGCACGAGGATGAGGGGCGGGGCGTCGGGCTTCGCGCCGTCCTCGGCCAGGTACACCCAGGGCCAGGTGCGCGGGGTGTAGAGGACGCGCTCGGCCACCACCCACGCGGTGGGGAACTCCACCTTGGTGATGCGCAGCTTGGTTCCCACCGGCAGGGTGCGCTCCACCGCGCCGGGGGAGATGGGCTTGCCGCCGCTGTCGTCCAGCAGGCGCACGTCCTCGGGCGCATAGGGCGTGAGCAGCCGCTTGGAGCCGTCGCCGAAGAAGGGGGTGACGTTGCCGGACAGGCGCAGGTACTGCTCCGCGTCGGGGCCGGTGAGGGTGCGCTGGAGGGACGTGCGGGCGTCCGGCGCCATGCGGGTGTAGTTGCCGCAGCCGGCCGCGAGCGCGGTCAGCACGAGGACAGCCAGGAGGGAGTGGGGGCGTCGAGCGAGCATCGGGGCACCTTGCGCGACAGGGCGCGTGGGAGCCTTCCGTTTAGCTCAGCGCGAGGCCTGCGTCAGCGTGGACTCGGCCGAGCTGTCCCGCTTGCCGCCGCGGCAGCCGCGCTGTGACGGGCACACGGGGCCCCGGCCATGCGGGTCCGGCACGAGCAGGAAGCGGCCGAGCCCGCGCGTATCCGTGAGCTCCGGATGGCCACACAGGGCGCAGCGACGGGGAGGGCGCTTGGAGGGAGGGAAGGGCACGGGGAGCGAGTGTGCGTCGCTCCCGGACCCCGCGCGAATTTTCAGCCCCTCCCTCCGTGGGCGACTACTTCTTGTCGCTGGAGGCCGCCGCCGGCGTGGAGGCGGGGCTCGACGCGGCGGGCGTGCTGCTCGACGCGCTGCTGCTGGACGACGCGCTGCTCGACGAGGACGAGCTGCTGGACGACGAGCTGGAGGAGGACGACGAGTCGCCGTCCTTCTTCGTGGAGCTGTACAGGTCCGAGTACCAGCCTCCGCCCTTGAGGACGAAGCTGGAGCGGCTGACCACCTTGGTCAGCGAGCCCTCCGCGCCGCAGGCGGTGCAGGCCGCGGGCGTCGGGTCGGAGATCTTCTGCAGCACGTCGATCATCTTTCCACAGCTCTGGCAGGCGTACTCGTAGATGGGCATGGGTGATTTGCCTCTTCAGGGTGTTGAGGAAGGGCCACCGGAGTGCAGCTGCTTGCGCAGCCCCTCCGCCAGCCCCAGGCGCTCGATGGCGCGGAAGACCAGCTCGCCGGGCGAGCCATACTTGCGGCCCACGGCCTCGGCCAGGCCGTGCAGGTCCGTGGCGGTGGGGACCTCGTCCTTGAGCAGCCGCTCCAGCTCCTTGCGGAGCGAGTCGTTGAACTTGCGCTGGATGCCCAGGTCCGCGAGGTACTTCTCGCGCCCCAGCAGATCCAACCGGTGCGTCAGGTGGGACGTGGCCAGCGCCTCGCGGCGGAAGCGCTCGCGCAGGGCCTCGACCTCCTCGGTCAGCCCCACCGCGGACACCAGCCGCTGCAGCTCCGGCGGGCTCACGCCCAGCGCCCAGCCCACCCGGCCCGTGGCGCCACGCTGCTGCGTGTAGGCGTCCAGGAGCTGGAGTCGCTCCTTCTCCTGCAGCGCCTCCAGCAGGCCGTGATCGCGCAGCACCGTCTCCAGATCCACCAGGGACAGGTCTCCGCGCGAGCCGTTGAAGCGGTGCGAGAGGTTTCGCAGCAGGGCGAAGCGGTGCTCGGAGCCCTCCAGCGAGGCCTCCAGGATGTCCTTGCCGCCCTGGCGCGTCAGCTCGATGAACGGCGTGCGGGGCGCCTCCACGCGGGTGAAGCGGCCGCGGGGGCGGGGCAGGTCGCGGCGCAGGAAGCTGTGCCCCTCGTCCTGCTCCAGGGGCGAGGTCGTCTCCTCGTCCACGGCGACGCGCTTCTTGGGGGCGATTCGCTCCAGGATGGAGGGCTCCTCGGCCTTGGTGCCCTTCTTCGCCGCCTTGCCCGCGCCGTCGCCCGAGGGCTGGGGGGCGGGGATGGCGAAGGTGGGGATGGCCGGGTCGGCGGCGGGCGCGGGCTTCTTCTGCTCGCGCACGTAGGCCAGCTCCCGCGCCACGTCGTAGAAGCCGCAGGACTGACGCTGCGCGGCGACGGCGGGGGCGGTGCCCTGGAGGATGTCCACCACGGCGAAGGGGCCGAGGGGGGAGGTCTCCGGCTCACCGTCGGTGAGGGCTCGGACCCGGAAGTCGTCGTCCTCGGCCAACAAGGCGAGTGCTTCCCGGACCTCCGGGGCGGGGGCCGGCGACTTCGCGCGCCGGCAGAAATCCGAGACGGCAACCGCCACGGGGGTGGGAACGTCGTCGGGCTGTCGTCTTCTCTGCCAGGGGCTGGTCATTAGGAAAGGTGCGGAAAAATGCTCGTTTACGAGGGCGGATGCCTCTATCTTCGCGGCCAGACAGGTGTCAATGAGCCAGTCCGACTCCATTCTAAACAGCCTGTGGCGGTTGCAAGTCGCGATGGGGGGCGAGCGGAGGGGGGAGGGCTTGCTGGCGCCGGCTGCCGGACGTTGCCGGCGGTGGGGGCTGGAGGTATCAGATGCCCCACGTCCGGAGACCAACAGTCGTCGCTGACGCTTTACTTCGAGGATGACCGGAGCCTGGGGCGGGGCGGGAAGCGCGCGATTCGCTCGGCGCGGTTACAACAAGGATGAGGAGGGGTGCCGCAAGGTCGGCCTCCTACCGAGGGATTTCCATGCAGGGCCACGAAGAAATCAAGGACAAGGACGAGGTGCTCGCCCGCTACATGGCCCAACACGGCCTCAAGAGCACACGTCAGCGCAGCCTCATCATCGACACCTTCTTCGCCGTCGGCGGCCACCTGTCGGTGGAGGAGCTGTGGAACAAGGTCCGCTCCCAGGACGCGAAGGTCTCCGTGGCCACCGTGTACCGGACCATGAAGCTGCTCAACGAGTGCGGCCTGGCCCACGCGCGCAACTTCGGTGACGGCCAGACGCGCTACGAGGCGGCCGCGGGGAGGGACCACCATGACCACCTCATCTGCACCCGCTGCGGCACCATCGTCGAGTTCGAGAACGACCGCATCGAGACGCTCCAGGACGCGGTGGCCCGCAAGCACGGCTTCACGGTGACGTCGCACAAGATGGAGCTCTACGGCTTGTGTCGTGAGTGCCAGCGCGGCGGCGGCCCACCTGCCTCGGAAGCGTGACATGCGGGCCGGCCTGCGAGTCGCGGCCTGTGCCGTCCTGCTGACCGTCGTGTCGGCGGGCTGTCGTGGGTCGCGGCCGGTGGACGCGGGGCCGGCCTTCCTCCATGCGCTGGCCCTGCCGTCGGTGGGGCCTACGCGCCACGACGTGCGCAAGCTGGCCGGCAAGGTCGTCCTGGTCTCCTTCTTCGCCACGTGGTGCTTCCCGTGCCTGGCGGAGATGCCCACGCTGGAGGCGCTGCAGCGCGAGTACGGCGCCCAGGGCTTCCAGGTGGTGGCCGTGGGCATGGACCTGGAGGGCGCCCGGGTGCTCCAGCCCTTCGCGGACCACTACGCGTCGCCGTACCCGGTGCTGCTCGCGTCCGAGAGCATCATCGATGGCCGCGGTCCCTTCGGCCCCATCAAGGGCCTGCCCACCACCGTGCTGCTCGACCGGCGTGGCCGCGCCGTGGCCGGGTGGCAGGGCGTGGAGGGGCACGCGGACGTGGCGAAGGCGATCGAGAAGCTCCTGAAGCAGGACTGACGGCTCCGAGTCGCGCGGCTTGCGGCGCGCGTGAGCGGGGCCTCGTCGACTGCTACAGGGCTGGAGCGGATTACTTGCGGGGGGAAGGCTCGCTGGTACCGTCCGTGGCGTTCATGACGGCACGCGGAAAGCTCCTGGGTGTGGCGGTGGGTGTGGCGGGGGCCTTGAGCCTGCTGTCGGTGGCGGACGCCAAGGGCTTCCGGCGCTACCTCTCCCTGCGTCAGGACGTGAGCGCGCTGCAGCAGCGCAACGCCGCCCTGGACGCGCAGAACGAGGCGCTGCGTCAGGAGATCGCCGCCCTGCGCAAGGACCCCGCGGCGCTGGAGCGGGCCGTCCGTGAAGAGCTTGGCTACGTGAAGCCGGGCGAACTCGTCTTCCATCTGGAGTCGCCATGACGTCGCTGAGCACGTTTCCGTCGCCCGGGAAGTTGCTGCGTCACGTCGTGCGGCTCATCCCCGCCGCGGCGGGCCTGTCCACCTTCGTGCACCTGGCGCGCGGAGGCTTCCGGGGGCTGCACACCCTGGAGTGGACCGAGGCCGGGCTGGTGCTGTTCCTCCTGGTGGGCATCGCCGTGGCGGCGTGGCGCCGGGCCATGCGCGGCTCGGTGGGCGCGGTCATCGACCTGCGCGATGACCTGGAGCTGGGCGGGGGCCTCATCGCCGCGGCCTTCATCGTCGTGGCCATCGGCGGCGGCGAGCTGTTCCCCATCGTCTATCTGTTGATGGCGTTCCTGGTCGCCTTCCTGCCGCGCAACGCGGGGCTGACGCTCCTGGGCGTGGCGCTGGTGTTCGACGGGCTGGTGACGCTGGGCGGCCCGTGGCCGAACCCGGCCAGCTTCGCGACGCACTCGGCGTTCCTCGTGCTCTTCGCGGGCCTGTACCACCTGGTGCTCGCCTCGCGCATCGCGGTGGCGCGCCGCGCGGAGAGCGACGCGGTGCAGAAGCGCATCCGCGAGGTGGAGGAGCGCGCGCGCACCTTCCGCCTGGTCAGCTCCGGCACGCAGGACAGCTTCAGCGGCATGAGCTCCGACGAGAAGTGGCTCGTCGCCTCGGTGAAGGAGATTGAAGGCGCGGTGCACGCCGCGCTGGAGATCGCCGAGACGGGGCTTCGCACGCACACCTGCGCGGCGTTCCTGCTCACGTCGGATGACCGGAGCCTGAAGCTCTACGACTGCCGCTCCGGCTCGGACCGGGTGCAGCGGGATCGCTTCGGGGCAGGGGAGGGCATCATCGGTGGCGTGCTCAAGCGCCGCGCGCCGGTGCGGATGAACTCGCCCCAGGGCTTGAAGGGCGTCTCCTACTACGACGGCGGTGGCCCGGGCGTGCAGGCGCTCCTGGCGGTGCCCATCATCGAGGGCGGCGGGCTGGTGCGCGGCGTGCTCGTGGCGGACCGGCTGGGCAACGAGCCGTTCAGCGACCAGGACGAGAAGCTGCTGTGCACCATCGCCGGCGAGGTGCTGCGCTCCATCGAGGTCGAGCGGGTGATGAGCTACATCCGCAAGACGCGCGACGAGAAGGACCGGTTCTTCCGCGCCATCGAGGAGCTCAACCGCGCGGGCAGCCCCGAGCAGGTCTTCGTCGCGGTGCTGGAGAGCACGCGGCAGCTCGCGGGCCTGGACTTCTGCGCGGTGACGCTGGTGTCCGAAGTGGAAGGCAAGCGCATGCACCGCGTGGCGCGGATGACGGGCGTCACGGCGCAGGGCAAGGCGCTCGAGGGGCGCTCGTTCCAGGACAACAACGGCCTGGTCGCCAACGTGGTGCGCTACGGCGCGCCGCTGCCGGGGCGTGACTTGAAGGCGATGGACCGCCAGGTCATCTTCGACGACGAGACGCAGATTCGCGGCCTGGGCGCGCTGAAGATCTTCCCGCTGGTGGCGGGCGACCGCATCCTGGGCACGCTGGTGGCGGGCTCGCGCAAGAAGGCGAACTTCGAGCAGGACGTCCTGCGGATGATCGAGGTCATCGCCATCCAGGCCGCGCAGGCGGTGCTGCGCGCGCAGCTCTACGAGCAGATGGAGCGGATGGCGACCACGGACGGCCTCACCGGCCTGTTCAACCACCGCACCTTCCAGACGAAGGCGGACGAGATCCTCGCGCAGGCGCGGCGCTACCAGCGCAAGTGCTCCGTCATCCTCACGGACGTGGACCACTTCAAGAGCGTCAACGACACCTACGGCCACCCGACGGGAGACCAGGTGCTCAAGGGCGTGGCGCGCATCATCAAGTCCATGGCGCGTGACACGGACATCGTCGCCCGCTACGGCGGCGAGGAGTTCGTCATCATCATGCCGGAGACGGACGCCAAGGGCGCGTACACCATCTCCGAGCGCATCCGCGAGGCGGTGAAGGCGGAGGTCTTCCAGACCGAGATGGGCCCGCTGCGCATCACCATGTCGCTGGGCATCGCCACCTTCCCGGACAACGGGATGGAGAAGCAGCAGCTCATCGACCTGGCCGACCAGTGCCTCTACCACTCCAAGCGCAACGGCCGGAACCAGTCGGTCACCGTGGCCATCATGCAGGGCGGCCGGAAGCTGCAGGCCGTCAACGAGGCCTGAGTCCGCTCGAGCCCGGGGAGCCCGCGCATGGCGGACTCCCCGAGCCGGAGGCTTCGGTTACAGCGTCTGGAGGAAGCGCAGCAGCGCGGCGCGGTCCGCGGCGTTCATGTTGGCGAACGCGTTGCGCGCGGCCTGGCCCTCACCGCCGTGCCAGAGGATGGCCTCGGTGAGCGAGCGCGCGCGGCCGTCGTGCAGATACGCCTCGCCGCCGCTGACGCCCGCCGTGAGGCCGATGCCCCAGAGCGGAGGCGTGCGCCACTCGGCGCCGCTGGCGATGCCCTCGGGCAGGTTGTCCGCGAGCCCCGCGCCCATGTCGTGCAGGAGCAGGTCCGTGTACGGACGGATCGTCTGGCCGCGCAGCTCCGCGTTCGGGTGGAAGGCGCTGGTGGTGAGGCTGGTGGCGTGGCACTTCGCGCAGCCGGCGTTCTGGAAGAGCGTCTCACCGCGCTGGGCCTGGGTGTCGCGCAAGTCACGCCGCGCGGGCACGCCGAGCAGCGCCACGTAGCGGACCATCTTGTCCAGGTCCGTGGCGTTCAGCTCCTGGCTCGCGCCCGAGCACCCCTGCTGCGAGGGGCCGCAGTCCAGGGTGGGGAACACGGCGCTGGTGACGCCGATGTCCCGGTTGAGGGCCTCGGCCACCTGGTGCTTGAGCCGCGCGATGCCCGCCTTCCAGCCGAAGCGCCCCAGCCGCGTCTGGCCCGTCTCCGGGTCGACGACGGCCTGCATGCGGCCGGAGATGCCATCGCCGTTGGTGTCGTTCGGGTCCGCGAGCGCCGCCACGGACGTCTCCGGGATGGCCTCCAGGAGCCCCAGTCCCACCAGCTGCGGGGTGATGCGGGCCGAGTGGTTCGTCGGGATGACGTTGAGGAAGCTGTAGTTGGGCTTGCGCAGCTCGTACGGCGTGCCGTCCGCGAAGGTGCCGGTGCTCGTCGTCCAGCTGGCGATGCGCACGTCCGCCTCGGGCGTGCCGCTGGTGCTGCGCGGCTGGAGGCGGAAGCCGAGGAACGGGTCCGCCGTCACCGTGGTGCCGCTGACGCGCCCCACCTTCACCACGTAGTTGCCCAGCGTGGTGTTGACCGCCGGCGGCAGGCCCCGGCCGTTCTGGGTGTGGCACGCGATGCAGGAGCGGGAGATGTAGTTCGGTCCGAGCTTGTTCGCGTGCGCGGTGAAGAGCGGGTTGCCCGGCTCCGAGTGGCTGCCGTCGCTGAAGTCGGTGTGGTGCAGGCGCCGGCCCTCGACGAAGGGTTGCGCATTCACCGGCGCGATGTTCAGCGCCATCTGGAGGAACCGGTTCCTCGGCTCGTTGGAGTAGGGGTAGTTCAGCGTGGTGCGGCCGCCGAGCCAGGCCGTCTCCGGCAGGGGGAACGAGTCGAGCACGGCGCCCTGGCCCTCGAAGGGGACGATGCCGGCGGTGCCGACGATGTAGAGCAGGGCGCGGCCGTAGTAGTTGAAGCGGCCTTCCACCGGTTGTCGAAGGAAGACGCCCGCTTCGATCTCCATCCGATCTCCGACGCGGATGGCGCGGCCCTCCTTGGCGTTGAAGTTGACGCTGGCGGTGTAGAGGAAGTCGTTCACCCGCTCGAACGTGCCGTTGTGGAAGTACTCCGCTACGGTGTTGAGGCCGCGGAAGAAGGCGCGGAAGTTGGTGCCGTCGTGGGGGTAGACGGTGTGCAGGTTCACCTTGATCTGACTGCCGCCCTTGGCCACCTCGTCGATGATTTCGAGCCAGAAGGTGCGGTTCTCGAAGTAGCGCCCGAGGTAGTGGTCATAGGCCTGGTACTGCGACTCGCGCGCGTGCCTGTCGCGGACGCGGTCGCCCACGCGGGTGATGAGCGCGGCGGTCGTGTTCTGCGTGGTGGCGGGCTCCTGCGCGGTGCCGCTGTTGAAGAGCGGGACGATGTTCCCCACGTCGGGGGTGGGGCCGGCGTCCTGCGGCCCAGGGCCCGCGTCCGGTGTCCCGGAGCCCGCGTCCGGCGTCTGCGTGCCGGAGTGCGTGTAGCGCGCCCAGGCGGTGTCGTAGGCGCAGTTGCAGGCGAGGTCCCAATACGTGAACGAATAGTCGACGACGTCTCCGGCGTTCAGCCCGCCCACCGTGTACTGGTTGCGACCGTTCGTCACGGCCATCCGGATGTTGAGCTGCCCTCCGTTGTTCACCTTGTAGTGGATGTCGGCCCACTGCGTGGTGTCGATGAAGAAGATGGCGGACGAGCCAGACGGCTGAGCGCCATAGGTGGCGGCGCTCGCGGTGCTCGCCGCGAGGCCCGCCAACAGCAATGCCACGGCCATTCCTGTTGCTCTGTTACGCATGCGCGTTCTCCAGGGGGAACCTCCGCATGGTGGCTCCGGCTTTCTCCACCATCCGAAGGAAGTGGAGGTTTAGGCCGGTCAGACAAGAATTCCTATGATGTTCGGAAATTTTAGCTACTAGGGTCTAAATCCCGACATTCGTGAGAGGACGGACTTGCGTCCTGATGCGTTGCGTTGAGGCGGGCCTGGGGCAGGATGCGCGGCGTTCATGCAACCGGTGCCTTTGGCGGTGACGACGAGCAGCAAGGCGGACGAGGCCCAGCGCGAGGAGGCCCGGGCGGTGGCCGCGCGTTGGGGGCTGCCGTGGATGTCGCGCAAGCCGAAGGAGGGCATCGCTCCGTGGCTGGGCATCAAGGCGCAGGCCCTGCTGGTGGTGGGGGACGACGGCGTGACGCTGTGGGCGCCGGGCGGTTCCTTCGGGTTCCATGCGGGCATGGCGCATCTGAGGCGCATGCGACTGGCGGCGGGGGAGCCGGACACCTTCGTCCGGGTGGCGGAGCTTCGCGCCGGTGACGCGGTGCTGGACTGCACGCTGGGCCTGGCGCAGGACGCGCTGGTGGCCTCGCTGGCGGTGGGGCCGTCCGGGCGCGTGGTGGGCGTGGAGAAGAGCGTGGCCCTGTGCGCGGTGGCGGCGGAGGGCCTGCGGCACTTCGAGCGGGGTCCGGACTCGTGCGCCATCGAGGTGCACCACGCGGACGCGCACGCGTACTTGAAGGGGCTGCCGTCGGCGTCGTTCGACGTGGTGTTCTTCGACCCGATGTTCGGCAAGCCGAAGAAGGCGCAGGCCGCGTTCGAGGTGCTGCGGCTCTTCGCGGAGCACGCGCCCCTGACGGCCCAGGCGCTGGAGGAGGCCCGGCGCGTGGCGCGCCGCTGGGTGGTGGTGAAGGGCGCGCGCTACTCGGATGACCTGCGCAAGCTGGGGATTGCTCCGGAGCCGACCTCGCGCTTCTCGGACGTCACCTGGGGCAGGGTGGCCGCGCTCGCCCCAGTGCCTTGAGCGTTGCAAAACACATCGGTGGGTCCATTTCGAGTCGGTGTTTCATCTGACGGATGGCGTCAATGACTCACGCGAAATCCCTCTTGGGGTGACGAGTCCCGTAAAACCCATACATCCTAAGGGAGACCCCTGCGTTGACAGGGAATGGATGAATCCTGTGGCATTCGCGCGCCGTCGAGGAGGCGAAAGGCCTCGTGGCTGGGCTCGCCGGGTCATCCACGTTCATCGATGGTCATCCCGAAATAGCAAGGAGTTGCCAACAGCATGTTGCATCCATTCCGTGGATTGGCGGTGTTGTCGGTGCTCGTCGCGTTGGGCCCACCCGGCTCGGCGTCCGCGCGCCCGATGTATTGGCCGAATGACCATGTCGCGTTGGACGACGGAACCGTCCTGTACGGCAGTTCGAGCACGCTGGATCAGATCTACGCGGAGATTAACTACGAGAAGTACAACAACTGTACCGGTGTCTGTACCTCCGGCATGGAGTCCGGGGATACAGCGGCGCACGTCTTCGTGGACGAGGGCGCGGATCCCCAGGCGTCGAACACGACGGAGCCAGGGGGAATCCAGGTGAATCCTTCCGGCGTGGATCCCGCAGGTCAGCCTTTCAGCAAGGTCTTCCACAAGGACGATGGCTTCGGTAACTCGCTGTTCGGCGCGGGCTACATGCTGGATGGCGCGCTCAACGCGATTCCCTCGACCCCATCGACCGGAGCGTCGATGTCCACCACCGCTGAAGGGAAGGTCTGGGCACAGGTCTTCGGCCTGGGCCGGAAGGAGGTGATGCGGGCTCGTGCCACGGCGAGCGGGCTGCAGTCCGGTGTCCACGACGCCTCGGCGAACATCTACATCCTGGGTGCACAGATCTATGAAAAGCGGCTCGCCCCAGGGGCGGTGACGCTCTCGGACGAGAAAATCTTCACGCGGGAGTTCCTCAAGGCTGAGAAGCCCTTCCCCATCATGTTCATCACGGTGACGGTGACGGCGACACTTGCTGGCAATGCGGGCATCACGGCGGCCGCCACCGTCGGTCCGACGGCGGCCAAGCTCCTGGCCACACCGAAGGGTTCCATCTTCGTTACCGCCTCGGCCGTCGCTTCCGTCGCCGTGGCCAGCTTGGGCGTAGAGGGAAGTCTCACACTCGTCGAGGTGTCGCTCCCCATCAGCGAGCAGCTCGTGTCCAAGGGGTGCAGCACCCTGGGTTGGGACCTCAGATCCTCCTTCGTAGTGACGCGGCTGTCCGGAAAGCTCAAGGCCTTCGTGAAGATCAATCTGATCCTCATCAAGAAGAAGTTCTCGGTGACCATCGCCTCGTGGAGTGGCTCTGTTCAGGGCAGCAGCAGCGCCTGGCTCCTCTATAACAACGCCGGTACGGCGCCGCTCTACTTCACCTGTGTAGGCGGCTCACCGGTAGGTGGCATCGTCAACCTGGATCCGGCGCCCAGCCCCACGCCGGGCGGTGGAGGCACCACTCCGCCACCGAGAGGTGGAGAGGACTGCTTCGCGGCCACTCCGTCGAAGGGCATGGACATGATGCCTCCGACTCCAGGCCCTTGCACGTAGTCGTCGAGCCAGCGTGCCAGCCCAGGGGAGCAAGCTCGTTCGGGACTGCTTCCTGAAATCCGTCTCTGGCGGCGAGGTCCGCCGCCGGAGCCCTCCCTTGCATCAGGACCTCTCGTGACTCGTCGCCACTGGCTTGCTGCTACCTGTCTCCTCGTCCTCTCCCTGGGCGTCGTCGCCCACTTCGTCGGCGCGGACGCGCCGCATACGACGCCCTCCGACAGAGTGCATTCGCGGATGGAACGCTCCTCCGGGGACGAGATACCGCCTGCGGTCCTGCTCGCTCCTGTCCCCGACCCGCAGTGGCGGCGTGCTTGGATTGAGGGCTCCCAGTTCGTTTATGCAGCCACGGCCGAGCAACGCCTCGTGTTGGGAAAGCAGCCCCCTGGCGCTCCGCCGTCCGTGCGCCTGGGCATAACGGGAGAGCTGAGCTTCGCCGTCGTGGGTACCGGGCGCGACACCGTGGACCTGCAGGTCCACGTGCTCGCCCGTCGACTCGAGTTCGAGTCGGAGGGGAAGAGTTCGCTAGACGAACGGAGTCGGCCGCAGATGCTGGAGCACCTCCAGACCCCGTTCTTCGTAACGCTCAACATGCAGGGCGCGGCGCTCTCCACCTATTTCGAGATAGGCATCAATCCCGTCGCTCAGAATTTTCTGCGCTCGCTTGTCGCGGCCACCCAGTTCGTCATGCCAGACGCGCGGCAGGATGCGTGGGAGGCCCAGGAACTTGATGTCACCGGCCAGTATGTCGCCCGCTATTCCGGGATGCAGGGGGCGTCCTATGTGAAGTCGAAGGCCCGCTATCTGCGGGTCGCCTCTCCCGGAGGACTGCGGCCGGTGGACCCGTCGGTATCGGTCGCTACCCAGTCACGGACTCTCATCGTCCTAGGGAAGGAGTTCTGGCCCACCTCGCTAGAGGGGCATGAACGCGTGGAAATCGACTCGAAGGAGGGCGCGCCACCCATCATCGGCGAGGGCGAAGTCTCGTTGTCACGCATCGCCGTACGGCACGCTCCCGCTCTCATTGGCACACTCGAGGCACGGCGCAAGTACCTGGGCCATACTTCTCTGGCCACCGCCGTCTTCGTTCCCGTGGATCCTCGCGACGAACTGCGGCGGCAAGTCGCTGGCGCGACGCTGGGGGAACTTGCTACGACGCTGCGAGGTTTGTCGAAGAACGGCACACCGGATGGCGAGCGGACTGCCCAGGTCATGGGGCGACTGAAGGCCTTGTTCCTGCTGGAGCCGGGGACTGCGGCGAGCGTTCCTGGGCTTCTATCCGGCGAGAAGGACCGCAATACGTACAGCACCATGCTCGGCGCGCTTTCTGCGGCTAGCACTCCCGAGGCGGTGCGTGCGTTGAGCCAAGTCGCGAGTGATGTCAGCCATGCGACGGTGGTGCGCGTGGATGCCATCGCGGCGCTCGGTGTGGTCGAGAACCCGACGCAGGAGGGGGTCGCCGCGCTGCGCGGCGTGGCGGCGAGCCCGGACGCGGAGCTGCGTGGGACGGCCACGCTGGCCCTGGGGAACGCGACGCGCAACGCCCTGCGGGGCGACCCGGCCCTGGGGGAGGGGATGCTGGCGGAGTTGATGCGGTCGGCGACCGGCCCCTCGTCTCCCGAGGCGAGAGCGCTCCTCATCCGCTCGTTGGCCAACACGGCGGACGCGAGGGTGCTGCCGACGCTCCAGCAGGCCCTGCAGGACCCGTCCCCCGTGGTGCGCGAGGCCGCCGCGGAGGCGCTGCGGTTGATTCCCGGCCCGGACGTGGACCGGCTCGTGTCCAGGGTTATGCTGGAGGACTTGGCCCCCGAGGTGCGGCGCGCGGCCATCTTCGCGAGCAGCTTCCGGGCGCTCGCGCCCCAGATTCCAGCGCTGGCCCAGGTCATCCGCCATGACACCGTGGAGGCGGTGCGCATCGAGGCCGTGCGTCTGCTCGGCGCGAACCTGCGTCAGGCCCCTGGCGTCGCGGAGTTGCTGGCGTGGGCGGGGCAGAACGATCCCAACAGCGACGTGCGCCACACGGCCCAGGCCTTCCTGTCCGCGCGCCCTCCCGTCCAGTGAACGGCGGTCCGGGCGCGCGGAAGGAGGGGAGCGTCAGTCCTTCCCCGCGCCCTTCGGAGGTCCTTCGCCGCCCATGGGCGACAGGCGCGCGGAGAGCGCTCCGGCCTGCTCGTGGGGCATCTGGTCCCTGGGGGAGCGGTAGTACTGCATGGGCGAGTGGTGCAGGAAGTTCGACACGCGGCTGGTGTACAGACACGCGTACTGCTCCACCTGGTAGCCGAAGCGGCTGTTCTCGTTGCCCTCCTTGAACAGCAGGCCCCAGTACGGGTTGAAGCCCTCCTCGACGTCCTCCTCCAGCGTGTCCGCGATGTCCGTCGCCTCCTTCAGCGCGCGGCGCATCTTGTCCAGCTCCGACTTGAGCTGACGACGCTGCTCCTCCGTCGCCTCGCGCTCCTCGGGCGTCAAGGGCTCGCGGTCCAACCGACGCTCCAGCAGGTTCAAGAGCGTCTTGTGGTGGTTGACCTCGTCGTCCAGCCGCTCGCGGAGGATCTCCATCTGCGTGAGCGTGCCGATCTCCTCACGCCGCGTGGCCGTGTACGTGATCTCGTCTTCAATCTCCTGGACCACCATGCACGTGCGCCACAGCGACGACTTCTTCGACTTGAGGATGTCGCCGTAGATGTGGTCGCCCACGTAGAGGATGTTCTCTCCGCGGTAGCCCGTCAGCTCCTCGAAGCGCGCCAGGTTGCCGCCCGAGTACACCTTGCCCCGGTCCAGCGTCGTGGCCTCGCCGAGCACGCGGCCTTCCTCCGTGGACGGGTCCAACTCCAGGAACGGCCGCCCGTCGGTGAAGAAGCCCGGCTTGCCCGCCGCCGTCACCACCACGTCGAAGTAGTTGCGCCAGCTCGGGTACTCCGGAAGCTGCCCGTCCAGCAGGTACTTCATCAGCGCGTCCGTGTAGTCCCACGCGGAGTTCGTCAGCAGGAACAGCCGCTTGCCACCCGAGCGCAGCTTGTGCAGCGCGGGCCCGAGCTCCGGGTCCAGGAACACGTAGCGCCCCAGGTCCTTGCGCACCTCGCGCTTGAGCGAGTTGTCCCGGTGGACCGCGTCGATGGCCTCGCGGATGTCATCGTAGAGCTTGCCGTAGTCGACTCGCTGGCCCAGCGACTCCAGCAGCTCGATGATGCCCGCGAACAGGCACGTCTCCGGCAGCGCGAAGAGCGTGTCGTTCCACGCGAACTGCGGGTTGCGCAGCCGCACGCGCTTGTTGCGGTACAGCTCCCGCCACACCTCCGGCTTGAGCGGCCGCAGCCCGTGGTACGCGCGGCCCACGTGGCCGAAGCGGTCCATCTTCAGGATGTTGCCGTTCACCCGGTCCACCGCCAGCCCGCGCATCACGAAGTGATGGTCGTAGAGCAGGTGCCCCACGACGGACGGGTAGTGGTACTCGCAGATGAGCTTGGCGAGCGTCATGTCGAACGACAACTGCTCGAGCCGGCGCATGTGGTAGATGGCCAGCGTGTAGTCCATGTCGAAGCCGATGAGCTCGACGCCGGACATGCGCAGGTTGCGGTTGACGAACACCTCCCGCGCCCTCGGAACCGAGTCCCTCGGCTCGCGCCGGGTGGTGAGCAGCCGGGTCAGCGTCTCATCTTCGAGCAGCTGCTGGGCATTGCGCTCGGCGGCCTCGGCGCGCGCGCGGTTGAGTGGAGAACGAAAGCTCCCGTGAAGCGGGTCCGGCGAGGGCCCGCCCGGGATCGGACGGAAGGGTGACAGGGTTGGAGCCACGGGACGTCGACACATAACACGCGTACGGGCCCACGGCTCGGTCCTTGAGGGCACCGCTGGGGCATGGCACGCTGACGGACCGCGATGCGTTCGCCCGCCCGACGTCAGCCCTCGAAAGCGCCCGAGGACCTCCATGCGCGCCTGGCCCACCGGGTCGCCGCGCTCGAGGACCGGGTGCGTCGGCTGGAGGCCCGCCTGCGCGCCGCGTCCGCTCAGCCCGCGCCCCGTACGTCGCCCCGACGGGCGACCGAGCCCTCGGCGCCCGCGTCCCGGCGCGCGCGTCCCCGCTGTCCGGGTTGTACCCTGGAGCTGCCCCCGGGCCGACGCGGCGAGTCGTGCGTCTGGTGCGGCTTCGTCTTTTCCGCCGTGAGTCGGCGCCGCCCGGCACGAAAGAAGCGATGAGCGCCACCTACCGTCTGACGGGACGCATCGAGTCCGGAGAGCTCGCGGAGCTCTACGAGGCCGTCCAGGCTCCCTCGGGCGAAGTGGTGGTGAAGCTCTTCCACCCCAAGACGTCGGACCCCGCCTACGCGCTGGACCTGGCGGAGACGACGCGCCTGCTCCAGCCCGTGCGCCACCCGGGCATCCTCCACGTGGTGGACATGGGCGTCGTGCGCCAGCGGCTCGCCGTGGTGCGCGAGGACGTCGACGGCTACCTCCTGGGCACCGCCCTCCAACGCCTGCACACCAAGGAGGTCGTCCTCCCGTACACGGTGGCGCTCTACGTCGTCATCCAGCTCCTGGATGCGGTGCAGAAGGCCCACGAGGCGGGCGTCGTCCACGGCGCGCTCACGCCCGGCAACGTGGTGCTGGGGCGCAACGGCACGCCCGCCGTCTGTGACTTCGGCGCCATGCGCGCGCTGCTCGCGGTGCCCCAGCTGCGCAAGTCCTTCGCGGGCCGCGGCCGAGGCACCTACCGCGCACCCGAGGTGACGCGAGGGGAGGCCGCCACCGAGGTGGCGGATGTGTATTCGCTGGGCGC
The DNA here is from genome assembly GCF_900111765.1 of Myxococcus fulvus. The sequence continues at coordinate 719,306 of NZ_FOIB01000003.1, forward strand.
CATCGCCTACGAGCTGCTCACCCAGCGCGAGCCGGTGGTGCCGGGCAGCGGCGGCGTCTCCACGCGCAGGAGCGAGTCGCTGCCTCCGCCCAGCCGGTTGGACCGGCGCATCAACAGCCGGTTGGATCCGCTCATCCTCCGCGCGCTGGAGCCCAACGCCGCGCGGCGCTTCCGCACGTGCGGCGAGTTCTCCAATGCGCTCCGCAACTTCCTCTCGGCCAGCGGCGGCATGCCGGGCATCGAGGACGTGCGCCGCTTCGTCAACGAGCTGTTCCCCAACGAGGTCAGCGTCGCCAGCGCGGCCCCTCCGTTCAAGGAGCCGTTCCAGCTGGAGCCCATCTCCGGCGCGGAGATGGACGACCTGGGCGCCGAGGAGCCCGAGGCCTCCATCGTCCAGCGCGCCCCCTACACCCGCGCGCTCACCGAGTCGGAGGCCGGCGCGGAGACCCAGGAGTCCGTCCCCGGCTTCGACGAGTACCGACCCGAGGAGTACGAGCAGGACATCGCCTCCACGCAGACCCGCGTGAAGGACGCCCCCGCGCCCCAGGCCCAGGCCCATGGCGAGGACTGGACGGAGGGGACCCACGCCGCGGCGGTCGAGCAGGACTGGGATGCGCCTCCGGGCGCCGCGCCGCCCAAGCCGCGGCGTCAGCACGGGCAGCAGGGGACAGGCGCGGCGGCCCCGGGTGCGCGTCCGCCGGCGCGCAACGCCCGCATGCGCGTGGTGGAGGACTTCTCCGCGCCGTCTCCGCTGTCGGATGACGACGAGGAGTTCTCCGTCGCCGGTCGTCGCGCGGCGGCCCGTGCGAAGCGTCCTCCGCCGCCCGTGGAGAAGGGCCCTCAGACGCTGCCAGACCCGATGCCCGCGGTGGTCCGTCCGGGCCATCGCGCCGACATGGCGATGCCGGCGTCGACCTCCCAGAACATTCCCGTGAGCTCCGCGGAGCCCGCCCGACCGAGCACCCGCGGGCGGCTCATCCTCGCGACGGAGGCGCGTCGGGGACGCTGGCTCGCCATCGCCGGAGTGCTGGCACTGGTGGGGTTCGCGACGTTCCTGGTCGCCGCGTGGCGGCTGGGCGATTCCGAGGCGCCCGCCGGGGAGGAGGCCGCCGAGTCCCTCCGCACGGGGCCGTCGCCCGCCACCCCCATCCCCCGACCCGCGCCTCCGCCGAAGCCCGCGGCGGTGGAGCGGGAGCCGGCGCCGCGCGCGGAGGAGCCCGAGGAGGAGGTCTCCCCCGCGAAGGCGATTCCCGCCTCGCAGCGCGGCTACCTGACCCTCACGACCAACGAGCCCGCCAAGGTGTATCTGGACGGGAAGCTCATCAGCAGGACCACGCCCCTCAAGCGCTATCCCATGCGCGTGGGCGCGCACGAGCTGGAGCTGGTCGCGCGCACCACGGGCGAGCGCATGCCCCTGTCCGTTCAGATCCGACGAGGGAAGTTGACCTCCTCGATCGTGGTCGACTTCCGCCCCGCTCCCCGACGGTGACTGACTCCATGGACCGCACCCGCATCTTCGTCGTCGAGGACCAGCCGCAGCTGCTCAAGAACCTGCTCAAGGTGCTGAGCACCTTCGACGAGCTGGAGGTGGTGGGCAGCAGCCAGGAAGGGGAGGCCGCCGTCGAGGACATCGTCCGCGTCCGGCCCCAGCTGGTCCTGTTGGACCTGGAGCTGCCGGGCATCAACGGCATCCAGGTGACGCAGAAGGTGAAGCGTCAGGCGCCCGAGGTGGAGATCCTCATCCTCACGTCCTTCGACGACGAGCAGAAGGTCTACGAGGCCATCCAGGCGGGCGCGTCCGGCTACCTGGTCAAGCGCGTGGGGCCGGAGAAGATCCGCTCCGGCATCCACGAGGTGATGGGCGGCGGCACCGTGCTGGAGCCCCTCATCGCCCGGCGCTTCTGGAACTACTTCCAGTCCATCCAGGGCAAGCCCGCCACGCCGGAGAAGAAGGCGGACAACCCCTGGAAGCTGACGCCCACCGAGTTCGAGGTGCTGAACTACGTGGCCAAGGGCCTGTCCAACGCGGAGGTGGGGCAGGTGATGACGCTGGAGCGGCGCACGGTGCGCACGCACCTGTCTCATATCTACCGGAAGATGGGGGTCAACTCCCACGTGGAGGCGGTGGTGATGGCCCTGCGTGAAGGGGTCGTGGACCTGTAGCCGCGCCCTGTATACGGTGGGGGTCTATGCGCAAGGCCCCCTCGAAGACGTCGGTTCCCGACCGCGCCGCGGATCCCTCCCTCCAGTCGCTGTTCGACGTGCATGAGGCCACGCTGCCCAATGGCCTCCAGGTGCGCCTGCTGGCCAACCACCTGGCCCCCGTCGTCAGCCTCTACACCTTCTTCAACGTGGGCAGCCGCAACGAGCGCCCCGGCATCACCGGCATCAGCCACCTGTTCGAGCACATGATGTTCAACGGGGCCAAGAAGTACGGCCCCAAGATGTTCGACAAGACGCTCGAGTCCAATGGCGGCAGCTCCAACGCGTACACGTCCCACGACATGACGGTGTACTACGACGACTTCTCGTCGGACGCGCTGGAGACGGTGCTGGACCTGGAGTCGGACCGGATGCGCTCCCTGCGCATCTCCCAGGAGATGCTCACCAGCGAGCGCGAGGTGGTGAAGGAGGAGCGCCGCGTCCGCATGGACAACGACATCGGCGGGATGATGGACGAGGAGCTCGGCTCGCTCGTCTACAAGGCCCACGCGTACCGCTGGCCCGTCATCGGCTGGATGGCGGACATCGAGGCCATCACCCGCGAGGACTGCCAGAACTTCTTCCGCACCTACTACGCGCCCAACAACGCCATCCTCTACATCGCCGGGGACATCGACCCGAAGAAGACGCTGGCGCTGGTGCGCCGCTACTACGGCGACATCCCCCGGGGCCCCGCGCCCCAGCCCGTCATCAACGCGGAGCCGGAGCAGCGCGGCGAGCGCCGCTCCACGGTGCGTCACCCCGCGCAGTCTCCCGCCGTCGTCATCGGCTACAAGGGCCCCTCGGCCCGGGACGAGGACACGCTGGCGCTGGACGTGGCGCAGTACGTGCTCACCAAGGGCGAGGGGAGCCGGCTGACGCGCTCGCTCTTGTACGAGCAGAAGGTGGTGGTGGGCGTGGGCCTGGACTGGTCCTGGCGCATCGACCCGGGCACCATCCTCTTCTTCCTGGAGCTGATGCCGGAGTCGGATCCGCAGAAGGCGGAGGCCGCGCTGTACGCGGAGCTGGAGAAGCTGGCGCGCGACGGAATCACCGAGCGCGAGCTGCAGAAGGCCCTCAACAACCTGCGCTCGGACCACCTGCGCGAGCTGGGCACGAACAACGGCCGCGCCCACGCCATGGGCAACTACGAGGCGCTGCTGGGTGACTGGCGCCACGTGCTCTCGCTGCCGTCCGCCTACGCGTCCATCACCCGCGAGCAGGTGCAGGCCGCCGTCAAGAAGTACCTCATCCCCGAGCGCCGCTCCGTCGTGACGCTGATGCCCGCGCCCTCCGAGGCGTGAGCCCGGACCGACTCCAGAAAGACTCCATGGCCTCTCGCAAGAGCCGAACCTCGAAGAAGTCCGCCGCCCCTCGCCGCGCCGTGAAGAAGGCCCCGGCCCGGGCAGCGAAGAAGAAGTCGTCCTCCCGGAAGCCCGCGTCCGCCGTCGCCTCGACGAGCCGGGAGCTGGTGTTCCCCACGCTGCATGAGAGCACCACGTCCAGCGGCCTGCGGGTCATCGCCGCCGAGCGTGGACCGCTGCCGCTGGTGTCCATGCGGCTGGTGATTCGCGCCGGCAGCTCCACGGACCCCGAGGGCAAGCACGGCATCGCGGACTTCGCGGGCCAGTTGCTGCGCCGGGGCACGCGGAGGCTGAACGCGCAGGCCATCGACGAGGCCGTGGAGTTCGTCGGCGCCAGCCTGGGCGTGGGCGTGGGCGAGGACACGCTGTCCGTCGCCATCACCACCCCGGCGGAGCACTTCGCGCAGATGCTGGGCGTCATGGGCCAGTTGGTGATGGAGCCCACGTTCCCGGAGTCCGAGGTCGCCGATGCGCGTGAGCGCACGCTGGCCCAGTTCGCGAACGACCTGGATGAACCGTCCGTCATCGCCGACCGCGCCCTCGTGCGTGCGCTCTGGGGCAAGCACCCCTACGGGCACAACGTGAGCGGCTCGGTGAAGACGGTGAGCACCTTCACCCGTGAGGACGTGGTGCGCTTCCACCAGGAGCGGCTGGGGCCCAAGGTCGCCATGCTGGTCGTGGTGGGCTCGGTGGACCCGGGCCGGGTGGCCGCCGCGGCGGAGGAGGCCTTCGCGGGCTGGACGGGGGGGCCGGACAAGGCGCCCGTCATCCCGCCGCTCGAGAAGGTGGCCAAGGCGGGGCGGGTCATCGTGGTGGACAAGCCGGACCAGACGCAGTCGCAGGTGCGCATGGGCGGCCCGGGCTATCGCACGGGGCACGAGGACTACTTCCCGGCGGCGGTGATGAACACCGCGCTGGGCGGCGGCTTCACGTCGCGCCTGATGAACGAGGTCCGCGTCAACCGGGGCCTCACGTACGGCATCGGCTGCTGGTTCGACGCGATGCACGCGGCCGGCATCTTCGCGCTGTCCACCTTCACGAAGACGGAGTCGACGCGGGAGATCATCGACGTGTCGCTCGGGGAGATCGCCAAGGTGCGCGACTCCGGCCTCAAGCCGACCGAGCTGCGCGACGCGCAGGCGTACATGGGCGGGCTGTATCCGCTGCGCACGGAGACGAACGAGTCCATCGCCAGCGCCATCTCCGACATCCGGTTGAACGGGTTGGGGGATGACTGGGTGTTGCGGTTCCGCGACAGGCTCAAGGCGGTGACGCCCCGGCAGGTGGCCGCGGTGGCGAAGAAGTACTGCTTCGCGGAGCCGCCAACCATCGTGGTGCTGGGCAACGCGGCCGCGGTGAAGAAGCAGTTGAAGGGCCTGGGGCCCATCACCGTCGTGCCGGCGTCGGAGTACGAGTGACCGAGCCTCGCATCCTCTTCGAAGGGGGAGGGGTGCTGGTGGTGGACAAGCCGCCCGGGGTGCCCGTCATCCCCGGGCGGGACGGTGGGCCCTCGCTGCGCGATGCCTTGGAGTCCCAGCGCGGGCGGAAGATCTTCGTGGTGCACCGGTTGGACCGGGACACGTCGGGGGCGCTCGTGTTCGCGCTCGACGCGGCCGTGCACCGCGCGCTGTCCATCGCGTTCGAGGCCGGCAAGGTGCGCAAGCGCTACCTCGCACTGGTGGAGGGACGCCTCGACGCGCCATCGCTCGTCGACGCGCCGCTCATCGCCGCGCGAAAGGGACGCATGCGCGTGGCGAGGCCGGGTGAGGCGGAGGCGAAGCCGTCACGGACGCGGGTGCGCCCGGTGGAGAGCTTCGACAAGGCCACGCTCGTGGAGGCCGAGCCGCTCACGGGCCGCACGCATCAGATTCGCGTGCACCTGCTGTCGCTGGGACATCCGCTGTTGATGGACCATCAATACGGCCGCGACACGGCGCTGACGGAGAAGGACCTGGGAGGGGAGGGGGACAGCGTGGTTCTCGAGCGCACGCCCCTGCATGCCGCGCGGGTGGAGTGGCCCGCGCTGCCCGGCGTGGAGGCTCGTGGAGTGGATGCGCCGCTGCCGCAGGACATGGTCCGCGCGCGTGACCTGCTCCGGCGCACGCTGGGGTAATCCGAACGGGCTACTTCACCTTGAAGGCATTGGACGATGACTGCACGCCGAAGCGGTCCGTCACCGTCAGCACCACGTTGGCGCCCTGCGCGTCGATGGCGATGTTTTGCACGCAGATGCCCCCGACGAACTTGTCCAGCGAGGTGGGGCTCACGTTGCCGTTGTTCTTGCTGATGGACAGGTCGACCTTGTCCGTGAAGTCCGCGGCGCGAGGGCCCACTGCGCGGACGATGATGGCGAAGGGCTGGCCGATGTCCTGGTCCGAGATGGTCTCGAACTCGTAGCCGGTGATGTCTCCCTCGCCCATCGGTCGGGTCGGATCCTGACCTGCGTCGGGCTCGGGCTCCGGGCCTCCGTCCGCGACGTAGACGCCTCCGTCGGGGATGCCATCGGGGCCCGCGTCCGGACTCACGAGCGTGAATCCTTGGGGGCTCGTGGTCTCACGCCCATCGGCCAGGGCCACGCGCACGTCATAGGCCGCGACGCCGAGGTTCGCGGGGAGGTCCACCGCGAAGAGGCTCTGCGCGTTCAGCGCGATCACCCTGGCCTCCTGCTCTCCGATCCACACCCGCGTGCGGCCTTGGGTCTCCACCTCTCCCTCGGCGTAGTCCAGGCGGATGGGGAACGCCGCCTCGATCTCCAACTGGATGGGGGCGGTGCGTCCGACGGTGTCCGAGGCGGGATTGATGTCGACGATGCGCGGCGCGGGGAGCGACGTGCTCGAGCCACAGGCGGACAACAGCATCAGCCCCAGGAGCACGAGCGCGCGAGTCATGGCTCGAACCTCATCCCCACCAGCGCCGAGACACCACCGAGCTGGGCGTCCAACCACGGCGTGCTCGCCGGAGCCCACGCACCGCGCAGCTCTCCCAACGCGCTCCAGCGCCCGAATCGGTACGCGCCCTGGATGGCCAGGAACCCCATGCCGGAGAGCTTGCTCTCTTTCACCTCCGCCGGGAAGTCGCTCTGGAGTCGGTGACGGAAAGGCGCCACTCCTCCTCCTGCTCGGCCGTACAGGGACAGCGCCGCGCCGCGTAACAGCTCGACGCGCGCTGACACGAGCACCGGCACCGCGAGCACCTGCGAGCGCACCGCGCCGAGCGCTCCCACCGTCCCGCGGAAGGAAGCAGCCCGCACGCCCATTTCCAGCTCCCCCGCCAGTCGTCGCTCCCACCACGGCGCGGTGAACGCCACTCCCAGCGCACCGAAAGGACCCGAGTTGTCGCCCCGCGCGAACACGCCCCCGGCGAGCACCTGGACCGACGGACGCCACGCCGCCTCGACCACGGGGGCATGGGGCGCCTTGGAAGCGGGGGGCTTCGTCACGACGACGACCCGGAAGACCTCCGCGTGCGCGCGCACGTCGTCTCCTGCACCGTCGGCCTGGACGACGGCCGTCACCGAGGCGGCGTCCTCATCCGGCGTCACCCGGAAGCGAGCGATGTCACCGACCTCGATGGGCTCGGCCCGTCCACCCTCGACGCGCAATTTCAGCCGCGCCACATCCAGCGGCCCCTCTCCCGCGACGAGCAACCACCCGCCCTGGGCAGGCAGCGGCGCGGGAGTGAGGGCCGCGACATGGGGACTCACCCTCGGGACATCCAACGGCGCGGAGGCATCCGTGCGCAGCTCCCCGCGCGTGGCGAGCACCCGCGCCGAAGCGATCCCCGGAGGCACCTCCAGCGGGACCCGCGCCTTGCCCTTCCCATCCGCCTGGACGGGACCGAAGTGCGTCTCACCCACGAGCACCGTGACGGAGGCCCCAGGAGAGGTCGCCACATCGAGCGTCGTCTGCCCCAGCAGGGCGAGCCGCAGCACGGTGACCTCGGGCGGGCCGTCGGCGGCCTCCACCCAGAACAGGAACACCGCCACCAGCGGATGCCGGACGGGCGGCGGCGTCCACTGGAAGGTGCGCACCGCGCCGTGCGCCAGGCGCTCCTCGGCGAAGTGCCCGGAGGAGGCGGCCACCCGCAGCGCCCCGGTCTCCGGAGGCACGCGGACCTCCAGGGAGACCACCTTGTCCCTCCCGAGGACGACCCGGGTGGGGGAGGCGAGCACCTCCAACCCGGGCCCCCCCGAAACCGGGACCGCCATGGCCGACGACGCGGCCACGGCCAGGACAAGAAAAGCCAGGAAGGGCGGTAAGCGGGTGCGCACGAGCGATTCCGCCGAACTTCGCCCTCCAGGCTCTTCCCGGTCAACCCTCGCTGACGGGAGCGTCCTCGGCGGGGGCGTCCGCCGCGGCGGTCTGCGGCTTGTCCGCGGGGCCGGTGGCCTGCCGGACGGGCGGGCTGAAGGCGGGCTTCTCGGTGGGAGCGCCGCCCCGGCCGTGCACCAGCGTCTTGGTGTCGGTGCGGAAGGTGATGTCGAACTTGTCGCCCCGCACGGCCGTCACGAAGCCCACGCCGAACGTCGGATGCTGGAGGACCTGGTCCACCGCGTAGGTGTCCTTGGGGCTGTAGCGGGGCGCGTTGGCCACGTCCTTGCCCGCCAGCTGCTCCTCGAAGGAGATGATGATCTTCTCGGCCTTGGTGGTGCCGCTGGACGACGACCGGCTCGCGCGCGGGGTGCTGCCACTGCTGCTGGAGGACGTGGGGCGGTCCGTGGCGCCAGGAGCCCCGCGGTAGGCGTGGTCCCCGTTGCACGTGTTGCAGCGCACCCGAGCAATCTTCGTCCCCACCATCGCCAGGATGGTGTGCGCGAGGGTGAGCTTGCAGCGGGTGCAGTACGCGTCCACCTCGCCGCCGACCTTTTGAGTTGCCATGTTCGTCTGAGTTCTCGGCCCGGCGCGCCTTGACGGGGAGCCGGGCATGGAAGGAAAGGGGCGCGGAACATAAACGCAACGCTTCGAAGTGAGGTAGTCCCTTCGTCGTCCGCTCGCACGGGAACACTTCGCTTGTGCCCCCCTTCGCACCACGTAAGAGTAGGCGCCTGAACGCATGACCACGCAGACCCCCAGCAAGCCGGCTCGCGAGCCCGGGCTGCTCACCCAGACGGTGAGCAGCTTCGGCAAGGGCCTCATCGACGTCGTCAGCTCCATTGGTGGCGTGGTGACGCTGGCCTTCGACGTGGCCCGGTGGAGCGTCCGGCCTCCCTACCGGCTCCACAACCTGTTCGCCCAGCTGGACTTCGTGGGCGTGGGCTCCATCTTCATCGTCGGGCTGACGGGCCTCTTCACGGGCATGGTGTTCGCCCTGCAGACCTCCGAGGCCTTCCGCATGTTCGACGCGGAGAGCCTGGTGGGCCCCACGGTGGCGCTGACGCTGACGCGGGAGCTGGCGGCGGTGTTCTCCGCGCTGATGGTCACCATGCGTGCGGGCTCGGCCATGTGCACGGAGCTGGGCACCATGCGCGTCACCGAGCAGGTGGACGCCCTGGAGACCATGGCCGTCAACCCGGTGCAGTACCTGCTGGTCCCCCGGGTGCTCGCGGGCCTGTTCATGGTCCCCATGCTCACCATGTTGTTCAACACCACGGGCATGTCCGGCGCGTACTTCGTCGCGGTGGGCGGGCTGGGCATCTCCCCGGGTACGTTCCTGACGCGCACCCAGGCGTGGCTGGAGCCGGCGGACGTCTACGAGGGCGTCATCAAGGGCGCGGTCTTCGGCCTCTCGGTGGCGCTCATCTGTTGCTACAAGGGCTTCAACGCCTCGGGCGGCGCCAAGGGCGTCGGTCAGGCGACGACGGAGGCGATGGTGGCCAGCGCGCTGTCCATCTTCATCCTCGATTTCCTCGTGGGCATCGTGATGCACTGATGGCTGCCTCCGGTCCTCCTCCGCGTCCCGAAGCCGGCGCGTCCACGAAGCCGATGATTCAAATCGTGGACCTGCAGAAGACGTTCGGTGAGAACAAGGTGCTCACCGGCATCAACCTCTCCGTGCCCCAGGGCAGCACGTGCGTCATCCTCGGGGGCTCCGGCTCCGGGAAGACGGTGCTGATGAAGCACATGATCGGCCTCTTGCGCCCGGACAGCGGCCAGGTGGTCATCGACGGGGAGGACATCGTCCCCATGGGCGTCGAGGGCCTGCAGCGGGTGCGCAACAAGTTCGGCATGGTGTTCCAGGCCGCGGCGCTGTTCGACTCGATGACGGTGTTCGAGAACGTGGCCTTCCCGCTGCGCCAGCACACGAAGCTGTCCGAGGACGAGCTGTACGCCAAGGTCCGCGCCAAGCTGGACCTGATGGACCTGAAGCGAGAGGTGGAGTCCAAATTCCCCTCGGACCTGTCGGGCGGCATGCGCAAGCGCGTGGGCCTGGCGCGGGCGGTGGTGCTGGACCCGAAGATCGTCCTCTACGACGAGCCGACCACCGGCCTGGACCCCATCACCACGGACTCCGTGGACGAGATGATCCTCGCGGCTCAAAAGGGGCTGGGCGTCACCAGCGTGGTCATCAGCCACGACATCTCCTCGGCCTTCAACGTGGCGGACCAGATCGCCTTCCTGTCCAAGGGCGTCATCGTGGAGAACGGCACCCCGGAGCAGCTGCGCATGTCCCAGCACCCGGCGGTGAAGGTGTTCCTGGAGACGTGGTTCGGGAAGAATTGACAGGGTCCGCACCCGCCGGGTCCGGTTTCAGGAAAATGTGGCACTCCGGATGCAAAACGTTAGAGTCGCGCCCGGCCGGTAGCCCTCGGAGTCACATCAGGTGAAGAAGCTCGTTACGCCTTTCCGTGTTGGCCTGCTGGTCATCGCCGCGGGGGCCTTTTTCGTCGGCTTCGTGCTGTTCGCGCGCGAGGGCGGCCTGAGCGACAGTGACTCGACGCGTGTCTGGGCCTACTTCCGGGACGCCTCCGGCCTCGCGGTGCGCGGGCGGGTGCAGATCGCCGGCATCCGGGTGGGGGAGATCGACGACATCGTCCTGGAGGGCACGCGGGCGCGGGTGTTCCTGAAGATCCGCAACGACGTGGACCTGCGCGAGGACGCGGTCCTCACCAAGCGCTCGGAGTCGCTCCTGGGCGACTACCTGTTGGACCTGAACCCCGGAACGGAGAACGCGCCCAAGCTGGAGACCAACGGGCAGATCCGCCGCGTCATCGACAGCCAGGGCATGGAGGCCATCTTCGAGTCGCTGTCGCAGATCACCTCCGACATCCAGCAGGTGACGGGCGCGCTGCGCGAGGTGCTCGGCGGTGAGCGCGGCGCGGGCTCGCTCCAGCGAATCGTCGAGAACCTGGTGCGGCTGTCGGACTCGGTGGACGCCACCGTGCGCCGCAACGCGGACCGCCTGGACGTCATCCTGGCCAACTTCGAGGGCGTGTCGTCCGACGTGCGGACGATCACCCAGAGCAACCAGGCCGACGTGGGCCGCATCGTCGACAACATCGAGTTCATCACCCGCGACGTCCGCGAGGTGCTCGCCAGCGTCAAGAACATCGTCGGCAGCGGGGAAGGGGACTTCAAGGAGAGCGTCGCCAGCCTCAAGCAGACGCTCACCAAGCTGGACAACTCCCTGGGCAACCTGGAGGAGATCACCCGCAAGGTGAAGGATGGCGAGAGCACCGCCGGCATGCTGCTCACCGACGAGAGCGTGGGCCGCGAGGTCCGCGAGACGGTGCGCGACGTGTCCAGCCTGGTCTCCCGCCTCACGGAGCTCCAGACGGAGGTGGGCATCCAGAGCACCTACCTGGCCGCGCAGGGCCGCTCCAAGAACATGCTGTCGCTGCGCCTCATCCCCCGGCCGGACAAGTACTACCTGCTGGAGATCGTCGACGACCCGCGCGGCACCGTCACCACCCAGGTGGTGCAGACCAACCCGCCGTCGGAGGGAGATCCGGTCATCCAGACGCAGAAGGTGACCAAGGAGAGCCTGAAGATCAGCGCCCAGTTCGCCAAGCGCTGGTACTTCACCACCCTGCGCGTGGGCCTCATCGAGTCCACCGGTGGCGTGGGCGCGGACCTGCACCTGTTCGACGACGCACTGACCTTGAAGATGGACGCGTTCAACTTCGCGGCGGACGAGCTGCGCTACCCCCGGCTGCGCGCCACGCTGCGGGCCCAGGCCTTCGACCACCTGTTCGTCGTTGCGGGCATGGACGACATGCTCAACGCGCAGCAGCGCGACGTCGTCACCCAGCGCCTCATCGCCGGCCGCGACTTCTTCGTGGGCGGCGGCCTGTTCTTCACCGACGACGACCTGAAGGCCATCATCACGGCCACCGGCATCCCCTCGCCGTGAGCGCCGTCAGCGCGCGGCGAGCTTGACGCGGGCCGTGAAACCACGTACCCGGCATGGGCACGGGGTCCTGGTTGGAAGCCGTGCTTTCTCGGCCATTTCCAGGAAGCTCGCATGTCCCTGCTCGTCGTCGGCTCCGTCGCATTGGACTCGGTGGAAACCCCCTTCGGACAGAAGGAGGACGTCCTCGGCGGGTCCGCCACGTTCTTCTCCACGTCGGCGTCGTTCTTCTCCCCCGTGCGCGTCGTCGCCGTGGTGGGTGAGGACTTCCCCGAGGCCCACGTCAGCTTCCTGAAGGGCCGGGGCATCGACCTGGAGGGCCTCACCCGTGAGTCCGGCCGCACGTTCCGCTGGAAGGGCCGCTACGGCTACGAGCTGAACGAGGCGAAGACGCTCGACACCCAGCTCAACGTCTTCCAGACGTTCTCGCCGGACCTGCCCGCGTCCTACCGCGACACGCCCTACGTCTTCCTGGGCAACATCCACCCGGAGCTCCAGGCGCGCGTGGTGGATCAGGTCCGCGACCCCAAGCTGGTGGCCGCGGACACGATGAACTTCTGGATCCAGGGCAGCCGCGACGCGCTGCTCAAGACGCTCCAGCGGGTCAACCTGCTCTTCGTCAACGACGCGGAGGCGCGGCAGCTGGCCGGCGAGCACAACGTGGTGAAGGCCGCCCGCGCCATCCTCGGCATGGGGCCCCAGCGCGTGGTGGTGAAGCGCGGCGAGTACGGCGCGCTCCTCTTCGAGAAGGACCACATCTTCGCCTGCCCGGCCTTCCCGCTGGCCGAGGTCTTCGACCCCACGGGCGCCGGAGACACCTTCGCCGGTGGCTTCATGGGCACCGTGGCCACCGCGGCGTCCGGGGTGGACTCGGCCGTCCTGCGCCGCGCCATGGTCATGGGCAGCGTCATGGCCTCCTTCACCGTGGAGAAGTTCAGCCTGGAGCGCCTGCGCGAGGTGACGCGCCCGGAGATCCACGCGCGCTTCGCGGAATTCAAGAAGCTGACCCACTTCGAGGACCTGGGGCCGCTGGAGCGCTGAGCGCCGGGCGGGCAGGGTGGGGTCCGGCCCCACCCACGAACTTGACGGTGGATTCAGGCCGTCCCTAGGCTCTCCTCCTTTTGGGTGCTCGGGGAAGGAAGAGGGTTGAGCGATAACCGAAAGTCCGCGCGGGTGCCGACCTTGCTTCGCTGTTGGTGCGAGACCGACAATGTCACCCTGTACGCGCGCATCACCAACCTGAGCGAGGGCGGCCTGTTCCTGCGGACGGCGACGCCGCTGAAGCGAGGGGCGAAGGCGGTGCTCCGGCTGACCCCGGGGGATGATCCCGAGGTGCAGACCGCGGCCACGGTGGTATGGCTGCGGGAGGAGGAGGACCGGGCCTATCCGCCGGGGATGGGGTTGCGGTTCGAGTCGCTGGACGCGGAAACCCTGGGACGGCTCCGGCGGATTATCTCTCAGCAGCAGAAGAACCCCGTGAAGGCGGTCTGGGCCGGCTGAGCGCCGGGCTCCCACCAGCCGAGGCATCCATGCGCATCGCCGTCATCTCCGACATCCACTCCAACATCGAGGCGCTCACCGAGGTGCTGCGGGTCTGCGACCAGCAGAAGGTGGACCGCATCGTCTCCCTGGGGGACATCGTCGGATACGGCGCGTCCCCGAATCCCTGCTGTGAGCTGGTGCGCTCGGTGGCGGAGGTGACGCTCTTGGGCAACCACGACGCCGCGGTGGCGGGGCGGATGGACTACTCGTACTACTACGACGCCGCCCGGCACGCGCTGGACTGGTCCGCCAACGTCCTCACGGACGAGAACATGGCGTGGCTGCGCAGCCTGCCGTACACGTACCGCATCGGCGAGGTGGGCTTCTGCCACGGCTCGCCCATCGACCCGAAGGCGTACGAGTACATCTTCGCGCTCGAGCAGGCGCGGGAGCTGACGCCGTACGTGGAGGAGCTGCCCGAGGTGACGTTCATCGGGCACAGCCACCTGTGCCGCGCGTTCGCCATCGGCAATGGCGAGGTGAACGACGTGGTGGCCCAGAAGTTCGGCATCCGCCGGGGCTACAAGTACATCATCTCCGTGGGCAGCGTGGGCCAGCCGCGCGACTACGACAACCGGGCCTGCTTCGTCATCTGCGACACGGACGCTCGCACGGTGGAGTACCTGCGGGTGGAGTACGACATCGAGACGGCGGCGCAGAAGATCTTCGACGCGGACCTGGCGCTCAACTTCGGCAAGCGACTGTTCCTCGGGGTTTGACGCGCCGCCTTCGGAAAACTGTGCACGGGCCGGGGGACATGAAATAAACCGGGTCCGTGCGCCCCCAGGTCCTCCGAGTGTCCCTCCGGCCCTTCGCGGCCCTGCTGTCCTCCCTGTTGCTGCTGCTGTCGGCCTGCCGCCGCGAGCCGCAACCGTCGTCGCCGGAGTACCAGCAGGCCACGCGCCAGTTCCGCGAGCTGTACGCGCAGAAGCTGGATGAGGCCTATCTGGACCCGAAGATGGGCCCCATCGAGGCGCAGCTCCAGCGCGTGCCGCAGGACAGCCTGGATGCCCCTTCCGCGCAGGAGCTGCTCCAGCGCATCCAGCGCGAGCGCACGCGCATGCAGGCGGAGGTCGCCGCGCGGCAGAAGGCCGTGGCCAGCGCCCGCGAGATTCCGCCCGGCGCGCCCTCCACCACGCTGGCGCCCCCGCCGCCGCCCCCTCCCGCGGAGCCCGTCGACGCGGGTCCCCCGGACGCGGGTCCCATCAACGGCCCCCAGGTCGGTTCTCCGGCGAGCGAGCTGGTGGCCGGCTTCCGCGGCTGCTTCAAGCGCGGCACGCCCATCGACGTGGAAGGGCGGGGCATCCGGGACGCGTGGGAGATGAACGACAGCACGGCCTGCCGCCTGGAGTACCCGGGCCACGTGGGCACGGTGCTGCTGACCGAACAAGGTCGGGTCCTGATGTTGTTGCCCAAGAGCTCCGTGACGACGGTGACGCGGACGCTGGATGCCGGGACGACGCCCCCCGCGGCGACGGACGCCGGCCGTTAATCAAAGACGCCCCATGAACGACCAGACCTTCATGAAGTTGATGCGCCTGTTGCCCAAGTCGGCCCTGTCGACGGTGGTGGGCATGGCCACTCGAGCCCCGCTGCCCGCGCCCGTGCACCAGGCGGCCATGCGCGCGTTCGCCCGCTCCTACAACGTGGACATGGCGGAGGCCGAGCACCCCATCGAGCACTACCCGACGTTCGCCCAGTTCTTCACGCGCGGCCTGAAGACGGGCCTGCGCCCCATCGACGCAGACGCGAAGTCCGTGGTGTCGCCGGTGGACGGGCGCGTGTCGCAGGTGGGCTACTCCGACCTGGGCCGGTGCCTGCAGGCCAAGGGCATCGAGTACACGGTGGACGAGCTGTTGGGTGACGCCGAGGCGGCGAAGCCGTTCCACGGTGGCGCCTGGACGACCATCTACCTGTCGCCGCGGGACTATCACCGCATCCACTCGCCGCTCGCGGGCACCATCACCGGCTATGCGTACATCCCCGGTGAGTTCTGGCCGGTGAACCCGGCGTCGGTGCTCAACAAGCAGTCCCTGTTCTGCGTCAACGAGCGGCTGGTGACGTACCTGGAGACGGCCGCGGGCAAGTGCGCCGTGGTGAAGGTGGGGGCCACCTGCGTGTCGCGCATCAAGGCGGCGTACGACGAGGTCACCACGCACACGGGCCAGCCGGGCAAGGTGCACCGCTACCAAGAGGGCTACAAGGTGGAGAAGGGCGGCGAGCTGGGCCGCTTCGAGATGGGCTCCACCGTCATCCTGCTGTTCGAGCCGGGCCGCGTGAAGTGGGACCCGGTGCTGCAGGAGGAAGCGGTGCTGCGGTTGGGGCAGCGCATCGGAGTGGTGCCGTGAGCCAGACGCTCGCCGCCGTCAAGGGCATGAATGATCTCCTGCCAGGGGAGATTGAGATCTGGCAGCACGTGGAGGGGCTGGCCCGGGAGCTGTTCGGGCGCTTCGGCTACGGGGAGATCCGCACGCCCATGGTGGAGGACACCGCGCTCTTCGTGCGCAGCGTGGGCGAGGAGACGGACATCGTCGGCAAGGAGATGTACACCTTCGACGACAAGGGTGGCCGCAGCCTGTCCTTGCGTCCCGAGGGCACAGCGCCCGCGGCGCGCGCGTACATCGAGCACTCCATCCTGAACCAGGAGCCGCTGACGCGCTGGTTCTACACGGGGCCGATGTTCCGGTACGAGCGGATGAAGACGGGCCGCTACCGGCAGTTCTATCAAGTCGGCGCGGAGGCCTACGGCTCGAAGGAGCCTGCCCAGGACGTCGAGGTGATGGACATGGTGGCCCAGTTCCTCCAGGCGCTCGGGCTCCAGGACATCGCGCTCAACCTCAACTCGCTGGGGGACGAGGCCTGTCGGCCCGCGTACCACGCGAAGCTGGTGGAGTACCTCAAGGCGCACATCGAGGAGCTGTGCGGCGACTGTCACCGCCGCATGGAGACGAACCCGCTGCGCGTGCTCGACTGCAAGAACCCCAAGTGCCAGGAGGTCGCCGGCAAGGGGCCCAACGTGCTCGAGTTCCTGTGCGAGCCGTGCAAGGCGCACTTCGACGATGTGCAGCGCAAGCTGACCGCGCTCGAGATCAAGTACGTCGTCAATCCGCGCATGGTCCGCGGCCTCGACTACTACACGCGCACCGTCTTCGAGTTCATCGCGTCGCACCCGGCGCTCGGCACCGCGAGCACGGTGGGCGGCGGTGGACGCTACGACAAGCTGGTGAAGAGCCTGGGTGGACCGGACGTGCCCGCCGTGGGCTTTGCGTGTGGCCTGGACCGGCTGGTGCTGCTCTTGAAGGAAGGCACCCGGAAGTTCGGCGCGTCACCGGACCTGTTCATCGCGGTGGCGGATCCGGGCTCGCAGGACACGGCCTTCACCCTGGCCAGCAAGCTGCGGCGCGAGGGCCTGCGCGTCGACTTCGATACCCGGGGTGGCAGCCTCAAGAGCCAGATGAAGCGCTCCGACAAGAGCGGGGCCCGCTTCACGCTGGTGCTCGGCGAGCAGGAGCGCACCTCGGGAGAGGCGAAGCTCAAGCGGATGGCGGATGGTTCGCTGATCCCCGTGAGCCTGAGCGGCCTCGCCGCGGCGGTGCGTGAGCATTCGGCGACCGAGGTTGCGCAGCGCGGCAACGCGACCTGATGTATCAGCCTGGGATTCTGTTGAATCCCTGACATTCCTCTGAATCCCGGAGGTGCTCTGTAACCTCCGGGAAATTCAGGGAGAACTCCGGGCGACTCAGTCGCGTGACCTTGGCCGGTGCGGTAGACTTCCGCCGTCAATGTCGAGTGAGTCCCCCAGCTCCGCTCCTTCCCAGGCCTTGCGCTGGATTCCCGTTCGGGGAGACAGCATGTGGCCGTCATTGCGGGATGGAGACGTGGCGGGTGTCGAGCCGCTGTCTCGCGAGCCCCGCCTCGGTGAGGTCGTGCTGGCGCGGTTCGACGATGCGCTGGTGCTCCATCGGGTGTGCGCGGTGGGAGAGGGCGTGTTGTCGCTGCGTGGGGACAACGCGGTGGGAGAGGATCCTCCCATCGCCGCGTCGCGGATCCTCGGGTGCGTGGCGCGCGTGCGAAGGCGCGGCGTGGAACTGGACTCGGCGTGGGATGGCGGGCCGTCGCGCCTGGGGCGGCTGCGCGCGGTGGTGCGTGGGCGGGTGGCGCGGTGGCTGGGGCGGGGAGGGCGCTCATGAGCGGCGACTTCGGGGGGGACAGTCATCCCCGGCGGCGCGCGGGGGCGGAGGGGCAGCGCTTCGGCGCGGACTTCCTGCTGCTGGACGCGGAGGGCCGCACGCTGCGGGGCCTCAACGCGACGGCGGTGCGAATCTGGGAGCTCAGCGACGGGACGCGCTCGGCGCGCTCGGTGGCCGAAGTGGTGGCCCGTGAGTTCTCCATGGACGTGGGCGCGGTGCTCGCGGACACGTTGCGATTTCTGACGGAACTGGCCCGCTTGGGCCTCATCGAAGAGCTTCAGGAGGTGCGGTGATGCGAGCGCGCATTGCGGGCTTCTCGGCGGCGGCGCTGCTGCTGGCGGCCTGTACGGAGGGCGGCGTGGCGCCCAAGGTGTCGGACTGGACGGACGCGCCCTCTCGGGAGGTGCCGCCGGTATCCCCGACGGACGTGTTGGGCGAGGAGGACGTGGCGGCGCGGCCCCCCGCAGCGGAGGTGCCCGTCGTCGGCGAGCCGATGCCCGCGCCCCTGACGGGGCACGCCGAGGTGGTGGAGACCGGCTCGCGAGGCCTGTCGGACGTGTCCCAGGTGGACGTGGACCTGACGCTCACGGGCGTGCGCGGCAAGGGCACGGTGGAGGTGGAGTTCGTGTCGCCCACCGGCCACCCGTATGAGCGACGGACGAGCGTGGTGGTGGGGAAGCCGGAGGTGCCTAGGACCCTGCGCTTCTCGCTGCCCGTGGCCGGGACGACGGTGGCCACCTCCGCCATGAGCGGTACCTGGCAGGTGCGCTTCCTCTTCGACGGGGCGCCGCTGACCACGGCCGCCTTCACCCTGGAGCCGTGACGTGAGCCCCGCCCCCATGAAGTCCGTCCACGCCCACATCGCCGCGCTGCTCGCCGCGCTCGTGCTGCCCTCGGCCGCGCTGGCGCAGAGCACCACGCGCGCCGCCGTCTTCACCACGCTCCCTGGACCAGGGGAGACGGTGGCCACCGTGGTGATGGACGAGGTGTCCGAGCTGCGCGTCCGGGTGCGCAACAACACGCGCGCCAACTCGCCGCAGTTCCGTCCCATCAACCAGGTGAGCTTCACCCTGCCCACGGGCTACACGCTGTTGGAGAGCCCCGCACCGGCTGGATGGATCGCCACCCACAACGTGGCGACGCGCAACGTCCGCTACAACCTCCCGGTCAACTGCGCGGGCGCGGATGCCGGGCTGATGTTCGACGACTCCGCGACGTTCACGCTGCGGATGATTCCGAACATCAGCGCGACGAACGCCGTGGGACAGCAGTTCACGACGCAGCTCTCAGCGCACGAGGCCTGCGGCAACCTGTCGTTTGGCACCAACCGCACCGCGGACGAGGCGGAGTGGCAGCGCGTGAGCCTGGCGACGCGCGTGGACATCTCCCCGCGCGCCGTGGGCGTGGGTGACGACATCACCGCGCGCCTGGTCATCGAGAACCGCTCCTCCACCGCGAACCAGACCAACATCACGGCCGAGGGCCCGAGCACGGGCGCCGGTGGCGTGACGTTCCAGGTCGTCGAGGTGCAGCCCGCCAGCTTCACGGTGACCATCCCCCAGCGCGGCGCGGGCATCCTTTCCGCGAGGGCCACGACGCAGACGGGTGGCACCATGGTGGCCAGCGTCCGGGGTCGCAATGGCGGGAGCTCCGTCACGTCGAACGTCGCGGACACGCCCATG
Source organism: Myxococcus fulvus (assembly GCF_900111765.1). The sequence continues at coordinate 738,572 of NZ_FOIB01000003.1, forward strand.
GTGAACGTGGCGCCGCTGGCCGCCGCGGGAGACGTGGACAGCACCCAGGCCTTCACGGGCGAGACGGTCAAGGTGCGCTTGAGCGTCACCAACACGTCCCCCACGAACTCGTATCTCAACGTGACGCCTCGGGCGCCCGTGCTGGTGGGCTCGGCGCAGATGGCGCTCGTGTCGGGTCCCAGCCCGGCCAACATGGCGCGGCTGGCGCCGGGGGCCTCCGCGCACTTCATCTGGAGCTACACCGTCACCGGCGCGGAGTTCTCGACCTATGCGTTCGATGTCCAGGCGGACGCGACGCTGAATGGCGCCACCGTCTCGACGCCGGTGGTGCGCTCGGCCGAGGGCCGCGTCGTCGCGCACCGGGTGAAGGTCAGCCCGTCGGTGCTGGTGCCGGGGCAGGGCAACCAGACGGTGACGTACACCGTGCAGAACCGCGGCACGGTGCCGCTCGATGAGGTCAAGCTGCTGCGGCCGCCGGTGAACTTCTTCGGCATCACCGGCAACCCGCCCGCGCCCACCGGATGGATGTCCTATTACGACACGGCGACGGCGAGCTACACGTGGGTGGCGAACTCCAACGCCGTGCGCATCATGCCCAACCAGGAGCGCACCTTCACGGTGACGTACGCCTCCGTGGCCAACGTCAACGCGCCCACCGCGTTCCGGCACCGCGTGCACCTCCCGGTGGCCTACGGGTCGGATGCCGCCGCGCGCATCGAGACGCCGATGGTGCTCGCCACGGGCCTGGCGCCGGAGGTCGAGCGCCTCACCGCGGTGGCCCGCGATGCCAGCGTGACGGTGACGTGGGACAACCCCTCGGTGCACAACGGCGTGCTCATCCTCCGCGCGGCCGGAGCAGCGCCGAACGCCGCGCCCGTCGCGGGTCGGACGTACGCGGCCGGTGCGACGCTGGGCAACGCCACCGTCGTCCTGTCGGAGTCGTTCAGCTCGGCGACGTCCTTCGAGGACACGAGCGTCATCAATGGCACGACGTACTACTACCGCGTCTACAACACGGATGACGTGGGGCTGTACTCGGCGGGCAATCGCCCCACGGCCTCGGTGGCGCTGATGGCCACGCCTCGGGCCCGCGTGGGCTCGGCGCCGCTGTGGTGCTACTCGGTGGGCCTGGATGCGCGGCTCCAGCCGATCACCGAGCTGGGCGTGGGCATCTTCAGCTCCTTCAATGACTCGGTGGTCGCCAACCTGACGAACGTCACCAACCCCTCCGAGGATGGCGCGGAGCGCTGGCGTCCGCTGCCGCTGTCGGGGCTCATCGGCAGCCGCTTCCCGGTGGTGCCGCTCAATGGCCTGTCGGGCCAGTACATCCTCACCGCGGACCAGAGCGGCGTGGCGTACGCGCTCAACGCGACCACGGGCACGGTGCTGTGGCGCTGGAACAACAACGGCGCGCCCATCGGCACCATCCAGTCGTTCCCGGTGACGCAGCTCCACGACTACGCGAACGCGGCGTACAAGGCCGCGCGTCCGAACACGGACCTGGCGTTCTTCGCGACGCGGCTGGCGAACCCCGCGCAGAACCGCGTGGTGGCGCTCAACGCGCGCACGGGTGTGCCGGTCTTCACGTACCAGCCCGGAGACCTGGGCATGGTGAGCGGCGGCATGGTGGTCGACTACACCACCAACCGGCTGTTCATCGGCGCGAAGGCGAACGGAGCCGCGGCCACGTTCCGCGTGCTGAACACCCTCAATGGCGCCGAGGTGGGGCGTCTGTCACTGGGCGATCTGGAGCACAGCCTGGTGCGCAACGGCGTGGCGAATCAGATCTTCGCGACGAACAGCGACGGCGTGGTGCATGCCGTCGACGGCAACACGATGCAGGCCGTGTGGAATGTGAATGTGGGGACCCGGCCCTCGCCGAGCACGCCCGCGTTCACCAGCTTCGTGCGCCCGCTCGGCGGCGGCTTCGTGGCGAGTCTGGCCAGCGGCGCCGTGGAGTTCTGGGACTACTCGGCGCCCGGTGCGACGGCGCCCACGCGCGCGTGGACCACGCCCATCGCGAACCCGTCCGGTACGTTCACCCTCAACCAGGCCGGCGTGGTCCGCATCTACGCGGGCAGCTCCGATGGCCGCGTGCACCAGCTCGAGATGATCGGCGGCGTGGACTCCGGCCAGGTCGCCATCGGTGGTACGCAGCTCATCGGCACGCCGACCATCGACACCACTGTCTCCCGACTGCACGTCGGCTCTCAGGACGGCCGCATCTGCGCCTTCCCGGTACCGTTCCCGTGAACCATCCCTCGACCCCCTCGGCCTCGCAGTCCCCGACGGCGGAGACGTCTCCGGCGTCCGCCGTCACGCCTCGCTACGAGGCGCCCGCCATCCTGTGGGAGCAGCCCTTCGTCGCGCTCGCGGCGATGTCCCAGTGCAACATCCCTGGCGAGTCGGAGTGCACGCCCTGAGCTCGTCGGGAGCCGGCCCGTCCGGTCCCCGTCGCTCGGACCGCCTCGATGATTCGCAGGAGACGTCCGGCCCCTGGCTCACGCTGGCGGGCTGGACGGTGGGGCTTCATGTTCCGGAGGCCCGCGTCCAGGAGTTGCTCCAGCGCTCGCTCGCGGGCTTCATCGTCGACGAGCCTCCGGCCGGTGCTCGCGTCTCCCGGTTGGAGGTGCGCCCGCCCGAGGTGCCGCGCGCGGAGCCGGTGACGCGAGCGCTTCCCCGTCCCTGGCGCGCGGAGGATGGCGCGCTCGTCCTCGAGGGGGAGGACTACTCGGCGCGCATCGATGCGAGTGGTGCGCGAGGCGTGGTGGTCGGCGCGGGGAGATTCCCCGTGGAGGTGGTCCTTCGCGTGATGCTGGCGGCGGAGCTGGCGCGGCGCGGAGGGCTGTTGGTGCACGGCGTGGCGCTCGTGCATGACGGGGTCGCGGCGCTGTTCACGGGGCACTCGGGCGCTGGCAAGAGCACGCTCGGTGGACTGTGGATGGGGGCCGGGGAGTCACTGCTCTCGGACGAGCTGGTCGCGATATGGCCGGAGGCACCGGGCCTGTGGCGGGCCTCCGGGACGCCGTGGAACGTGGGCTTCCCTCGGGACGCGCGGCTGGGGGCGGTGGGGACGCTGGCATGGGAATCGAGCTCGCGGTGGGAGCGTCAGGGCGGGGGAGAGACGGGGCGGATGCTGGTGCACAATGTGCTGTTACCCGAGGCTTCTCCCGCGGGCAGGGCCGCGATGCTGGCGTCCGCGGGTCGGTTGTTGTCCGAGGTGGAGTCGGCGCGGTTGGTGTTCTCGCGGGATGACTCCGCTGTCACCGTGGTGAGGGCTGCGTTGGGAGCGTCGCGACATGGGTGATGGGCCGATGTTGACGGTGGTCGCGGGGCCGACGGCATCCGGGAAGACGGCGCTGGGCATCGAGCTGGCGCGCCGCCTGGGCGGAGAGATCGTCAGCGCCGACTCGCAGCAGGTGTATCGGCACTTCGACATCGGTACCGCGAAGCCGTCCGTGGAGGAACTCGCGGCGGTGCCCCATCACCTGCTGTCCATGGTGGACCCGCTGGAGACGTTCTCGGCCGCCGAGTACCAGCGTCGCGCGGACGCGGCCATCGCGGACATCACCGGCCGTGGGCGGCCTGTCATCATCGTGGGTGGGACCGGGCTGTACCTGCGCATCCTGCTGCATGGCGTGGTGGAGGCTCCGGGCGCGCTCCCCGCGCTGCGCGCCGAGATGGAGGCGCTCGCGGCGGAGCAGGGACGCGAGGCCGTCCACCGTCGACTGGCCGCCGTGGATCCCGAGACCGCCGCGAAGCTACCGGTGCAGGACCTGGTGCGTGTCGTCAGGGCGCTGGAGATCCATGCGCAGACGGGCGTGCCCGCCTCGGAGTTCCGCAAGGCCCATGCGTTCCTTCCGGACCGATATCCCTTCCGCCTCTTCGTCCTGGAGCCAGCTCGCGAGGACCTGTACGCGCGCATCAACGCGCGCACCGAGGCCATGTTCGCCGCCGGGCTCGTGGACGAGACGCGTGCGTTGATGGCGCGGGGATACGCGGAGGCGGCCCCCATGCGCAGCGTGGGCTACGTGCAGGCGCGCGCGGTGGTGGACGGGCGCATGAGCGTCGCGGAGGCCATCCAGGACACGGCGCAGGAGACGCGCCGATACGCCAAGCGTCAGCTCACTTGGTTCCGGAAGGAGGCGGGCGCCGTCTTCGTCCCGCCTCCGTATGACGCGCTCCGCGAGCACTCACCGCAATCCCTCGGGTGAGGCCTTGGTGCCTCGTCCCCTGTGGGTGAGTCCTGCCCCGGAGGGAGGGGCGAGGAGGGGAGGGGCCGGGAAGGCGCGACGTTGTCCACGTGACGCGAGGCACCCATGTTCGCCGCTGAATCCTTTCTCGACGCGGGAGCGGAGCGACATGGATACACAGTTCAGACGTGACCCCATCGCGGGCGAAGGAGGCAGGGCTGCCTCGGCGGCCTGGGGGCCTCTCTTCGTCCTCGGCGTGCTGATGGCGATCCTGGGCCTGGTGGCGCTGGGCTCCTCGTTCATCACGAGCATGGTCTCCGTCATCCTCTTCGGCGCGTTGCTCGCGGGGACGGGCATCGCGGAGATCATCTCGTCCTTCCGGGTGCGGAAGTCCGGAGGCCCGTTCTGGCTCTACCTCCTCAACGGCGTGCTCTCCACCGTGGTCGGCATCTTCGTCCTGATGAATCCCGCGGCGGGCCTGGGCGCATTGACGCTCCTGCTCGCGGGCTACTTCTTCGCGAGTGGCCTCTTCCACGTGGTGACGTCGCTGATGGACCGCTATCCGAAGTGGGGCTGGGACTTTGCCTACGGCGCCATCTCCATCGCGCTGGGCGTCATCATCATGGCCCAGTGGCCCATCTCCGCCGTGTGGCTGGTGGGCACCCTGGTGGGAATCTCCATCCTCATGCGCGGCATCGCCCTCATGGCGGGTTCCCTGGAGCTGCGTCGCGCGATGCGGAGCGTCTCCGTGTCGCCCTGACCCGAGGTCGCTGAGTCGAAATCGAAAGGGCACGGTGACCGCCTGGCCACCGTGCCCTCCTTCTTCGTGCGGAAGCCTCGCGTGACTAATAGGCGGCGTAGCGGTCCGATTCGCCCGTCTCGCTCGGCGGCAACGGGGCGATCCGCTCGTTCGAGCCGCCGGACGACGTCAGTCGGCCCGTGAGGATGCGCATCAGCAGCTCCGGGTCCACGGGCTTGGGCAGGAAGGCCTCCGCCCCCGCGTCGAGCGCGCGCTGCCGCACGTGTGGCCGGTTCAATCCGCTCATCACCACCACCCGCGTGTTGCGCGTGAGGGGATGCTGCTTCAAGCCCTCGCACAGCCGCAGCCCATCGACCCAGTGCAGCACGACGTCGAGGACGATGGCCGTCGGAGGCCTGCGCGCCACCGCGCAGAACAGCGCGAGCTCATCCGCGAAGGCGACGACCTTGGCCCCGGTGCTCTCCAGGAGCGCCGTGAGCGCCTCGCGCGCATCGGCGTCATCATCCACCACGTAGTACAGGTCCGGCTCCAGCTCCGGGATGGCCAGGGGCACCGGCTCCAGCGACATCCGCAGCCAGTTGCTCATCGTCTCGCGCAGGCCCGCCCAGCGCACGGCCCCCAGCAGGGCCAGCGGCGTGGGAGCGCTCAAGCCCAGCACCCCACCGCCATGGATGCCCACCGAGGTGCGCCGCCCCTTCGCCGCGACGAATGCGGAGGGCGCCCGCTTGCCGGCGCGCCGCAACCAGCCCACCGCCCGGGCGCCCGCCGACGCGTCCTCCATCAGCTCGCACAGGCCCTCGCGCACATACCGGCGCTCCAGGGCCCCCGCGTCCAATCCCCCGTCCAGCAGCGCCACCGCGGCCCGGCTGCACGAGGCCAGCGTCTCCGAAAGCCCCACCTGCAGCGGATGGCCGAAGGCCGCCGGGCCCACCGCAATCTGTCCCGGAGCCACCAGCGTCCGCCCGGGCCCGTAGGGAAGCCGCGTGGTCTCCAGCGCCGCCAACTCGAAGCCTTCCTCCAGCAGCCCATCCCGCGAGGCCATCATCAGCGCCTGGCACAAATCGGCTGGCGTCACCGCGGGCCCGAAGGCCAGCGCATAGACGGAGTCCGCGCCCGGCAGGAGGAACAATCCATCCACCGTGGGAAGCGGCGCGACCCAGAGCCGCGCCACCGGCGCGATTTCCAACCGCGACGACGCATGCCGCAGCCGCGCCTGCACCGCGGGCATCGTCGGCGCGGGCCGGAAGCCCGGGAAGAAGTTGTCGCCCATGAGAGGACCCGCGCCCCCCGCCAGGGCCACCGCGTGGAAGCGCTCGCCGCCTCCCTGCGCTCGGACCACCAGGGGGCCCGCACCTCGCACGGACGCCGGCGCATCGGGGGCCGCGGGCTGCCGCTCCACCCGGTCCACGTGCCGCTCGAGGAAGCGCGCGCCCTGGGCGCTGGCTGCCGTGGCCAGCACGTCCCGCACCTGGGCCAGCCCGCCTTGTCCTTGAGGCCAGCCGTCCACCACCCACAGGCCACCGGGAGAGGAGGGGAGCAGCTCGCGCCGCCCCTCGGAGATGATCTCCACGCCGCGCAGCTCGTGGGCGCGCCACTCGGTGGGGATGCGACAGCCCAGCGCGGCCAGCCGCGAGCGACACTCCGGCGTCAGCACGGCGGGCGGCGCGGTGCGCTCCGACAGGCCACCCGAGTAGACGCGCACATCGAGCGTCAGCCCCCGCGCCCTGCCATTGAAGAGCAGCGAGGCCGCCAGCCCCGCACCCGCGATACCGCCTCCGACGACCGCCACCCTCGAACCGCTCGTCAGCCTGTTGCCCAGAATCATCCGCGCCCTCTTGCTTCCCGCCGTCGCCTGCTGCGTCGTGCCCGCGCTCAGTGCCGTTGCACGGAAGGCGCCATGGCCGGACGGCCGAACACCACCACCCGGTCGCGCCCCTCGCGCTTGGCCTCATAGAGGGCCGCGTCGGCGGCCTTCATCAGCCCTTCCGTATCGTCCCGGGGTGTCTCCAATGTGTGGTCCGCGATGCCCACGCTCACGCTCAACCCGAAGGAGGCGGGGCGGCCGTCGCTCTTCTGCACGCCCACGGAGCGCAGGCCGGAGCGGATGCGCTCGGCGAACACCGCCGCCTCCAACGCCGTCTGGTGGGGCAGCAGCGCCACGAACTCGTCACCGCCGAAGCGCGCCGCGAAGTCCGACTCGCGCAGGTTGCCCTTGAGCTGGTTGGCCAGCGCGAGGATGGCCCGGTTGCCCACGTCGTGGCCCATGCCGTCGTTGATGGCCTTCAAGTGGTCCAGGTCGATGATCACCACGCTCAGCGGGTAGCCGTAACGCTGGGCGCGCCGCAGCTCCTCCTCCAACCGGATGGTGAGCGCCCGGAAGTTCGCCAGCCCCGTGAGGGCGTCCGTCTGGGCGAGGATCTGCAGCCGCCGCTGCTGTTCACTCTGCCGCAGCGCCCGGTCGATCCGTGCCATGAGCTCCCTCGCGCTCGCCGGCTTGTGGATGAAGTCCACGGCGCCCATCTCCAGGCAGCGCTCCAGGGTGGCCTCGTCCGCGTCCCCGGTCAGGAAGATGACCGGCGTGGACTCCGTCCGGGAGTCCTCCTGCAGCGCCTCCAGTACCGCCAGCCCATCCCCGCTGGGCAGGAACCTGTCCAGCAGCACCAGGTCCGGCCGGTGTTCCCTCGCCAGCTCCAACCCCACGCCCGCGTCCGCCGCCCCCAGCACGTCGAAACGCGAGGCGAGCAAATCAGACAGGCTCTCCAGCACGCTCGCGTCGTCCTCGATGACCAGGAGGAGGGACCGCTCGGAGGTGCGCCCTCGCCGTTGCATGAACGTCTCCGCTTCGTTGCGCTCCTGATGATTGGCGGTCCAGAGGTCTCGGATGCCACGCCCCACCAGGTGCTCCCGCCGCCCCTGCGCCGCCCCAGGCGCATCCGCCGCCTCCCGGTCCTGCGAGCACCCACCGCCTCCCGCAACCTTCACCCGAGACCTCCGGCCGCCAAGCCCATCGCCCTTGCCCGACGGGGAGTCACCCCCACCGACGCGCGTGGGCGTGGAGCAAGCTGCATGCCCTCGAGGAGGGCATCCGAGCGGACGTCATTTCAGGGGGTTGCACTCGCGCGCGGCGTCGCCCACGGGGAAAGGGCGGAAGTCGTTCCAGCGTGCGTCGTGGGGAACCGGTAGGAATTCCCGGGCGGAGGAGGGCAGGGCGCCCTCCACTCCGGCCCGCTGACTGCGGATCAACGTCGGGTAACGAACTGCATGCGCCGGCCGCCGCCACCGCCCATGGGGGGCATCATCGGCGGGGTCTCCAGGCCGAACTGCCACCACATGGGCTCGTACGGCTTCATCTTCAGGCGCTTGTCGTTCTGGAGCTGGCCGAGGCTGGCCTTGAGCTTCTCGTCCTTGGGGTTCTCCTCCACCCCGCGGCCGAGGACCCGGAGGGCCTCGTCCTTCTCCTTCTTCTGCAGGAGGCACCAGGCGTACACCGCCCAGACGATGGCCTCCTTCTTCCCGCTCTTGGCCGCGGCCTCGAAGGCGGCCTTCATCGCCGGGGTGTCATTGCGCTGGAAGTACAGGGCGCCCTCCATGGCCTTGGCCATGTAGTTGCGCGAGCTGCCCTTCTTGAAGTGGACCAGCGCGCCGTCCAGGTCCTTCACCATGTACTTCAACATTCCAATCTGCGCGTGAATCTCCGGCCCCACCATGAACTGCCACTTGTCGTAGACGAGGCCCTTCTCCAGCGTCTTCACCGCGCGCTCCACCCGACCCTCGGCGTCCTTCTTGCTCGTGGGCTGGGACTGGAGGTCCGACTGCACCGTCGTCATGAGCGCCTGGATCTGCCCGGCGACCCGGCGGCCCAGGAAGAAGAAGGTGATGACGGCCGCGATGAGGCCCGGGACGAGCCCGGCCCAGATGGAGAAGTTGGCGAGCTTCACCAGCAGCGCGACCACGATTCCCACTGCCAGCGAGATAAGAAGGTTGTACATGCGGGGGCCCTCATAGCGATGTACGTGCAGCACCGCAATCTTCGGATGCATCCGCGCGGCCATCGCGGTATACGTCTGGCCGCTTCACCAACAAACGGCCCTCTGTCGAAATTGGTAGACGAGGCGGACTCAAAATCCGCTGCGGCTGACCCCGCGTCCCGGTTCGAGTCCGGGGAGGGCCACTTCCCACGAGGGGTGGGCTGCCAGCATCCGCTGGGCGGCCCCCCTGCCCGGGAGTATGGCGGACGAGCTCCCGTCAGGGGCGTTGGAGATACCCCGAGATGAAGGTTCTGCTGGTCGAGGACGACGCGAGCCTCCGGGAAGGAATGGGCGAGTTGATCGCCGACCTGGCGGAGGTCCGCTCGGTGGGCGACGTGTCCCAGGCGCTGGAGGTCCTCTCCCAGGAGCGCTTCGAATTGGTGCTCACGGACCTGCGCATCGGCGGCGGCGAGGCGGGCGGTCGGGCCGTGCTGGAGGCCGCCCGGAAGGGGCGCCAGGCGGTGGCCATCGTCAGCGCGGCGTCCCCAGAGGAAGTGGCGCGGGCGCTGCGTCCTCATGTCCCCGACGGCATCCTGGTGAAGCCCTTCCAGATCGAGGACATCCTCGGGCTGGTGGAGCGCTTCCTCGCCGTGCACCGGGGCGTGGAGGCGGCCTCTCGGGGAACGACGGTTCCCTCGGAGGGAGACTGGGTGGAGTGCTCGCCCGGTGTGCACCTGGCGTCGCCGGGTGGCGGAGCGGGTGGCGCCATCTGGGTGCGGCTGGTGGCGGGCGGCCAGTGGACCTGGGCGGCGCGGCCGCGGGGACGCGAGGCGGCGCTGTTGCTCGAGGGCGAGCTGGACGTCGAGGGGACGCGCTTCGTGGCCCCCGCGTCATTCTTCGTGGGCGCGGAGGACTCTCCCGAGGTGCGGACCGCCACCGGGTGCCTGGTCATCACGCTCGGCCTGGACGGTTGAAAGGGCAGGTTGGCATCCGTGGACACTGTCTGGCCTACACAGCCGCTGGATGCGGCGCGGCTTGGTCGTCCCTCGCGGCGGGGAGCGACGGCGGCGCTCGAGGCGCACATCGCGGTGTTGCGGGGCGAACCCTTGAAGGCCGCGCTGGCCAATGCGCTGCGCGACGCGGACGGGCTCGGAGGACAGGAGCGCCGGTTCGCCGCGCTCGTGGTGCGCGAGCTGTCCCGGCATCAGCGCCTGCTGGACCTGGCGGCGAAGCTGTTGGGTCACCCTCCGGGGAAGCTGGTGCTCACGGAGGACCAGGCGCTGGTGCGGTATGCGCTCTGGCGGCGCATCTTCTGTGGTGAGGGCTGGACGCGCATCGGTCCGGAGGTCCGGCTCCCCGGGCCGGTGAGGCCGCGCACCCTCAAGGACGAGGTGCTCCAGAAGGTGGTGGAGTCCCCGCTGCCGGAGGCGCCGCTGCCGGACACCCACGCGGAGCGGCTGGCGGTGCGCTACTCGTTCCCCAACTGGCTGGTGCAGAAGCTGGCGCAGGCCTATCCGGAGTCGGTGCTGGAGGGGCTGTTGTCCTCGCTCGACGAGGAGCCCGGACTGCACTTCCGGGTGCGGCCGCCAGGGACTCGCGACGCGGTGCTGGCCGCGCTCCAGGAAGAGGGCGTCGCCGCGGAGGCGGTGCTGGCGGCTCCGGACGCGGTGCGGGTGGTGGACGCGAGCCACCGCATCTTCGAGACCCGGGTGATGAAGACCGGGCGGCTTCAAGTCCAGGACGTGGGCAGCCAGCTCATCTCGGAGGTGTGTCGTCCGGTGGGGGGCTCACTGCAGGGGCTCACCGTGGCGGATGTCTGCGCGGGCGCGGGCGGCAAGACGCTGGCGCTGGCGGACTTCGTCGGTCCCACGGGGAAGGTGCTCGCGGGAGATCGCTCCCGTCGCCGGCTGGCCGAGGCCCGGGAGCGCGTGCGCCACTTCTCCTTGAGACAGGTGGCCTTCCCGCATCCGCTGCCCTTGTCGGAGGCGGACGTGCTCCTCATCGACGCGCCGTGCAGCGGGACGGGCTCGCTGGCGCGCGAGCCGGATCAGAAGTGGAAGCTGAACGCGGCGGAGATCGCCAAGTACCAGACCACCCAGTCGGAGCTGCTCGACGAGGTGAGTCGTCAGGCGAAGCACGGGGCGCTGGTGGTCTACGCCACGTGCTCGGTGCTGCCAGACGAGGACGAGGCCGTCGTCGAGGGCTTCCTCGCGAAGCACCCGGAGTTCACGCTGGAGCCGGTGGCGGACGTGCTCGGAGCGGAACGGGCGGCGCTCGCGGCCCAGGGGCCGTACCTCAAGGCGCTGCCTCCCCGAGTGCCCGGAGGCGGCTTCTTCGCGGCGAGGCTCCGGCGGACCGGGCAGGGTTGACAGTCCACGAGGCCACACGCTACGCCAGCGTAGGTTCTTCAAGGGGTGTCACCGACGTGCCGGCCGACCCGAAGCAGTCCGACGTGGTGAAGCAGATCAACGAGGCCTTCCAGGCGGCGCAGGCCCGACTGGCGCAGCTGCGCGAGGCGGTGGAGCGCAACTCGGACCTGGCCCGGGCGAACGCCAAGGCCACGGTGTTGAAGGACCAGAAGGAGCGCGCCTTCAAGGAGCTGGGCGAGGTCGTCTACCGGCAGATCCAGAAGGGCAGGCTGGAGCTTCCCGCGGGCTTCGCGTCCGCGCTCAAGGCCATCGAGGCCGCCGAGCAGGCAGCCGAGGCGCACGCGCGCGAGCTGACGGACATCCTCCGGGAAGGGGAAGAAGTCGCTGAGCGGTTGAAGGTTGGAAAAAACGCACCGAAGCCGCAAACAGTTCTTGGCCCTGGGAACAAGAGGCGGTAGAAGGCACCCACTTTCGACGTCGGGCCGCTCCCCAAGGCGGCCGGTAGCAAAAGACGGGGCTATAGCTCAGCTGGGAGAGCGCTTGAATGGCATTCAAGAGGTCACCGGTTCGATCCCGGTTAGCTCCACTCTGAAGTAGGAAGGCCCGCCTGGGAAACCCGGCGGGCCTTTTTCTTTTCCGGCGGGTGTCGCGAGGAACGTCGACGGTCTGGTCGCGCTGGCGGCTCGTGGCGCGGATCCGCGAGCCCTTCGTGTTCGAGGACCCGGACATCGCCGGGCCGCTCGCGTGGGGCCAGTCCGCGGGTCCCGACGAAATCACCGCTGCGTTTTGCTTCATCACGCATCTGTCCGTGCGACGGCGTGGTGCGGGACAGGGATGCGCGTGACGGACGACTCTCGACAGCGAACGAAGTTGGTCAATGACTGGGCGTCGGCGAACGAAGATGCTGCGCCGTCGTTGGGTTCTCGGATATGGGGCCCGCACGAGGCCGAGTGATGCGCAGACACCTGGATCGAGGCGTGACAGTGGCGCTGGTGCTCGCGGCCGGGATGTCGGCCGCGCAGTTCACACCGGGCTCAGCGGGGCAGGGTGGTGGTTCGACGCCAGGGACGACGGGAACCGGCACGACGTCCGGGACCTCCGGCACAGGCACCACGGGTGGCACGTCCGGAACGCCGGCGACCCCCGGCACGGGGACGGCGACACCGACACCGACGCCGGGGACTGGCTCCTCGACACCTGGAGTGTCGGGGCCGCAGACCCCCGCGCCGACGACGGGGGCGGGCGGCGGCACGCTGCCTCCCGGACCTCCGACGATTGCTCCCGAGTCGGTGGACTCGGCGTCGACGCCCTCGGGTGGACGCGCGGTGTCCCCGGCGCCCATGAAGGAGCCCGCGCGCGAGGCCCAGCAGGTGAAGCAGGGCGTCGCCAACGCGCCCGACACGCAGGCCCCGCAGAAGGCCGGTCCGTTGACGCTGGCGCAGCTGGTGGAGCGCGCGCGCACGTCGGACCTGCGGGTGGAGGAGGCCTCCGCGGAGCTGCGCAAGTTCGAGGCGCTCTACAAGCAGGCGCGGTGGGCCTGGTTCCCCAAGTTCGAAATCACCGTGGGCATGGGCGGCCCCATCCCCGAGGCGCGCAACGACGGCCTCGGCGGCCCTCCCACCACCAAGGCCTCGCTCGAGGGAGACCTCGACTTCGGCAAGGTGGGCGTGACGGTGTTCTCCAACGGCAACGCGGTGTTGCCCATCTACACCTTCGGCAAGCTGTCCGCGCTGGAGAAGGCCGGGGCCCAGGGGCCCATCCTCGGCGCGGCGCTGCGTGAGCGCGTGCGGGACGAGGTCGGCTTCCAGGCCGCGCAGGCGTACTACAGCTACCAGTTGGCGCGCGCCGGTCTCCAGCAGATGGAGGAGGTGTCCAAGCGCCTGGAGGACGCCGCCGAGAAGATCGCCGCGCTCCTGAAGGAGGAGTCGCCGCAGGTGTCCCAGGTGGACACGTACAAGGTCCGCTTCTTCCGGCAGGTGGTGGAAGCGCGCAAGGCGGACGTCATCCAGGGGCGCGCGCTCGCGATGACGGCCATCGGCCTGCTCGCCAACGCGCCGCCGGGCGAGGAGGTCGCCATCGTCGAGGAGGACCTGCCGCTCGAGGACGAGGTGCAGCCTCCGTCGCTGGAGCGCGCGCTGGAGCTGGCCGAGCAGTACCGCCCCGAGCTCACCGCCGTCGCCGCCGGCATCGTCGCGCGCGAGTCCGAAGTGTTGATTCGCGAGCGGAGCTACTTCCCGGACTTCGGCATCGCGGGCTTCTACGATTTGCGCTTCACGACCAGCGCGACGCGGCAGCGCAGCCCCTTCGCGTATGACCCGTATAACGACCGCACCGCGGGCCTCGGCCTGGTGATGCGGGGGACGTTCGACATCCCCATCAAGGACGCGCAGTTGGACCAGGCGCGCGCGGAGCTCGACAAGCTGCGCGCCCAGGAGAAGCAGATCCACGCCGCCATCCGCCTGGAGGTCACCAAGGTCCACGGTGAGCTGGTGGCCGCGTGGGCCAAGGCCAAGGCCTTCACCGACGCGGAGAAGAGCGCCCGTCGGTGGGTGACCTCCGCCTTCGCCGCCTTCGACCTGGGAACCGGCGAAACGAGAGATCTGGTGGACGCCTTCACCGCCTATGCGCAGGTTACAGGCGACCGGGCGAAGAGCTGGTTCGACGTCCGGTTGGGAATGGCGGCCCTCTCTCGTGTCACCGGGACGCCCCCGGCCCTGCGTGAATAATCGGGGCCACGCGCCTGTCCGCTGTATCGACCTTCTGCACGGAGCCGAAAACCATGATTGCTTCCCTGCTCGCCGCAACCCTGCTGGCCGCGGCGCCCACGCCCCTCACCGTCGTCAAGTCCGGGAACGCGGATGTCCAGAAGGCGGCCAACGCTCCCGGCGCCACCGTCGAGTCGCTCGCCAGCGTCGTCGAGAAGTTCGTCGACTTCCAGGAGCTCGCCAAGCGCGCCCTGGGTGACAAGACGTGGGACTCGCTCACGCCCGCCCAGCGCAAGGACTTCTCCGAGACGATGACGGGCCTGCTTCGCGCCTCCTACGCCCAGAAGGCCATCGGCCAGGCCCAGGCGGACGTGAAGTACGGCAAGGAGACCATCAAGGACTCCGAGGCCACCGTCGACACGACGCTCACCCTCAAGAAGGACCAGATCCCCGTCGACTACCGCCTCTACAAGGTGAAGAACGACTGGCGCATCTACGACGTCGTCACCGACGAGGTGTCCCTCGTGGACACGTACAAGGGCCAGTTCCAGAAGCTGCTGAGCACCAAGGGGTTCGACGGCCTGCTCTCCACGCTGAAGACCAAGCGGGCTCAGCTGGAGAAGGAGAACGCGGCCCAGTCCGCCAAGGGCACCGGCGGCTCGGCGGCTCCCGCGAAGTGAGCTGAACGCAGCTCGTGCTGACTTCGGGCCGGGGCTCCTCGAAAGAGGGCCTCGGCCTTCGTCGTTCCAGGGCTCAGGCGTGGCCGTAGGACGCGAGCGTCCCGACGAGTCCCTGGTCCAGGAGGATGGTGGGCGCGAAGCCCAGCTCTTTCGAGGCGCGCTCGGTGGTGCACGTCCACGCGGCGCACGTCATCTCGCGAACCTTGTCGCGGTTGAGGATGGGTACGGTGCCGCGCAGGCGGGCCATGGCCTCGGAGCCCAGGCCCAGGAAGTAGCCGACGGTGTCGGGCACCGGCAGCACGGTGGGGGGCGCGCGGCCCAGGGCCCGGGCCACCGCGGCGCAGACGTCCTCCCACGAGTACTCGTGCCCGTCGGACACGGTGTATACCCCGCGCGCCGCGTCGGCCTTGTCGAGCGTCGGGCCGCGCTCGGCGGCCGCGAGCAGCGCGGTGTTCAGGTCATCCACGTGGATGAGCGAGTAGCG
Organism: Myxococcus fulvus; assembly: GCF_900111765.1. The sequence continues at coordinate 753,731 of NZ_FOIB01000003.1, forward strand.
CTTGGGGCCGAAGCCGCTCTTCAGCGCGACGCCGCGCTTCGCCATGGGGATGACGGAGGGGATGAACTCCACGTCGCCCGGCCCGTAGACCATGGGCGGACGGACGATGACGGATGGCACCTTGTCCGCCAGCTCGCGCACGGCCTCCTCGCCCCCCAGCTTGCTGCGGCCGTAGGTGGAGACAGGGGCCGGCGGGTCCTCCTCGCGGCGAGGACGCTCGGGCGTGGACGGACCCGCGGCGGCGAGCGACGAGCAGTACACCAGCCGGGGCGGGTGGGGCAGGGCGGCCATGGCCTCGGCGAGGCGCCGGGTGCCGTTGGCGTTGCCCTCGAAGTAGCCCGCGGGCTCCCGGGCCTTGGTGACGCCGGCCAGGTGCAGCACGCAGTCCACGTCGCGCACGGCCTCGGTGAGGCCCTCGCCCGTGGTCAAATCCCCGACGGCGAACCGGGCGCCGAGCGCCGCCAGCGCGTCGCGACGAGAGCTGGGGCGCACGAGCACGGTGAGCGAGTCGCCTCGCTCGACGATGCGGCTCGCGAGCCGCTGGCCGATGAAGCCGGTGCCACCGGTGAGCAGGAAACGCACGACGAGGACTCCCTGGGGGTTACAGCGAACGCTGGTAGAGGCGGTACGTCTTCGAGCGCTTGCCGCCCATCGACTCGATGGCGCGGTTGACAAGGTGGTTGTCCTCGAGCGTCCAGGAGATCTCCCCGCCCGAGTAGCCCAGGCGGTGCGCGGTGCGCAGCGTGTCCAGGTACAGGATGGCGTCCAGGCCCCGGCGCCGGTAGCCCTCCTTGATGCCGAGGGTGATGAGGCGCAGGCGCTGGATGCGGCGCGAGGCCAGCAGCATCTTCGTCAGGCCGATGGGCAGGCCGAAGGTGGTCAGGCGCCCGTTGGCGGCCTTGATGGCCACGTTGGCGTCCGGCAGCGTCATGGAGAAGGCCACCGGCTCGCCCTTCACCTCGGCGATGAGCACCAGCTCCGGCCGGACGATGGTCTTCATCTCCTTGGCCAGGTGGTCGAACTCCCTGTCGGTGAAGGGCACGAAGCCCCAGTTCTTCTCCCAGGCGGAGTTGTAGATCTCCCGGATGCGCTCGACCTCGGCGGCGAAGTCCTTGAGGTTCACCGCGCGCACGGTGATGCCCTCGCGCTGCCGCATCTTCTCCGCGATGCGCACCACCTTCTCGGGCGGCTCCGCGGACGAGGACAAATCGAACGCGAACAAATCTTTCGCCTTCACCAACCCGCACGCCTCCAGCAGCGCGGCGAAGTAGGGCGGGTTGTACGGCATCATGATGGCCGGGGGGACCTCGTGTCCCTCGATGAGCAGGCCCCAGTCCTGGTTGGACGAGAAGTTGGCCGGACCGATCATGCTGTCCAGCCCGCGCTCCTTCAGCCACGACGCCGCGGCGTCCAGGAGCAGCCGCGCGATGCCCGCGTCGTTCACGCACTCGAAGAGGCCGAAGAAGCCCTCCTTGGTGCCGTGGATCTCCTGGTGCCGGGGGTTGCGGATGGCGGCGATGCGGCCCACCACGTCCTGGCCTCGCCACGCGAGGAACAGCTCCACCTCGCCGTACTCGAAGAAGGGGTTCTTCTTCGGGTCCAGGAAGTCCTTGCGCTCCATCTCCAGCGGAGGGACCCAGTTCGGGTCCCCCGTGTAGAGCGAGAACGGGAAGCGGATGAACGTCATCCGCGCCGCGGCGTCCCGCACGGGCGTCACCAGGACATCCGAGGGGAGGGGCGGAAGGGCGGGCTGGACTGCGGGCGGCTCGGCGGGCAGGGCCATGGTGGAATCAGGTCCTCTCGGCGGAGTTGCCGTCGGTGCCGTTCTTCAGGAAGAAGTGCGCGCCCTTCTCCAACAGGAAGCCGGGCAGCTCGCCGCGCTTCTCCCAGAGCTTCATGGGCGCGGCGCGCAGCTGGCGCAGGTCCTCCGGCTGCAGGTTCGCCGCGCGCCAGGTGAGCTGCTCCACCGCGTCGAAGATCTTCCCGGCCACCTCGCGCGACGACATGCGCGACAGCTGATCCAGGGTGATGCCGCCCTGGTCCGCCAAGAGGCCCGCGGAGCCCGCCGCCCACTTCTCGCTCGCCTTGTTGGAGCGCACGGACGTGCCTGGACGGGCGATCTGCACCGGCTCGTACACGGTGGGGCGCGTCTGCGGAATCACGTTCAGCTTGCGGCCGATGGTCTCGAAGGTGTCCAGCACGCGGTCCAGCTGCGCGTCCGTGTGCGTGGCCATGAACGAGGTGCGGATGAGCGCGTGGCCCGCCTCCACCGCCGGCGGAATCACCGGGTTGGCGAAGACGCCCGCCTCGTGCAGCGCGCGCCAGAAGCGGAAGCACTTCGTCTGGTCGCCGATGTGCACGGGGACGACGGGCGTCACGGACACGCCGGTGTCGAAGCCCATGGCGCGGAAGCCGTTGTGCATCTTCTCCGCGATGTCCAGCAGGCGCGCGCGGCGCTGGGGCTCCGCCTCGATGATCTCCAGCGACTTGAGCGCCGAGGCGATGGACGCCGGCGTCATGGACGCGGAGAAGATGACCGAGCGCGACTTGTGCTTGATGTAGTTGATGACGTCGAAGGGGCCCGCCAGCACGCCGCCCAGCGACGCGAAGCTCTTGGAGAACGTCCCCATCACGAGGTCCGTCTCCTTCTCCAGGCCGAAGTACTCGGAGGTGCCCCGGCCCTTCTCGCCCAGCACGCCCATGGCGTGGGCGTCATCCGTCATCACCCGCGCGTTGTACTGCTTCGCCAGCTCCACGATGCGCGGCAGGTTGCAGACGTCTCCCTCCATGGAGAAGACGCCGTCGGTGATGATGATCTTCCCGGCATTGGGATCGGCCTGGGACAAGAGCTGCTCCAGGTGGTCCATGTCGTTGTGGCGGAACTTGCGCTCCGTCGAGAACGACAGCCGGATGCCGTCCACCAGCGACGCGTGGTTCTGGCGATCACTGAAGACGATGTCGTGGCGGCCCAGGATGGAGGACAGCGCCAGGTTCGTCTGGAAGCCGGTGGAGATGACCACCGCGGCCTCGCGGTTGAGGAACTTGGCCAGCCGTCCCTCGAGCTCCTCGTGCAGCGCCAGCGTGCCGTTGAGCAGACGCGAGCCCGAGCACGTGGTGCCGAACTTCTCCGTCGCCTTGATGGCCGCTTCCTTGACGCGCGGGTCCGCGGACAGGCCCAGATAGTTGTTGGAGCCGACCATGATCACCCGCTTGCCCTCGATCTCCACCTCGGTGGCGCCGTGCGACGCCTCGATGACGCGGAAATAGGGGTAGAGGCCGGTGGCCTTCGCGATGCGGTAGTCCTTCCAATTGCTGCACTTGTCGAAGACGTCGCTCATGGTGCTCTTTCTGTAGGCCTGCGTCGGGGGAGGGTTTGGGCCTCTTCAGAGAGGCGGAGTGCGGCACTGCGGTCGCCACTCACCATGCAGGGCTCGTTCCCGAGCCGGGGGCAACCATGCGCCCGACGACCTCCCTCGGGGGACGCGGGGCCGTGAATAAAGAGGCCGAGGGGCAGTGTCAAGGCGCGGACCGTTGCTTGGGACCCTTGCGAGAGGGGCCAAAAGTCCCCTCGGCTTGACAGCACCGTTGCATTGGTGGCACCCCGCCGACGCAGACCGTCTTCCAGTGGATAATGGGAAGCGAGGTCGCCCGCCCGCCTCCGTGCGCGAGCAGCCGGCCAAGGGACGGAAGGCTTTCCGGTCGCCCGTTGTTTGTGGGGGCTACGACTGGCCGGGAATTTGCTAAGCCCGGCGAAAATCGAGGAGTGGACGGTGGCCAGGTCTCTGCGGCAACGGTGGTTCGAGGGGTTCATCCAGACGGCGGTCTCCCGGCCCTGGTACGTGCTGCTGATCTCCGCATTGCTGGCCGCCGGCGGTATGGCACTGGCGTCGCGGTTGGAGTTCCGTGGTTCATTCGTCGAGCTGCTCCCGCGGGGCGCCCGCGAGGTCCAGGACCTGACACGCGTGTCGCAGAAGGCGGGTGGGGACGGGTACCTGGTCATCGTCGCGAAGGGAGACACGCCCGAGCGGCTGAGGGCTTACGCGCGCGAGCTGAAGGGACGGCTCGAGGCGCTCCCCGACGTGCGCTACGTCGAGCACAGCTACGACGTGGAGTTCTTCAAGCGCCACGCGCTGTGGCTCCTGCCCGCGGAGAAGCTGGCGGAGCTGCGAACGGACCTGTCCGCGCGGGTGCGCTACGAGCGGCAGCAGGCCAATCCCTTCTATATCGACCTGGGGGCCACGCCTCCGCCGCCCACGTTCGAGGAGATCGCCCGGAAGCACTCGCCCAACGCGCCGGTGCACGAGTCCCTGGCGAACGCGGACGGCACCGAGGTCTACCTGATGCTCAAGCCCATGGGCACCGCGGGTGACCTGGACTTCGCGCGCCGCTTCGTGGAGCTGGCGCTGGGCACGGGCCGCACGCTGGCCTCGGAGCGCTACCCGGCGGTGAAGCTGGAGGCGACGGGCAACTTCCAGAACCGCATCGAAGAGGACGCGGTGATGCGCGGTGATTTGTCGCGCGCCGGCACGCTGTCCGCGCTCATCGCCATCGGCCTCATCCTGCTGGCCACCCGACGCATCGCGGCGCTGGCGGTGGTGGGCCTGCCCGTCGTCGTCGGCCTGCTGATGACGTTCGGCATCGCGTGGCTCGCCATCGGCCACCTCAACGTGGTGACGGGCTTCCTGGTCGCCATCCTCATCGGCCTGGGCATCGAGTACGGCGTGCACCTGTGCATGCGCTACTGGGAGGAGCGGCGCACCCGGTCCGCGCGCGACGCGCTGGCCACGGCGGTGGGCGGCACCTTCAGCGGGGCGATGACGTCCGCGGTGACGAACGCGGCGGCGTTCTTCGTGCTGATGCTGGCGCAGTTCCACGCCTTCAATCAGTTCGGCTTCCTGGCGGGGCTGGGCGTGCTGCTCGCGGTGCTGGCCGCCTATGCGCTGGGCCCCTCGCTGCTGGCCATCGCGGAGCGACTGCGTCCGGCCCGCGCGGACGCGGCGCCTGCCTCCGAGGCCGCCGCCCCCGTGGCGCCGTCGAAGCCCGAGCGGGAGTGGCGCCGGTGGCCCACGTCCGTCCTCGTCGTGCTCGCGCTGGCCGTGGTGGGCTTCGCCGCGTTCTCCGTCTCCATCGCGCCCCGGCTGGGCTTCGAGACGGACATGCGCAAGCTGAAGGGGGACTCCCCGGCGTCGCGGCTGGATGACCACGTCACCGAGCAGCTGGGGCAGCCGCTCAACCCCGCCATCTTCCTGGTGGACGACCTGGGGCAGGCGGCGAAGGTCGAGCGGATCATCGCCGAGGTGAAGCAGAAGAACGGCGCGGACTCGGTGTTCCTGCGCACCACCTCCTTGAACGACCTGGTGCCCGGAGACGTGGAGCGCCGGGGCGCGGAGATTTCCGGCATCCGCGCGCTGCTGCACGGCCTGCCCGAGGCGGCGTACGAGGACCCGCGCCTGAAGGAGTTCCAGGGGATGGTGGAGGCGAAGCCGTACGGGCTGGAGTCGCTGCCCGTGGAGGTGCGCCGCCGGTTCGAGGCCACGGACGGGCAGGGCACCTTCCTGCTGCTGTTCCCCTCCGTGTCGAACTACGACACCAAGGACCTCACCCGCTGGGCGGCGCAGATCGACCAGGTGGTGGAGGGCGCGAAGGCGGCGGGCGTGGAGATGGCGGTGCTGGACAGCAACCGCATCGCCTCGCGCATCTTCGCGCTGGTGAGCGCGGACGGCCCGCTCATCCTCTGGGCGGCCGCGGCGGCGGTGTTCCTGGTCATCCTGGTGAGCCTGCGCAGCGTGAAGCGGACGCTGCTGGTGACGGGGCCGCTGTTCCTGGGCATGACGTGCCTGGCGGGCGGCATGTACCTGTTCGACGTGCAGCTCAACTTCATCAACGCGGTGGTGCTGCCCAACCTGCTGGCCATCGCGGTGGACAACTCCGTGCACCTGTATCACCGGTACGAGGAGGAGGGCCCCGGCTCGCTCGGCAAGGTGGTGCGGCACACGGGGCTGGCGGCCGTGGTCGCCACGCTGTCGAACGCGGCCGGGTACGGCGCGCTGCTCGTCGCCAACCACCAGGGCCTGCGCAGCATCGGACAGATTGCGCTCCTCGGGGTCGTGTGCACCTTTCTGGGGACGACAGTCTTCTTCCCCGCGCTGCTTGCCCTCCTGGAGCGCTGGAAGGAGCGCAAGGGCCTGGCCGGCGCCCAAGAGGGTGCGGTCGTCCGGAGTCTCGATCTCGACGCGGCCCCCGCTGAAGCTGGGTCGTCGGGGGAGCGGAAATCGGCGTGAGTCTCTTGAATGCCCAGGGGCTGCGTGGCTCCGTCCCGTTGAATGGTTCCCGCGAGGCACAGGTCCGGCTGGGGCCCGTGGACCTCATCATCGTCATCGCCTGTTCGCTCGCGGCGCTGGTGCTGCTCGGCCCCGGGCGGTGGACGCTGGGTTCGCTCCACCATGTCTGGCTGTTCGCCTCCATGGCCGCGGGCCCCCTGGTGCTGCGCACGCTCGAGTCTCGCTTCCCGCATCAGCGGTGGCTGACCGTCCTGGCGGACTTCTGGCTGCTGCCCGTGGCGGTGCTCACGCACGGCTGGCTCACCCCCGTGGTGGACACGCTCAACCCGTTCCTGCGGGACGCGCAGCTGGTGGCCGCGGACCAGCGCATCTTCGGATTCCAGGCGTCCGTGGTGCTGGCGAACGTCATCCCCGGCTGGCTCAACGACGTGCTGCTCATCTGCTACTACGGCCACTTCGTGTGGCCGCTGGTGCTGGGCATCGGCCTGTACCGTCGCGCGCGCGGGGCCTCGCCGGAGTTCGACGAGTACCTGTTGGGGCTGGGGCTGCTGTTCATCCTGAACTACTCGGCGTACTCGCTGGTGCCGGCCGTGGGGCCGCGCTACTTCTTCATCGACGCGTTCGAGGCGCCGCTGCAGGGCACGCTGACGCCGTGGCTGGACTCGATGATGCGCAGGCCCGTCTTCGCGCGGGACTGCTTCCCGTCGGGCCACACGGGCACCACGCTGCTGGTGCTCTTCTATGCGTGGCGGTTCTCCCGGAAGGTGTTCTGGGTGATGTTGCTGCCGGGCCTGGGGCTCATCTTCGCGACGCTCGCGGGGCGCTTCCACTACGCCACCGACTTGCTGTGCGCGGTGCCCCTGGTGATGGTGGTGGTGGGCATGGCCACGGCGCTGACGCGGGCGGCGCGGCATCGCGAGAGCGAGAGGGCCGCGCGTTCCGTCCCGGTGGACGCTATCCTGCGCCCCTGAGCACGGCTTGTGGCCCGTCGAGGCCGGCCGTGTCGGGAGCGCTTCCATGTCCAGGTCCGTGTCGTCGCAGCGCGTGTCGCGGTTCGGCACCACCGTCTTCTCCGAGTTCAGCGCGCTGGCCCAGAAGCACGGCGCGGTGAACCTGGGGCAGGGGTTCCCTGACTTCGACGGGCCGGAGGTCGTGAAGGAGGCCGCGCGGCGGGCCATCCACGACGGCGTCAACCAGTACGCCATGAGCACCGGCGCCAGGGACTTGCGCGTGGCCATCGCCGAGCACTCGGCCCGCTTCCACGGCCAGGCGGTGGACCCGGACACCATGGTGACGGTGACGAGCGGGGCCACGGAGGCCATCCTCGACGTCATCCTCGGCCTGGTGGACCCGGGGGACGAGGTCATCGCCTTCGAGCCGTTCTACGACTCGTACGACGCCAACATCACCTTCGTCGGCGCCACGGCGCGCTGGGTTCCCCTGCGGCCGCCGGACGCGGCGCATGCGCAGTGGTGGTTCGACTGGGACGAGCTGCGCGCGGCCTTCACTCCGCGCACGCGGCTGCTCATCCTCAACACGCCCCACAATCCGACGGGGAAGGTCTTCACGCGCGAGGAGCTGGAGCGCATCGGCGCGCTGTGCGCCGAGCATGACGTGAAGGTGCTGTCCGACGAGGTCTACGAGCACATCACCTTCGCCCCCGCGCGCCACGTGCGCCCGGCCACGGTGCCGTCGCTGGCGGACCGCACGGTGACGGTGAGCAGCGGCGGCAAGACGTTCAGCCTCACGGGCTGGAAGGTGGGCTGGGTCATCGCGCCGCCCGCGCTCCGCGACGCCATCCAGCGCGCGCATCAGTTCGTGACCTTCGCCACCGCGTCCCCCTTCCAGGCGGCCATGGCGGCGGCGCTCCGTCTGCCGGACGCGTACTTCGACGGGCTGTCGGCGGCCTATGCCGCGCGGCGGGAGCGGCTGGTGTCCGGCCTTCGCGACGCGGGCCTGAAGGCGCATGTCCCGGAGGGCAGCTACTTCATCCTCACGGACATCTCCGGCCTGGGCTTCGCGGACGACGTGGCCTTCTGCCGGCACCTGGTGTCGGAGGTCGGCGTGGCGGCCATCCCCCCGAGCGTCTTCTACGGCCCCGAGCACCGCCACCTGGGCCATGGGCTCGCCCGCTTCGCGTTCTGCAAGACGGACGCGGTGCTGGACGAGGCCGTGCGTCGGCTGCGCGCGAAGCTCGGGCCCGGGCGCTGAAGGCCGGCGCCCCGCGTTGCGACGGCGGGACGGGGTTGCTACATCCCCCGGCAGAGGAGGGCGGCGCAGGACTTCCCGGCCGCTGACGTGCGCGCGTGGACTTCTTCGGCGAGCTGTACCTGCGCAGCACGTTGCCCTTCCTGTCCGAGAGCGTGACGGCGCGGGAGGCGGACTATCTGGCGCGCGTGTTCGCCGACGTGCCCGGCCCCGAGCCCGTGGCGGACCTGGGGTGCGGCCATGGACGCCATGCAGCGCGACTCCAGGCCTCGGGCCCCCTGGCGGGACGCGTCATCGGGCTGGAGCGGGATGCGTTGTCGCTGGCCATGCGACGTCCGGGGTTCCCCGTGGTGCGAGGCGACCTCCGGGCCTTGCCCTTCCGGGAGGGTTCCCTGTCCGGAGCGTACGCGTGGTACTCCACTTTGTTCGCCTTCACGGACGAAGAGCACGTGCGCATCCTCCGGGAGGTGGCGAGGGCGTTGAGGCGGGGAGGGCTCCTGGTGTTCCACACGGTGCCGCACGAGCGACTGGCCGCGTCACCGGGCGCCGCGTTCCAGCGGACACTGCCGGATGGGGCCGTGTTGGAGGAGGCCAGTCGCTTCGATGTGGCGACGGGGCGCGACGAGGGACGACGGACCCTCACCCTGCGGGACGGCCGTGTCCTGTCTGCGTCCTACGCCATTCGTTACTATCCCCTTGCGGAACTGACCGCGCTGTTGGAAAGCACCGGGTTTTCAATCTCCTGGGTGCATGGCGGACTCGATGGCGAGCCGCTGACGCGACTGTCGGCCGACCTGATTGTTGGAGCGGTGCTGCGAGATGCCTGAGACCTCACATTCACGAGCGCGCGGGAACCTGCTGGGCCAGCTGCCGAAGCGGGTGGACGTGTACGAGGTCGGTCCTCGCGACGGCCTGCAGAACGAGCTGCGCACGCTGCCCACGCGGGACAAGGCGCGGCTCATCAATGCCCTGGTGGAAGCGGGCGAGAAGCGCATCGAGGTGACCTCGTTCGTCTCGCCCAAGTGGATTCCCCAGCTCGCGGACGCCGAGGAGCTGCTGCGCCTGGTGGGGCGCCGCGAGGGCGTGGTGTTCTCCGCGCTGGTGCCCAACCTCAAGGGGCTGGAGCGCGCGAAGGAGGCGGGGCTGGAGGAGGCCGCGGTGTTCATCTCCGCGTCCGAGGCCCACTCCAAGAAGAACATCAACAAGAGCATCGCGGAGGCGATGGCCGGCGCGCGCGAGGTCACCACGGCGGCGCTCCAGGCCGGCATGCGCGTGCGCGGCTACCTCTCCACCGTGTGGGGCTGCCCCTACGAGGGCCATGTCCCGGTGGAGCGCGTGGTGGACATCTGCCGCCACCTGGTGGACGCGGGCATCTACCAGCTCAGCCTGGGCGACACGATTGGCGTGGGCACGCCCAGGCAGACCGAGGAGATCCTCGACGCGCTGCTCAAGCACATCCCCGTGGAGAAGCTGGCGCTGCACCTGCACGACACGCGGGGCACGGCGCTGGCCAACTCCCTCGTCGGCTTGTCCGCGGGCGTGACGACCTTCGACGCGAGCATCGGCGGGCTGGGGGGCTGCCCCTATGCGCCAGGCGCCGCGGGCAACCTGGCGACCGAGGACGCCGTCTTCATGTTCCACGGCATGGGCGTGGAGACGGGCATCAACCTGGACCGGCTGGTGGAGGCCGGGGAGATTGCCCAGGAGCTGATCGGCCGGAAGCTGGCCGGGAAGTTCCTCCAGGCCGCGCTGGGCGAGCGGGAGAAGAAGGCGTCCCGCCGCGCGCAGACCTGAGGTGCTGTTCCAGGTAGGGCTAGGGTCTGGGGACTTCACTCCCAGTAATCATTGATCCGGGTCTGGGTCGGCGTGTGGACAAGCGCCTGCTCGGGCCACCCCGGCCCCCTCTGGTGAGCTCTCGCTCCAGTGCCTGATGTGACGTCCGTGGTGACCAGCGTTCACCGAGGCGGCGCGAGCAGACACTTCACTCTAGGTAATGGTTGTGTGCGTGGGGGTCGCCAGTCATCCCGAGGCCCGGTGCGGCTCCTCCCAGAGGGAGCGAGGAGCCACGGAGGCCGACTGTCGCACCGCGTCAGCGGCCGTCGATCATCGACGAGAGCTTCTCCTGGAGGCCCAGGTGGGCGGCGGCGGACTCCAGCATCCGCCGCTCCTTTCGGTCGATGCGCCCGTCCACCAGGGCCATCTCGACGATGTTGCGCAGGAAGACCTCGGCCTCGGGGCTGCCCCTCGCCACCAGTCGGTCGAAGAGCTGAGGCCCCGCGTTGAGCGCCATCTCCACCTGCGACCACTCCACGTTCCACCGCTCCGCGCACAGCTTCAGGAGCCGCCGCTCGGCCGCGGTGACGGTGCCGTCCGCGGAGGCGATCGCGGCCATCATGTAGATGAGCCGCTGCCGCTCCTGGAGGTCCATCACCGTGTCCGAGCCCGAGGCAGGGGCCGGCGCGGGACGGTTGACGCTCGGCGGCCGAGGCACCGCCGCGCGCCGCGGCCGGTCACGGAAGCTCGCGTCCTCACGCGCGTTCCACGACTCGAATGGCAGCGCCGACGCGAGCACCCAGTCCCGCTCACCGTTCGCCAGCTGCGTGCCGCAGAACTCGCACGTCGTGGCCGCGCTGTTCGTCAGGGGCGCGTTGCACTGGGGGCAGCGGTCCGTGGACATGCCGTTGGCGGTGTTCGTCTTCGCCCCGTGCTTGCGCACCAGCGTGAAGACGAAGCGCTGGGGAAGGGTGGGCAACTGGGGCGGACGCTCGTTGACGGGGCCGATGCCCATGCGCGCGCTCCAGCGAATCTCCACCTGCGCCTTGTCATACCCGCGAGGGTCCACCTCCAGCGCGCGCACGTCCACCGAGCCCACCGCGCACTCCAGGAACACGCGCCGCCGTCCCTGCTCGCGCAGCCCCGCCAGCTCCGAGCCCAGCGAACCGAGCGCCTCCGGCGTGGCGACCTTCGACAACCCCGTCGTGTCACCCCGGCTCTGCGCGTCGATCCACTTCCAGAACAGCAGGGACGCGCGGTCCTCGAGCATCTCCAAATTGAGCGCCGGGTCGTCCTGACGCGCCTGCATCAGCCCATCCACGCCGCGGTGATAGCGCGAGTGCTCCACGCCCTGGGTGATCTCCGCCAGCGTCCAGTCGTAGTTGCCGGAGTTGACCACCGCGCCGCAGAACTCGCAGCTGTTCGCCGCGCCACCCTGGAAGGGCGCGCCGCAGTTGGGGCACTTGCCCTGGAACAGGTCCGCGCCGATGCGCGTCTGCGCGCCCGGCTTGCGCACGAAGGTCCACACCTCCGTGAACGCCTCCAGCGGCGCCTTGCGCGCGGACTGGATGGCCTGCGCGTCCGAGTCGTTCGCCGACACGTCCGTGTCCCGCATCCGCGCGTGGACGCGAATCTGGACGCTGTCGAACCACTCGCTCTGCTCCAGGCCGATGATCTGGAGGTCCAGCACCTCGATGTCGGTGATCGCGTCGCGGACGCCCTGGGCCTCGAGCAGCTTCAACTGCACGCGGAAGCGCTGCCACGTCGCGTCCGACAGGAAGGGCCGCACCGGCGTCATGTCTCGCTGGAACCAGGCCTGCTGCAAGTCGAGGAACAGGCGGCGCGTGCGGTCCAGCATGGGGCCGGGCTCGAAGGCGGGGTCCTTGAGCTTCAGCGCGTTGACCCAGCCGGCCACGTCGCTGGAGCTGACCTGGGTGCGCTGCTGCGCCTCGTACTGGTCCAACGCCTTGCGCGTGGTGGCGTCCGGGTGGAGGTTGCGCTTGTAGAGCCAGTACCCGACGCCGCCGATGACCAGCAGCGGAATCATCACCTTCGGGTAGCGGAACACCAGGCGGAACGCCTCGAACAGCAGCCAGAGGGGCAGGCCGTCGCCGCCGCGATCCCGGCTGTCGGAGTTGCCTCGGGTGTAGTGCTCGCCGCCACCGCCTCGGGCCAGGGCCTCCAGGGGAACGAGGGCCAGGGCCACCAGGGCGAGTGCCGAGGGCAGATGATGCGCCCACGGGGCGAGCTGTCGGAGCAGGTTGCGTGGCGAAGGCATGCGGGGATGCTAACCGTTTCCGCCTTGCCAGACCCGCCTTCCCACCGCACTCTGCCGCGTCCCAGGGCGGCCCGCCGGACGGGCCCTGGAAGGGGAGCGGATATGCCGGAATTCAAGGTCGACGCACGCGGTGCCATCGAGATCTGGACCATCGACGGCGAGGGCCGCCGCAATGCCATCAGCCGCGCGATGCTCCAGGAGCTGGGCGCGCTCGTCGAGCGTGTGTCGTCGGGCCATCAGGTCCGCGCGGTGGTCATCACCGGCGCGGGCGACAAGGCGTTCTGCGCGGGCGCGGACCTCAAGGAGCGCGCGGGCATGCAGGAGGCCGAGGTGCGCGCGTTCCTCGAAGGTCTGCGCCGCACCTTCCGCGCGATCGAGAAGAGCGACTGCGTCTTCATCGCGGCCATCAACGGCGCGGCCTTCGGCGGAGGCACCGAGCTGGCGCTCGCATGTGACTTGCGCGTGGCGGCCCCCGCAGCCGAGCTGGGCCTCACCGAGGTGAAGCTCGGGATCATCCCCGGCGGTGGCGGCACGCAGCGCCTGTCTCGCCTCGTGGGACCGGGCCGCGCCAAGGACCTCATCCTCACCGCGCGCCGGCTCAACGCGGCGGAGGCGTTCGCCATCGGCCTGGTCAACCGGCTCGCGCCCGAGGGACATCTGCTGGAGGTGGCGCACGGCCTGGCCGAGTCCGTCGTCGACAACGCGCCCATCGCCGTGGCCACCGCCAAGCACGCCATCGATGAGGGCACGGGCCTGGAGCTGGACGACGCGCTCGCGCTGGAGCTGCGCAAATACGAAGAGGTCCTCAAGACGGAGGATCGCCTCGAGGGCCTGCGCGCCTTCGCCGAGAAGCGCGCCCCCGTCTACAAGGGCCGCTGACGGCGCGCGGAGGGCCTCCCGCTCTCCGCCTCGCTCGTTCCCGCGCTCCGCGGCCGCTGACGGCCACCCGCGCTCCGGCCCGCGCGTTCCCGGGCGCCGCACGAGGCGCGCGCCCATCGGTGCCGTGGCGCCCGCTCCGTCAAGACGCCCCGGAACGTACGAAGGGCGGCGGCCCGCGGTCGTCCCGCGGACCCCGCCCGTGAAGTGCCCGGCCGCCGTCGGCCCCCCGCTCGCGAGGGGCCCGCGGCCCCAGGCTCAGGCGCTGGCGCTCTTCTCGGGCGCCAGGCCGATGTTCTGCTTGTTCATGTAGCCCATGGCCTTGTCCTTGACGGTGGTGCGCAGGTCATCCCCCGTCTTGGGCGTGAGCAGCAGCGCCGCCACGCCGCCGGCCACCGCGCCGATGAGGAACAGCCCCAGGCCGCCCAGGCCGGAGCGCGCCGGCTTGTACGTCGTCAGGCCGATGTGGCGCAGCGCATCATCCGGCTCGAAGTCATCCCAGCGGTCCTTGGCCACGCGGGGAAGCTCGTCGAGGAGCTTGTGGGCCATCCACTTGCGGTACAGCTCGCTCTTGGCCAAACCCTTCGCCGTCCACTTCGCCTTCTTCTTCGCGAACATGCATCCCTCCAGGGCCAGTGTGGTCGGGGCCGCGCCGCGGGCGCGGCGTGACCCCTATGAGCTTTGAAGGTAGGCAGGGGAGCCCGTGCCGCCACCCCCCGCGCCCTGGGGGTCGTTCGTCGCGTCGCCGTTTGGACGCACTCCCAGGCCCACCCCCTTGGAGAGGGGGCAGCCAGGCACGGGGCTTTCTGGTATGTCGCCGGGCGCTCCCCGGGCCTCCAGGCGGTGCGAGAAGGTCGCCGCGCGGGGACCCTTTGCGATAGATCCGCCCGACATGGACTTCGAACTTCCCGAGAGTCACCGCGCCCTCCAGTCCTCGCTCCGCGACTTCTGCGAGGCCCGCGTGAAGCCGTACGCCGCCCAGTGGGACCGCGAGGAGAAGTTCCCCATGGACGTGGTGCGGGAGCTGGGACAGCTCGGCGTCATGGGCATCCTGGTCTCGGAGCAGTACGGCGGGGCGGACATGGACTCGCTCGCCGTGGCGGTGGCCGTGGAGGAGATCGCCCGCTACGACGGCTCGCTCGCCCTCACCGTGGCCAGCCACAACGGCCTGGGCACCAGCCACCTGCGGGTCTTCGGCACCCCGGCCCAGCATGAGAAGTACCTGCCCAGGCTGGCCTCCGCCGAGTTCCTGGGCGCCTGGGGCCTGACGGAGCCGGGCTCCGGCTCGGACGCGTCGGGCATGAAGACCACGGCGGTGCGCAAGGGCGACGGCTGGGTCCTCAACGGCACCAAGATGTTCATCACCCAGGGCACCGTGGGCGACGTCTTCGTGGTGCTCGCGATGACCTCCCCCCAGAAGCGCCAGAAGGGCATCACCGCGTTCCTCCTGGAGAAGGGGATGCCCGGGTTCAGCCAGCGCGCCATCCACGGCAAGCTGGGCATGCGCTCCTCGGACACGGCGGAGCTGGTGCTGGAGAACGTGGAGGTCCCCGACTCCCACCGCGTGGGCGAGGTGGACCACGGCTTCATCGACACGATGAAGATCCTCGACAAGGGCCGCATCACCATCGGCGCGCTGGCGGTGGGCCTGGCCCGGGGCGCGCTGGAGGAGTCCGCGCGCTACTCCAAGGACCGCACCGCCTTCGGTCAGCCCATCGCGGACTTCCAGGCCCTGCGCTGGATGATGGCGGACATGAAGACGGAGACGGACGCCGCGCGGCTGCTCGTCCACCGGGCCGCGAGGCTCGCCGATGCGGGCCAGCCGTACTCCAAGGAGGCCTCCATGGCGAAGCTCTTCGCCTCCGAGGTCGCCACCCGCTCGGCCGCCAAGGCCGTGCAGATCCACGGGGGCTATGGCTACACCCGTGAATTCCCGGTTGAGCGCTACCTCCGCGACGCCAAACTGTGTGAAATTGGCGAAGGAACCAGCGAGATCCAACGCACCATCATCGCGAGAGAGACCTTCAAAGGGGCTTGATGGACACCGCACGGCTGGAGGGACTCGGGCTTCAAGTACGTGAGGACGTCGCCGGCACGGAGGCGGTGCTGGACCTGGAGTCGTCGCCGCTCGTCAATCCCGTGACCAAGGCGTTCATCGCCGAGGTGACCTTCCAGGTGATGGGGGATCGGCTCATCCCCATCTCCCCGGCGGCGGTGGTGGGACTGGCGCCCATCCTCATCGGCGCGCTGAGCGACGTGGCGGACATCGAGGCGCTGCTGTCGGACGCCTTCAACGAGCACATCTTCCACGTGCAGCGCCGCTCCGCGGAGCTCCAGGTCCTGGGGCTGTCGCCCCGGGTGGACGCGGACACGCTGGAGCTGACCACGGACGTGGTGGAGGGAGACCTGTCGGTCCTGCTCGCGGCGGACCGGCTGGGCAACTTCCGCATCGCCCGGGTGCAGCGCGACAAGGTGGACGTGGCCGGCGGTGCGGGCCACACGCTGGAGCTGTCGGAGTTCCGGGAGCGGGCGGCGCTGACGGGCTACCTGGCGGCCCTCCTGGGGGAGCCGGCGAGCCGTCCCCAGCCGACGCCCACGGGGCTGGTGCGCTTCTCGGACATCGTGGAGAAGTTCGGCGCGGAGTCGTTGGTGCCGCCCAGGAGCAGTCTGGAGTTGCTGGCGCAGTTGCAGGTGGAGGGCCGGCCGTACCGCTTCGCCGCCGCGAGGGTCGCGGGGCGCACCTTCCGGGGCCTGTTGGCGGGGGCCCAGGGCAAGGTGTGGGCGGGGCGGTTCGAGCTGGATGAATTCCCCGGCATCGTCCGGATGGTGGCGTCGTTGTTGAAGGTGCGTCCCGAAGCCGTGAGGCTGGTCGGTCCCGACGCGCCGCAGGAGTGAGAGACGTCCGTGGAGAAGCTCAGTCCGTCGGAGCGGGTGGAGACCCTGGAGAAGCGGCTGGGGTTCGTGTTCTCGCGCAGGGAGGTCGCGCTCGAGGCGCTCACCCACAAGACCTACGTCAACGAGACGCGGGACAAGGACCTCAAGGACAACCAGCGGTTGGAGTTCCTGGGGGACTCGGTGGTGAACCTGGCCGTGAGTCACCGGCTGATGGACCGCTTCCCGGGCATGCCCGAGGGTGACCTCACCAAGCTGCGCGCCCGCATCGTCAACGAGGACGGCCTGGCCCGCGTGGCCCGGAGCATCCCCCTGGGGGACCTGCTGCTCTTGGGCCGGGGCGAGACGCTGTCGGGCGGGCGCGAGAAGAACTCCGTGCTGGCGGACGCGCTCGAGGCCGTCTTCGGCGCCGTCTACCTGTGCGCGGGCCTGGAGACCGCCGCGCAGCTGGTGGACAAGTGCTTCGCGGAGCTGCTGGACGAGGTCTCCAGCGGCCAGGGGCGGCTGGACTACAAGACGCTCCTGCAGGAGATGGCCCACGAGAAGCTGAAGGTGTCGCCGCGCTACCGCGTGGTGTCCGAGGCGGGCCCGGAGCACTCGAAGGTGTTCGAGGTGGAGGTGTCGCTCGGGGAGGCGCCCTTCGCCCGCGCCTCCGGGCGCAGCAAGAAGGAGGCGGAGCAGTGCGCGGCCCAGGTCACCCTGGAGCGCCTCAAACGCGAGGCCGCCGCCAGCCCGCCCCCGGTCCCCGAGGGACAGGCCCCCACCTCCGAGGAGGGGACGGCTGCCCCCGCGCCGGCGACCCCGGAAGTGCCACCGGACGACACCCCGACGTGAAACCCCTTGGAGGGGAGAGGGGTGGGGAATAAGGTGCCGCGCCCATGCGTCCCTCCGCCCCCTTGCGTCTGTCGCTCGCCCTGGTGGCCTGCCTGTGGGCAGGGGCCGCCGTGGCCGCGGCGCCGGCGGCGCCGGGCAAGTGGACGAAGAAGGTGGCGGCGGGCAAGGACGTCTACGCCACCCTCAAGACGAGCGCGGGGGACATCACCGTGCTGCTCTTCTCCAAGGACGCCCCCAAGACGGTGGCGAACTTCGTGGGCCTCGCGGCCGGGGAGAAGGAGTGGCGGGACCCCAAGTCCGGGGAGATGTCGAAGAAGCCCCTCTACAACGGCACGGTGTTCCACCGCGTCATCCCGGGCTTCATGATTCAGGGCGGAGACCCCACGGGGACGGGCTCGGGTGACCCGGGCTTCCGCTTCGAGGACGAGTTCCAGTCCGGTCGCACCTTCGACAAGGTGGGCCTGTTGGCCATGGCCAACCGGGGGCCGGGCACCAACGGCAGCCAGTTCTTCATCACCACCAGCACGCCGGACCACCTGACGAACCGGCACACCATCTTCGGCGAGGTGGTGAAGGGCTATGACGTGGTGGAGCGCATTGGCGGCCTGCCTCGGGACAACCGCGACCGGCCTCGTGAGGCGGTGGTGCTCACCAAGGTGGAGCTGAGCGACAAGGCGCCCCCGGGGCTCGCCGCGACGCAGGCCCCGGCGGATGCGCCGACCCGGCCCGGGACGACGCCGAAGCGGAAGGGTCCGCAGCAGCCCGAGTCGCCCCGGCCGTGGTGAGACGTGAAAGACGGGCCTGCGCCTTCGGCGGGGCTCTGGTAGATGGGAGGAGTGTCGTGACGTTTTTCAGGAAGGACGCAACGCGGACGGTGAGCCGCCCGACGTCCCAGCCGTAGGCCGCCCGCCTGCCCGCCGCTCCCCGGCAGAAGCCAGGGACGCGGGTCTGTTATAGGGCGTTCATTTGGAAGTCTCCCCTCAGGGGCTCCCGGCATCGCGGGACTCCCAGACCACCTTCGAAGTCATGGCCTCTCCCAAGAACCACCGCAGCGGCTTCGCCGCGCTCATCGGACGCCCCAACGTGGGCAAGAGCACCCTGCTCAACGCGCTCACCGGTGAGAAGATCGCCATCGTCTCCGGCAAGCCGCAGACGACCCGCAACCGCATCCTCGGCGTGGTGACGCGCCCCGAGGGGCAGGTCGCCTTCATCGACACCCCCGGCATCCACCAGGCCAAGGGGGAGCTCAACCGCTACATGGTGGAGACGGCGCTGCAGGCCGCGGAGGAGGTGGACCTGGTCCTCTTCCTCATCGAGCCGCCCGCCGGCGAGAAGCTCGAGGTGAGCCCGGGCAACCGCACCATCCTCGAGCGGCTGGAGAAGCTGGGCAAGCCCACCTTCCTGGTCATCAACAAGATCGACTCGCTGCCCAAGGCGGCGCTGCTCCCGCTGATTGATTTGTACCGGCAGGAGTTCCCGTTCGCGGAGGTGGTGCCCATCTCCGCGAGGGAGAAGGACGGCGTGGAGCGGCTTTTCCAGGTGGTGCTGGGCCACCTGCCGGAGGGCGACCGCCTCTTCGACGAGGACATGCTCACCGACCAGCAGGAGCGCACGCTGGTGGCGGAGTACATCCGCGAGCAGGTGCTGCGTCACTGCCGTCAGGAGATTCCGTACTCCACGGCGGTGCTGGTGGACATCTTCGATGAATCCGAGCGTGAGCCCCGTCCGGGCACGCCGCCGGGCCAGCTGGGCGGACTCATCCGCATCGCCGCGTCCATCTACGTGGAGCGCGACAGCCAGAAGGCCATCATCATCGGCAAGCAGGGACAGATGTTGAAGACGATTGGCACCGACGCGCGCAAGTCCGTGCAGCGGCTGCTGGGAGCGCATGTCTACCTGGACCTGCGCGTCCGGGTGGAGCCGCGCTGGAGCGAGCGCCCCGAAGGCCTCAAGAAGCTGGGATACGACTGAGATGAAGCCCCTGGTCGCCATTGTCGGACGCCCCAACGTGGGCAAGAGCACGCTGTTCAACCGTCTCATCGGCAGGCGCCTCGCGCTGGTGGAAGACCAGCCGGGCGTGACGAGAGACCGTCACTACGCGGA
The DNA here is from genome assembly GCF_900111765.1 of Myxococcus fulvus. The sequence continues at coordinate 772,976 of NZ_FOIB01000003.1, forward strand.
CGCGGTGTGGGGAGGCCGCTCGTTCACCTTCATCGACACGGGCGGCTTCGTCCCGGGCGAGAAGGACTCCCTGCTGCAGCAGGTGCGCGAGCAGGCGCAGCTGGCCGTGGAGGAGTGTGACGTCATCGTCTTCGTCGTGGACGGACGCGACGGCGTCACGCCCGCGGACGTGGCGGTGGCCAGCTACCTGCGCAAGAGCGGCAAGCCCGTCATCGTCGCGGCCAACAAGCTGGACAACACCACGGGCACGATGCAGGCCCTGGCCGCGGACTTCTACAAGCTGGGCCTGGGCGAGGTGCACGCGCTGTCCGCCGAGCACAACCTGGGCGTCAACGGCCTGTTCGACGAGGTGGTGGAGAAGCTGCCGCCGAAGGAAGAGGGCGAGGACGACACCGCGCCCCCGGACGACGGCATCATCCGCGTGGCCATCATCGGCCGGCCCAACGTGGGCAAGAGCACCCTGGTCAACGCCATCCTGAAGGAGAAGCGGGTGGTGGCCAGCGACGTGCCGGGCACCACGCGAGACCCCATCGACTCGCCGCTCGAGTACAAGGGCAAGAAGCTGTTGCTCACGGACACCGCGGGCATCCGGCGCAAGAAGACGATCGCGCATCAGGTGGAGAAGTACTCGGTCATCGCGGCGCTGAAGGTGATGGAGCGCAGCGACGTGGCGGTGCTGTTGATGGACGCCACGGAGCCCGCGGTGGACCAGGACGCGAAGCTGGCGGGCCTGGCCGAGGAGCGGGGCCGCGCGCTGGTCATCGTGGTGAACAAGTGGGACCTGGTGGACCAGGACCAGCGTCGCCAGGAGGCCTACCGCGAGTCGCTCAAGCACGCGCTGAAGTTCGTGGGCTACGCGCCCATCCTGTTCACCTCCGCGCTGACGGGCTCCAAGGTGGAGAAGGTGGTGGACGTGGCGGTGGAGCTGGCCGAGCAGTTCCGGTTCCGGGCGCCCACGCCCCAGCTCAATCGCCTGTTGGAGCACATGGTGGACAACCACCCGGCGCCCATCGCCCGGGGCAAGCCCCTGCGCCTGTACTACATCACCCAGGTGGCGGCGGCGCCCCCGACGTTCGCGCTCACGTGCAACTACCCGGAAGGCGTTCCGGACATGTACAAGCGCTACATCACCAATCAGCTCCGCAAGACGTTCGACCTGCGCGTGCCCATCCGGCTCGTCTTCAAGGAGCGCCCCGGCAAGGCCAAGCGTGAGGCGCGAAAGAAGCCTCACCTCCAGGGCAAGAACTGAAGCGTCCGTGCGTTGACACTCGCGGCGCGCGCTCCGTACAGTGCGCCGCCCTCCCGCTCTCCGACAGGGTAGAGCATCGAAGCGCAGAGAGAGGTTGACCGACGTGGCTGGAACCAAGACCGAGAAGATTCGCCAGCAGGAGCTTCGTCAGCCGGACACCTTCCAGAAGGTGGGCAACGACGCACGTGACTGGCTGGCCCAGCGCCAGAAGCTCATCGGCATCGTCGTCGCCGTCATCATCCTCGGCGGCGTGGGCGCGGGCATCGCCAGCGAGCTGTCCAAGCGCGGCGAGGAGAAGGCGTCCCAGGCCCTGGGCCAGGCGCTCTCCGTGCTGGACCGTCCCATCGACGGCGTGCAGCCCGCGCAGCCCGGCGACACCGAGACGCCCTTCAAGAGCGTCAAGGAGCGCGACGAGGCGCTGGTGAAGGCGCTGACGGACTTCCGCAAGGAGCACGGCGGCACGCGCTCGGCCACCACGGCCGCGCTGTCGCTGGGCGAGGCGCAGTTCCGCCTGGGCAACTTCGCGGACGCGCAGGCCTCCTTCGGCGACTTCCTGAAGGGCGCCGCCCAGAATGATCCGCTCCGCGCGGGTGCGTTCGAGGGCCAGGGCTACGCCTTCGAGGCGGAGAAGAAGTTCGACGAGGCTCTCAAGGCCTTCGAGCAGATGGGCGCCGCGGGCGGTGGTGAGTTCCTGGCGGGCATGGGCGACTACCACAAGGGCCGCATGCTCATCGCGCAGGACAAGAAGGACGAGGCGGCCAGTGTCCTGTCGAAGGTGTCGACGGACCACCCGAACACCACCGCGGCGCGGCTGTCGAGCGAGCGGCTGGCGGTGCTGGCCTCGCAGGGCGTGAAGATTCCGGTGCCGGCGCAGCCCGCCGTCACTGGTACGGACGCGGGGTAGCACGGACGATGAGGAAGCAGCGCGTGAGCTGGAAGCATTGGCTGGGGAGCGCTGTGGCGCTCGGTCTCCTGGGCGGGTGCAGCAGCCTGCCGCGCTACGGCAATCCGGAGCTGCCTCGGACGGAGCAGGCCCCTCCGCTGGATTACTTCTCCGTGGCCTGGTGGGCGCCGTTGGTGACGCCCACCCTCATGGAGTACGCCCCGCGCGAGGTCGCGACGCCGGCGTACGACGGGCTGAGCAACACGGTCATCGCGCTGACGCGGGACGGGTTCATCCGCGGCGTCGGCTCGGACGGCCAGGTCAAGTGGTCCAAGAAGACCAGCACGCGCTTCGCGGCGGGCGCCCGGGTGAGCGACGGCGTCGCCTTCATCCCGGGGGGCGACGGCACGCTGTACGCGCTGGACGCCGCCACGGGCGAGGAGAAGTGGAAGTACGCGGCCGGCGAGTCGCTGGCGACGGTGCCCGTCGTGGCCGAGGGCCTGGTGCTGGTGGCCTCGGAGAGCGACACCCTGTTCGCGGTGAAGGCCGCGGATGGCGTGTGGGCCTGGCAGTACCGCAGGGATCCTCCGTCGGGCTTCTCGGTGCGCGGCGCGTCCACGCCCCTGGTCCGCGAGGGCAATGTCTACGTGGGCTTCTCTGACGGCTACGTCGTCTCGCTGACCATGCGGGACGGCAGCGCGAACTGGGAGAAGTCGCTGTCGGGCAGCGGCAACGAGTTCCTGGATGTGGACTCGACGCCGGTGATGGACGAGCACGGTCAGCTCTACGTGGCCTCGTACAAGAGCGGCATCTACGCGCTCGAGGCGGAGTCCGGGGACCTGGTCTGGACCAGCTCCGTGGGCGGCATGACGGCGCTCTTGTCGAAGGGGAAGATGCTCTTCGCGGTGGGCGACGGCCGGGTGGACGCCTACCTGGCGGAGGACGGGCGGCTCCTGTGGACGCACCCCCTGGGCGAAAGGGCCGCGCAGGCGCCGGTGTTCGCCAAGGGAATGCTCATCGTCCCCATCCAGCGCTCGCTGCTGTTCCTGGACCCGAAGACGGGCCAGGCGCGCGTGTCGTGGAACCCCGGGGACGGCGTGTCGGCGACGCCCTTCGTGGCGGGCTCCAAGCTGTTCGTGCTCTCCAACAATGGCTGGCTCTACGCGTTGGACTTCAACGGACTGAAGGGGTGACGACGGTGACGACCCGGACGGTCCGCGTGGTGGCGGCGCTGATTCCCGGTCCCGTCGACACCCAGCGCTTCCTGGTGCAGCAGCGGCTCCCCGGTGGGAGCCGCGCGCTCCTGTGGGAGTTCCCCGGCGGCAAGGTGGAGGCCGGGGAGACGGACGAGGTGGCCCTCGCCCGCGAGTGTCGCGAGGAGCTGGACGTGGAGCTCGCCGTGGGCCGGCGCCTGTGGGAGGGCAAGCACACGTACCCGGACCTGACGGTGGAGCTGGTGCTCTACGCGGCCCGGGTGGTGTCGGGAGAGCCGAAGCCGCTGGGTGCGCATGCGCTGGCGTTCCACACGCCGGTGGAGATGCAGACCCTGCCGTTCTGCGAGGCGGACATCCCGCTGCTGGACGAGCTGGTGGCGGGAAGGCTGGGCGCGCTCGATTGATGCTTCAGCGGACGTTCCAGCACATCCCCGGCGTGGGGCCCTGGCGCGAGAAGGATTTGTGGGCGCGGGGCATCAAGAGCTGGGATGACTTTCCGGCGGCGGGCCAGGGTGTGGCCATCACCCGGAAGACGGACGACATCGCGCGCGAGCGGATCGCGCAGGCCCGCGAGGCGCTGGAGCGCCGGGACTTGCGACGGCTCGCGGAGCTGGTTCCTCCGCGGGAGCACTGGCGGCTGTATCCCGAGTTCCAGCACGACGCCGTCTACTTCGACATCGAGACGGATGGCCGCGAGGCGCAGGCGCCCACGGTGGTGAGCCTGTTCGACTCGACCGGGCTGCACGTGTTCATCCAGGGCCGGAACATGGACGCGCTGCCGGAGGCGATGGCGGCCCGCCGGCTGTGGGTGACGTTCAACGGCTCCACCTTCGATGTGCCGGTGTTGAAGAACTACTTCGGGCCGGCGCGCTTCCCGGTGCCGGAGGCGCACATTGATCTGCGCTTCGTGACACGGCGGTTGGGGATGGGCGGCGGGCTGAAGGACATCGAGGGCCAGATTGGCGCCGAGCGTCCGCCGCACATGAAGGGCGTGAACGGCTACGACGCGGTGCTGCTGTGGCGTGCGTACACGCGGCGTGGCGACGTGGAGGCCCTGCGGTTCCTGGTCGAGTACAACCTGTATGACTCGTTCCAGCTCCGCACGCTGATGGACGTGGCCTACAACCGCGGCGCGGATGACTTGAATCAGGACGTGCCCCGACTGCCCGTGTTCGAGCGTGGGGATGTCCTGTATGACGTGAGCCGCATCATCCTGGAGCTGGGGCCCACGGAGCGGGATCTGCAGACGCTTGCCCGGGTCCGCGCCGAGGAGCAGTTTCCCTGAGCCGGAGCGGGCAGGGTGGTTTCGTGTCGTCACCCTTCTGGAGTCTCTTCCGGTGAACAACCGGGCGTCGGCGCGTGGCCGGGGCCGTGGAATGCGCCGGGGAGTCGTTTGTAGGGTGTGACTCACCCTGGAGGGATGCGCACATGAGCGAACCGACGGACCCGATGCAGAGCCCGGAGACGCCCAAGTCCAGCTCGGCTGGGAAGAAGGCCGCGCTGATTGGAGGTCCCCTGGTGGCCGTGGGAGTGGGCGTGGCCGTGGCGATGGGGGCGTTCCGCAAGGAGCCGGTGGCGGTGCCCGTGGTGGCGGAGGCGCCGAAGCCCGTGGATGCCGGAGCCGCGCCCGTGGCGCCCACGGCGTCGCTTCCGGAGAGTGACGGCCGGGTCCGTGAGCTGGCGAGCCGGATGTCGGAGGAAGCCGAGCTCCAGCGCTGGCTCCAGGAGAAGGACCTGGTGCGCCGGGTGACGGCGGCCGTGAACAACGTCGCGGACGGCTCGAGCCCTCGGATGGTGCTGGGGTTCCTGGCGCCGGCCGGTGGGTTCCAGGTCGTCGAGGGCAAGGACAAGACGGTGACCATCGACCCGCGCAGCCATGCCCGGTACGACCTGGTCGCGCGTGTGTTCGGGACGTTTGATGCGCAGGTGGCCCGGAGCCTGTTCAAGGACTTGAAGCCGCTCATCGATCAGGCCCACGGAGAGATTGCTCCGCCGGGACAGTCGTTCGATTCGACGCTCAATCGGGCCATCGAGCATCTGCTCTCGGTTCCGGTTCCGGAGGGCGCGCTGGAGGTCCAGCCGCAGGCCGGGCTCTATGTCTACGCGTCGCCCGAGCTGGAGGGCTTGAGCAGGGCTCAGAAGCACCTGCTGCGCATGGGCCCGCAGAACATCCGGGTCATCCAGGCGAAGTTGAAGGAGCTTCAGACCGCGTTGGAGCTGCCTCCCGTGGCGGAGCGTTAGCGGGCCTGGGAGGGCGCTACAGCCTGGAACCGGGATGTTCCGGGCCTGCGGCGCGGGCGTGAATGTTCTGGGGTCACGCCTGAGCTCCGGAAGAATGTTCTTGGGGCTGCTTCGAACATTCCTGGGGGCCGCGGAACATTCTCCGCGGTCCAGGAATGTTCCAGGGGCCGGCTTATCGGCGCTTCTTCTTCTTCGAGGGCGCTGGGGCTGGGGCCGGCTTCTCCTTTTCGCCGGCGATCTGGAACGTGGTCCGGAGCTCATCGACCTCGCGGCCCAGGGTGTCCGTGAATGCCGTGCCGGTCTGGGCATCGACGACCAGCGTGTAGGAGAAGCCGGTCTTCAGCGGCTGGGGCAGGACGATGCGGTAGACGAGCTTGTCGTCGGATTCCTCGGCGACGTCATCGGAGACCATGGCGCGTTCGGCCTCGTCGAACAGGCGGACCCGGTAGTTGCGCAGGCCGCGCGAGGCCGTGAGCTCCAGGCTGGAGGTGGGCTGGATGAGCGGCTTGTCGCCGGGCTCCAGGGAGATCTCCGCGAGGTCGGCCGTGCCGGCATCGGCCAGGGGTTGGTAGCGGAGCGCGAACGTGGTCGGAGGCGGGGTCTTGGGGGCCTCGGGCACGTCGGCGACGCCCGCATCAGGGGCTCCGGGGGTCGTCTTGTCCGGGCAGCCCGTGAGGGCGAGCAGGCCGCAGCAGAACGCGGAGGCCAGCGCGGTTCGTCGATGCAAACGCATGGCGGGCACGGTACGCGTCCAGCGTGGCCACGAGAAGCGAGGAGTCGCGACCAGCGTCCAGCCGGGCAGGCGCACGGTCCCGAATGCGGTTCGTCGAAATCGACCAGGACCAACTCAGGGCCAGGGCCAGGGGCTGGAGGGGGCTGCTGGGGAGCCCAGGAAGGCCCATGGAAAGCCCGCCGCCCACCCTGGTCTCCCTCTGTCGGAACGTCCGATAACATGCGTTATGTAAACTAAGCCTATGGAGAACCTGGGGTCGATTTCGTCGGGTTCTTCCCCGCTGCCCCTGGGCTTTCCGGGCGTCGTTCCGGCCGTTCCATCAAGATGCGGGCCTTCGCCCACCCACCGACTTCACCCCGAACGGCCCCATGAGAGTCCTCGACAGCCTGCTCGCGGATGCACGCTTCGCGTTCCGCACGTTCCGTCGCTCACCCGGCTTCGCCGCCGCGGCCATCCTCTGCCTCGCCCTGGGCATTGGCGCGAACGCCGTCATCTTCAGCGTCGTCCACGGCGTCCTCCTCCGCCCGCTGCCGTACGCCGAACCCGAGCGAATCGTCTCGCTCCTCGAGTTCCGCGCCCAAGGCAGCGGCGGCCCGGTGTCCTGGCTCACATTCTGGGACTGGCGCGACCAGGCCAAGGCCTTCGAGCACATCACGGCCTTCACCGTCGGCGGCTCCATCCTCCGCTCGGATGACGACTCCGAGCGCCTCGAAGCCACCCGTGGCACCGCTGGCTACTTCGCCGTCCACGGCATGCCCCCGTTGCTCGGCCGCACCTTCGTTCCCGGCGACGACCAGCCCGGCCATGAGCCCGTCGCCGTCCTCAACGAGGCCCTGTGGCGTCGCCGGTTCGGCGCCAATCCCGCCGTCCTCGGCCGCACGGTGCTCCTCGATGACATTCCCCACACCGTGATTGGCGTCGTCCCCGAGTCCTTCGACCCGAAGATGGATGTCTGGCTCCCGTTGGTCGCTCCCGCCGACGCCCGTGGCCGGTTCTCCACGCTGCTCTCGGTGCGCGCCCGGCTGGCCCCGGGCTTCAGCGTCGAGTCCGCCCACCAGGAGCTCGCGGCCGTCACCGCCGCCATCGCCGCCGCGAGCCCGGATGCGCTCAAGGAGCGCACCTCCCGCGTCGAATCGCTCGCCGAGGCCCGGACGCGCCTCTGGAGCGGCCCCTTGAAGCTCCTGCTCGGCGCCGTGGCCCTGGTCCTCCTCATCGCCTGCGCCAACGTCGCGAACATCCTGCTCGCGCGAGCCGGCGCCCGGCACCAGGAGCTCGCCGTTCGCGTGGCCCTGGGGGCCAGTCGTGGCCGCGTCATCCAGCAACTCCTCGTCGAGAGCCTCCTGCTCGCGCTCATGGGCGGCGCGCTCGGCGGATTGCTCGCGCGCTGGGGCCTGGACGGCCTGCTCGCCGTGGCCCCCGAGTCGATGCCTCACCGGGCCGCCATCGCCCTCGACGGGACCTCGTTCCTGTTCCTCGCCGCCATCTCCCTCACCAGCGGCCTGGTCTTCGGGCTGCTTCCCGCGCTCCAGCTGTCCCAGCTCGACCTCCGAGGCGCCGTGCCTTCATCGGGCCGTCGGCTCCGCTCCACGCTGGTCGTCCTGGAACTGGCCCTCTGCCTGGTCCTGCTCGTCGGCGCGGGCCTGCTGGGCCGAGGCTTCCTCCAGCTCCTGGGGACCTCGCCCGGACTGGCCTCCGAGCAGCTCCTCACGCTGCACATCGCCATCCCCGACAGTCGGTTCTTCAACGAACAAGGCCTCGACGACCACGTCCCGCAGACACTCCTGGAGCCCATCCTCGAGGAGGTCCGAGCCCTCCCGGGCGTGAGCGCCGCGGCGATGACCTCGCTCCTGCCCATCCAGCGCGCCTGGAACAACGCCCGCTACGTCATCGAGGGCGAGCCCCCGCCGGAACCCGGCACCGAGCCCCGCGCCGAGCGACGCTCCACCAGCCCCGGGTTCTTCGCCACCGTCGGAATCCCGCTCCGTCAGGGCCGAGACTTCACCGCCTCCGACGCCGCCCCCGGCCAGCCCGCCACCGTCATCATCAACGAGACGCTCGCGCGCCGGCACTTCCCGGACGGCCAGGCCCTGGGGCGCCAGCTCCGCCTGGGCACCGGTCCCCACACCATCATCGGCGTGGTCGGCGACGTGCGGCAGGCCGGGCTCGACAAGACGCCGCTCGCGGAGCTCCATGTCCCGTACGGTCGGCCCTGGGGCGATGACAGCCTGGTCCTCGTCGCCCGGACGTCGGTGCCCCCGGAGACCCTCCTGCCTTCGGTCCGCGAGGCCGTGCGCCGCGTCGACTCGGGCCTGCCCGTCTTCCGCGCCCTCACCATGGACCAGGTCATCACCGAATCGCTCGGCTTCCGCCGGCTCGTTCTCGGCCTGCTCGGGGGCTTCGCGGCGCTGGCCCTGGTGCTCTCCACCTACGGGCTCTACGGCGTCATCTCGCTGCTCGTCTCCCAGCGCACCCGCGAGCTGGGCATCCGCATGGCCCTGGGAGCCCGGCCGAGCGACGTCCTGAGACTGGTCCTGGGCCAGGGCGCGAGGCTCGCGGGCGTGGGCATCGCCCTGGGGCTCGCGGGCGCCCTGGCGCTGACCCGCATGCTCGAAAGCCAGCTCTACGGCGTCACGGCGACGGACCCGCTGACCTTCATCGCCGTGGCCACCCTCTTCGCGCTCGTCGCCCTGCTGGCCTGCTGGCTCCCCGCCCGACGGGCCACCCGCGTGGACCCGCTCGTCGCCATGCGGACCTGAGTCCCTCCCAACCCGAGCCCGCCCTCGACGCACCGCGACGGACGGTCCCGGAAGCGACACCTCACGGCTGATCCCAGGAACGGGCGCGAACACCCGGGAAATCACAGCCCATGCCCCCACGTAGGGCCCCAGCGAGAGGAATCCCCCGGCCGCTCGGATGTTCCGGGTGGTTGGGAATTCTTCCCGGCTTTTTTCCCGGTTGACCCACGCAATGGGTTACCGCAGAACCGCGACACCCCCGGCCCTGGAAAGGACCTGTCCATGAAACGGTTGTTCCTGATTGCCACCCTCGTCGGCGCCGCTCCGGCCCTGGCCGACGAAGGCATGTGGACGTACAACAACTTCCCGTCCGCGAAGGTGAAGGAGAAGTACGGCTTCGAGCCCACGCAGCAGTGGCTCGACAAGGCCCGTCTGTCGTCCGCGCGGCTCGCGGGCGGCTGCTCGGCCAGCTTCGTGTCCCCCAACGGCCTGGTGATGACCAATCACCACTGTGCCCGCGGCTGTATCGAGCAGCTCTCCGGCGCGAAGAAGGACTACATCGCCAACGGCTTCTACGCGAAGACCGAAGCCGAGGAGACGCAGTGTCCGGCGATGGAGATCAACCAGCTCGAGCAGATCACCGACATCACCGAGACGCTGAACAAGGCGACCCAGGGCCTGTCCGGCAAGCAGTACGCCGACACCCTGAAGGCGAAGATGTCCGAGCTGGAGCAGGCGTGCTCCGCGGGCGACGCCAAGGTGCGCTGTGACGCCGTCACCCTGTACCAGGGCGGCAAGTACAACCTGTACAAGTACCGCCGCTTCCAGGACGTGCGCCTGGTCATGGCGCCCGAGCACGCCATCGCCTTCTTCGGCGGCGACCCGGACAACTTCGAGTTCCCCCGCTGGGACCTGGACGTGACGTTCCTGCGCGTCTACCAGGACGGCAAGCCGGCCAAGACGGAGAACTACTTCAAGTGGTCCGAGAAGAGCGCCAAGGAGGGTGACATCACCTTCGTGTCCGGCCACCCCGGCCGCACCTCGCGCGGGCTGACCATCGCGGAGCTGGAGTACCAGCGCGACGTGGCCATGCCGAAGATGCTGTTCATGATGTCCGAGCTGCGCGGCATGGTGTCCGAGTTCCAGAAGCGCGGCCCCGAGCAGAAGCGCATCTCCAACAACCTGCTGTTCGGCGTGGAGAACGGCCTGAAGGCGACCAAGGGCCGCCTGGAGGCGCTGCAGGACAAGAAGTTCTTCGGCCAGAAGGTCGCCGCCGAGCAGGACCTGCGCAAGAAGGTCGAAGCCAACCCGGAGATGAAGAAGAAGTACGGCGCCGCGTGGGATGAGATCGCCAAGGCCCAGGCGCAGATGGTCAACATCCGCAAGGACCTGTCCTTCGTCGAGCAGGGCGCGGGCCTCTCCTCCAGCCTGTACAGCATCGCCAAGACGCTGGTGCGCGCCTCCGAGGAGCTCCCCAAGGAGAACGGCCAGCGCCTGCGTGAGTTCAACCAGGCGAACCTGCCCGCGCTCCAGGCGCAGCTCCTGAGCCCCGCTCCCATCTACCCGGAGCTGGAGATCCTCCGCCTGAGCTTCGGTCTGACGAAGATGCGCGAGGAGCTGGGCTCCAACCACCCGTTCGTCAAGAAGGTCCTGGGCAACGAGTCCCCCGACAAGCTGGCGGCGCGCCTGGTGAAGGGCTCCAAGCTGTGCGTCCTCAAGGACGTCAAGGGCTCCAAGGTGTGTGACGTGTCCGCCCGCAAGAGCCTGTTCGACGGCGGCAAGGCGGCCATCGCGGCCTCCAAGGACCCGATGATCCAGCTGGCGCTGGCGCTCGACGCGGATGGCCGCGCGGTCCGCAAGAACTACGAGGAGAACGTCGACGCGGTCATCAAGAAGAACGCGGAGCTGGTGGCCAAGGCGAAGTTCGAGGTCTACGGCACCAACCAGTACCCGGACGCGACCTTCACGCTGCGCCTGTCGTACGGCTCGGTGAAGGGCTACCAGGAGGACGGCAAGAAGGTGGAGCCGATCACGCAGATGGCGGGCACCTTCGAGCACGCCACGGGCGAGGAGCCCTTCGCGCTGCCGCCGTCCTGGCTGAAGAACCAGAAGAGCCTCGATGGCGCCACGGCGATGAACTTCGTCACCACCAACGACATCATCGGCGGCAACTCCGGCTCCCCCGTCATCAACAAGGACGCGGAGATCATCGGCCTGGTGTTCGACGGCAACATCCAGTCGCTGGGCGGTGAGTACGGCTTCGACGAGACCGTCAACCGCACGGTGGCCGTGCACAGCGACGCCATCATCGAGTCGCTGAAGAAGATCTACGGCGCCACCCGCGTCCTCGAGGAGCTGCGCCCGGGCAGCACCCAGGTGCCCACCGTCCCCACCAAGCCGGCGGGGTGATGCACCCTCCAGCGGACCGGGTCTCTCCCAGGCCCGGTCCCTGAAGCACGAAGAGGCTGCCTGGGCATCCACGCCAGGCAGCCTCTTTCGTTTGCTCAGCAGGCGGTCGCCGCGGGGCCCGCGAGTCGCGCGCCCCGCCCTGCCCTGCTCACTCCCACTCGATGGTGGCGGGGGGCTTGGAGGACACGTCGTAGGCGACGCGGTTGATGCCGCGCACCTCGTTGGTGATGCGCGTGGAGATGCGCTCGATGACGGGGTACGGCAGCCGCGCCCAGTCCGCCGTCATGCCGTCCACGCTGGTGACGGCGCGCAGCACGCAGGTGGACTCGTAGGTGCGCTCGTCGCCCATGACACCCACGCTCTGCACCGGCAGCAGTACGGCGAAGGCCTGCCACACTTCCTTGTAGAGCCCCGCGGCGCGAATCTCCTCCTGCACGATGGCGTCCGCGCGGCGCACCAGCTCCAGACGGGCCTCCGTGACTTCGCCGAGCACGCGGATGGCCAGGCCCGGGCCGGGGAACGGCTGACGGGACACCATCTCCTCGGGCAGCCCCAGCTCGCGGCCCAGCGCGCGGACCTCGTCCTTGAACAGCTCGCGCAGGGGCTCCACCAGCTTGAGCTTCATCGTCTCCGGCAGGCCGCCCACGTTGTGGTGGCTCTTGATGGTGACGGACGGGCCCTTGTACGAGACGGACTCGATGACGTCCGGGTACAGCGTGCCCTGGGCCAGGAACTCCGCGTCCTGGATGTCGCGCGAGGCCTCCTCGAACACGGCGATGAACTCGCGGCCGATGATCTTCCGCTTCTTCTCCGGGTCCGTCACGCCGGCCAGCGCGTCCAGGAACCGGGCCCGCGCGTCCACCGTCTTCAGCGGGACGTGGAAGCGGTCCACGAAGAGCGCCTCCACCTGGGCCCGCTCGCCCTGGCGCAGCACCCCGTTGTCCACGAAGATGCACTGCAGCCGGGGGCCGATGGCGCGGTGGAGGAGCAGCGCCGCCACGGAGCTGTCCACGCCACCCGACAGGGCGCAGATGACCCGGCCGTTGTCACCCACCTGCTTGCGGATGGTGGCCACGGCCTCGTCGATGAAGCCCTTCATCGTCCACGAGCCGGAGACCTTGCAGTCGTTGAAGAGGAAGGCGCGCAGCATGGCCTTGCCCTGAGGGGTGTGCACCACCTCGGGGTGGAACTGGAGGCCGTAGAAGGGCTTGCTCTGGTGGGCCGCCGCCGCGAAGGGCGAATTGCCGCTGCGGCCGATGGCCTCGAAGCCCGGGGGCAGCTCCTCCACCCGGTCGCCGTGGCTCATCCACACCTGGACGCGGTCTCCCGGACGGAACTCCGAGAAGGGGCCGCGGGGGGCCAGCACCTCCACCTCCGCGTTGCCGAACTCGCGGTGGGCGCCCCGGTCGATGCGGCCGCCCAGGAGCTTGGCCGTGAGCTGCAGGCCGTAGCAGATGCCGAGCACGGGCACGCCCGCCTCGAAGACGAACGGGTCACACCGGGGGGAACCGGGCGCCTCCACGGACGCCGGGCCTCCCGAGAGGATGATGCCCCGGGGGGCGAAGCGGCGGATGTCCTCGGCCGGCAGGTCCGGGCGGTGGATTTCACAATAAACGCCCAGCTCGCGGACCCGTCGGGCGATGAGCTGGGTGTACTGACTCCCGAAATCGAGGATCAGGATCTTCTCGGCGTGCAGGTCCACCGGAGTTTCTCCAAGGGGGCGTCGTTGACGGCTGGGGGCCCTTATCGCTACAAACTTCCGGAAAGCAACGCCCAAGTCCCCTCAAGTGTTCGAGGTCCGGATGCTCCGCCGCCTGTCCGCTTCCACTGCTGCGACCCTCTTGTTCCTCTCCGCCACTGGATGCGTGAAGGAAATCTCCTCTGACGAGCGGCTCGACCGCGAGACCCAGAACATGGCGGTGAAGGACACGCCAGGGGTCGCCGAGCTCCAGAAGCTCACCTGTGACGACACCAACGACGCGCTGGTCAAGGCCCGCAACGTCAACCGGCCCGAGACGGACCGGCTGGTGGACTACATCGACCTGTACGCCTCGCTGCGCAAGCGCACCGCCACCTTCGAGGAGGCGATGAACCGCAACCCGGACCTGAGCTACCGCGAGGGCAGCCAGCAGTTCGTCAACGCCAAGGACAACTGCATCCAGCAGACGGCCGACATCCGCGTCGAGTTCGAGACCTACGTGCGGGAGCTGGTCGAGGTGCCCACCGTGCAGGAGATCAAGGGCGGCAACGCCGTCACCATCGCCCGCCTGGACTTCGGCACCCTGCGCCAGGCCATCGAGGCGCTGGAGCCGGATGACAAGGACTCGCTCCTGGGCCGGGTGGCCAACGCGGAGAAGAAGATCTCCGCCGCGTCGCCCGCCGAGGAGCCCAGCGGCGGTGGCCGCAAGGGCCGCAAGTAGCGAAGCCGTCCCAAGCCAGCCCCTGACGGGCTGGCTCCCCTCGAGGGTCCGTGCCTGCTGGCGCGGGCCCTCTTTTCGTTTCCGCTACGGAGGACTACTCCACGCGGTAGTTGGGCGCTTCCTCGGTGATGATGACGTCGTGCACGTGGCTCTCCTTGAGCCCGGCCGAGGTGATCCGCACGAAGGTGGCGTTCTTGCGCAGCTCCTCGATGGTGCCGCAGCCCACGTAGCCCATGCCGCTGCGGATGCCGCCCAGCATCTGGTGCACGTTCATGGCGAGCGTGCCCTTGTACGGCACGCGGCCCTCGATGCCCTCGGGGACCAGCTTCACCGCGTCCACGTCCGACTGGAAGTAGCGGTCCTTGGCGCCCTGCTTCATCGCGCCCAGGCTGCCCATGCCGCGGTAGCTCTTGTAGCTGCGGCCCTGGTACAGGATGACGTCGCCCGGGGCCTCCTCGGTGCCCGCGAAGAGCGAGCCGATCATCACCGTGCTCGCGCCGGCCGCCAGCGCCTTCACGATGTCGCCCGAGTACTTGATGCCGCCATCCGAGATGATGGGGATGTCGTGCTTGTCCGCCTCGCGGCAGCAGTCATCCACCGCCGTCACCTGCGGCACGCCCACGCCGGCCACCACGCGCGTGGTGCAGATGGAGCCGGGGCCGATGCCCACCTTCACCGCGTCCACGCCCGCCTGGATGAGCGCGCGCGTGGCCTCGGCCGTGGCGACGTTGCCGGCGATGAGCTCGAAGCCCTTGAAGTTCTTGCGCGTGTCGCGCACCCCGTCCACCACGCCCTTCGAGTGCCCGTGCGCGGTGTCCACCACGATGACGTCCACGCCCGCCTTCACCAGCGCGTCGATGCGCGCCTCGCGGTCCGGGGACACGCCCACGGCGGCGGCGCACAGCAGCCGGCCCTTGGCGTCCTTCGCCGCGTTGGGGTGCGTGCGGCGCTTCTCGATGTCCTTGATGGTGATGAGCCCGCGCAGCTCGAAGTCGTCGTTGACAACGAGCAGCTTCTCGATGCGGTGCTCGTGCAGCAGCTTCTGCGCGTCACCCTGGTTGATGCCCTCGTGGCCGGTGACGAGCTTGCGCGTCATCATGGCCTCGACCTTCTGGGTGAGGTTGGTCTCGAAGCGCACGTCGCGGCTGGTGACGATGCCCACCAGGCGCTTGCCCTTCACCACCGGGATGCCGGACACGCCGTGCTGGCGCATCAGCTCGATGGCGCGGCCCAGCGGAGCCTCGGGGTCGATGGTGACGGGGTCCACCACCATGCCGCTCTCGAACTTCTTGACCTTGAGCACCTCGAGCGCCTGCTGCTCGGGCGTCATGTTCTTGTGGATGACGCCGATTCCGCCCTCCTGCGCCATCGCGATGGCGGTCCGGGCCTCCGTCACGGTGTCCATCGCGGCCGACAACAGCGGGATGTTCAGCCGGAGGTTGCGGGTGAGGCGGGTCGTCAGGTCCGTGTCCTTGGGGACAACCGAACTTTCGGCGGGCACCAGGAGGACATCATCGAAGGTGAGTGCGAGCCGGATCTCGGGGTTCAACATGGGCGGCGCTCCCGGGGCATGGGGCCCGCGAGGCACCAGCGCCCTGCGGGTGCGGTTCCATACGAGGTACGTTGCCGCCACGCAACCTGGAAGGGCGGACTTTTTGACGCCCGTTCACTCGCACTTCAAGCGATAATCCGACCGGACTATTCACTCACGTCTCAGGAACCGGGCTTTGACGGAATCGAATCAGGCGGCGGTCGGGTTGGTCGTGAAGCTGCCCTTCGCGACGCCAGAGGAGTTCCTGGCGAAGTACGGCGGCAACGTCACGCGCGGTGGCATCTATCTGCGCGCCCGCGCGGTGAAGCCACCCGGCACCGCCGTCACCCTGGACCTGCGGCTTTCCAGCGGCGAGCGGTTGATCCACGCCCAGGCCGTGGTCCACTTCATCACCGGACAGGGAGGCCAGGGCGTGGCCGGCATGGGCCTGCGCTTCCTGTCGTTGGACCCGCAAACGCGCCGCTTCCTCGACTCCGCGGTCGCCGCCCTGCCCCACGCCCAGTCGGACGCGCCCCCCGTCCCCTCGGGTGTCGGGGCGCCGGACTACACCGTCCCACCTCCCCCCGAGCAGGCCAACCCGCAGGTGGTGGCCCATCAGCCGGCCGCGAGCGCTCCAGTGACCTCCGCGCCCGTGACGATGATGTCGGACGAGGCGCTGGACCTGAGCACGCAGGAGCCCAAGCGCGCGGGCGTGGTCATCGGCATCGACCTGGGGACGACGAACTCCTGCGCCGCGTATGTGCGCAACGGCAAGCCGGGCGTGCTCAACAGTCGTGAAGGGCACAACACGGTGCCCTCCATCATCGCCGTCAACACGCGCGGCAAGCTGGTGGTGGGCCACCCCGCGAAGGGGCAGATGCTCACCAACCCTCGACAGACGGTCTACGGCGCCAAGCGACTGGTGGGCCGCGCGTACGACTCGCCCATCGTCGAGAACATCAAGGACAAGTTCCACTACGAGATCACCGCCGGCGCCAACGGCGACGCGGGCGTGAAGCTGTCCGACAAGGTCTACTCGCTGCAGCAGATCTCCGCGCTCATCCTGCGCGAGGTGCGCGAGGTGGCGCAGAACCAGCTGGGTCAGCCCGTCTCGCGCGCCGTCGTCACGGTGCCCGCGTACTACAACGACAACCAGCGCCACGCGGTGCGGGAGGCCGGCAAGCTCGCGGGGCTCTACGTCGAGCGCATCCTGAATGAGCCCACCGCGGCGGCGCTCGCGTACGGCTACGGGCGCAAGCTCAACCAGCGCGTGCTCGTCTACGACCTGGGCGGCGGCACCTTCGACGCGTCCGTGCTGGAGCTGGCCGACAACGTCTACGAGGTCATCTCCACCGGCGGCGACACGTTCCTGGGCGGCATCGACTTCGACAACGCCATCGTCACGTACCTGTTGGAGGAGTTCCAGAAGAAGACGGGCCGCACGTTCCAGGGAGACCGCGTGGCGCTCCAGCGCATCAACGACGCGGCGGAGCGGGCCAAGTGTGCGCTGTCCGAGCGTTCGGAGATGCGGGTGCATGTGGCCTTCGTCACGATGATCGACGACAAGCCGTACGACTTGGACGTCACGCTCACCCGGCAGAAGCTGGTGGAGCTGACGGAGGGGCTCGTCGACCGGACGGTGAAGGTCTGTGACGAGGTGCTCAAGGCGAAGAACCTGGGGCCCAAGGACATCGACGAGGTCATCCTCGTGGGAGGCCAGAGCCGCTTCCCGCTGGTGCACGAGAAGATCACCCGCTTCTTCGGCAAGCCTCCCAGCAAGGGCGTGCACCCGGACGAGGCCGTGGCGCTGGGCGCGGCGCTGCTGGCGCACAGCCTGGGACAGCTCGAGGGCGTGGTGCTCATCGACGTGCTGCCCATGGCCATCGGCGTGGGCCTGCCCGGCGGGCGCTTCAAGCCCGTGCTGGAGCGCAACACGTCCCTGCCCTCCACCAAGAGCTACACGCTGTCCACGCACCGTGACGGCCAGACGGAGCTGGAGCTCACCGTGTTCCAGGGCGACTCTGAACGAGCGTCCGACAATGAGTACCTGGGGACGCTCAAGCTCGCCGGCCTGCCCAAGCTGCCTCGCGGCGCGGTGCAGGTGACGGTGACCTTCGAGGTGAACAACGAATCGCTCCTGAAGGTGACGGCGCGTGAGTCCTCGAGCGGACGCGAAGTCACGAGCACGTTCTCCACGAAGGACACACCGGAGGCGGTGAAGGCCCGGCTCGCACAGCTCGACACGGAGACCGCGGCGGCGAATGTGCCGCCTCAACCCACCGCACCCTCCGCGCGGACCACGAGCACGTCGGGTGCGCGCGTCGTCAATCCGGTGCCGATGAAGCCCGCGGCGTCCACGCCTCCGGTGAATCGCACGCCCGCTGCGCGTCCGACAGCCGCGCAGCAAACCGCCGCTCCAGCGGTACCTGCGCTCGTCAGCCCTCCGCGACAGCGTGGCTTCATGCAGTGGCTGAAGGGCTTGTTCGGTCGCGCCTGAAGCGCGATTTCATGCTGAGAGTGGATCAGCCCGTGCTCCACTTTCACACCGCTAATGAAGCTGCATGTGGGTAGTCGTTGTGGGCCGCGATTGTCGGGCTCGCCTGTTATTAAGCCGCCGGCCGAAAACAGCCCCGACGAGCACGAGCACCACACCCCATGCACGCCCCTTATCGAATCCTGAATGACGCCCTCCGTGTGCGCGCAGTCGGAGAGTCGTCACGACAGCCGCTCTACACGTTCCTGGGAGAGTCGGACGGCGACGAAGCCGCGCTGACGGCGTACGAGCTGGATCGCCAGGCGCGGCGGATTGCCGCGGTGTTGCAGTCCCGTGGCGCGGTGGGGCAGCGCGTGCTGCTGCTCTATCCACCGGGGCTCGACTACCTCGCGGGTTTCTTCGGGTGTCTGTACGCGGGTGCGATCGCGGTGCCCGCCTATCCACCGGACCCGACGCGCCTGGAGCGCACCCTTCCCCGCCTGCGCGCCATCATCGACGACGCGCAGGCCACGGTGGTGCTCACGACCTCGGGCATCCTGGGACTCGCGGACTTCGTGTTCGAGCAGGCGCCGGACTTCCGGGCGCTCCAGTGGTTGTCCACCGACGACCTGCCCGAGGGCCCGGAGGACACGTGGAAGGAGCCCGACGTGGGCCCCGACGCGCTGGCGTTCCTCCAGTACACGTCCGGCTCCACGGGGACGCCCAAGGGCGTGATGCTGTCCCACGCGAACCTGCTGCACAACCTGGGGCTCATCTCCGGAGCGTTCCAGGTGCGCCGCGACAGCGTGGGCGTCATCTGGCTGCCGCCGTACCACGACATGGGGTTGATCGGCGGCATCCTCCAGCCGCTGTACGGCGGCTTCACGGTGACGCTGATGTCACCGATGTCGTTCCTCCAGCGCCCCATGCGGTGGCTGGAGGCGGTGTCGCGGTTCCGCGGCACGGTGAGCGGTGGACCTAACTTCGCGTTCGAGCTGTGCGCGCGGCGGGCGACGCCGGATGAGGTGAAGGCGCTCGACCTGAGCGCGTGGGAGGTGGCGTTCTGCGGCGCGGAGCCGATTCGCGCCGCCACGTTGGAGCGCTTCGCGGAGGTGTTCGCTCCCGCGGGGTTCCGTCGCGAGGCGTTCTATCCCTGCTACGGCCTGGCGGAAGGCACGCTCATCGTCACCGGTGAGGAGAAGGGCCGCGTGCCGCGCGTGCATCATCTGGAGGATGCGGCGCTGTCGCGTGGGAGCGCGGTGCGGGTGGCCCCGGATGCGGCGGGGGTGCGTGCGCACGTGAGCTGCGGCGCGACGCTGGCCGAGCAGCGCCTGCTCATCGTCGACCCGGAGACGCGGGTGCCGCGTGCTCGGGGCGAGGTGGGTGAGATCTGGGTGTCCGGTGGGAGCGTCGCGCAGGGGTACTGGCGCAAGCCGGAGCAGTCCCGGGAGACGTTCCAGGCGCGGCCCGTGGGCGCCGAGGATGGGCCCGCGTTCCTGCGGACGGGGGACCTGGGGTTGCTGCTCGAGGACGAGCAGCTCGTCGTCACGGGGCGCCGCAAGGACCTCATCATCCTGCGGGGACGCAACCTGTACCCGCAGGACGTGGAGGCCGTCATCGAGCGCGCGCATCGACGCGTGCGGCCCGGTGGCGTGGCGGCGTTCGGTGTGGAGACGCCGGAGGGCGAGGCGCTCGCGGTGGTCGCCGAGGTGGCGCGCGAGCTGGCCGAGTCGAAGGACGCCGAGGCGCTGGCGGCCGTGGCGGATGCCGTTCGCCAGGCGATTGCGCGGGAGCTGGAGGTCCAGCCGAGGACCGTGGCGCTGCTGCCGCCGGGCGCTGTTCCGAAGACGTCGAGTGGGAAGATCCAGCGATACGCGTGCCGCGCGGGCCTCGCCTCGGGCGAGCTGTCGGTGCTGTGGCGCTCGGACCTGGGGGGGCCGTCGACGACGGGACGCGATGCGACCTCTTCGATGTCCTCCGCGTCCGGTGTGACCTCGGCCGGGGCCGCCGCGTCCGCCGCCATCGCAGCTTCGGGCTCCACGGGGAGAGCGGATGCGAGCGCCTCGACCGTGACTTCGCACGGCGGGGACTCCCCCGATGCGTCGGGCTCCGTCAGCCGTACGGATGGGGGCGCTTCGTTGACGCAGGCAGGTGCGGCCGCCGTGTCGGCAGCGGAGCTGGAGCGTGCGCTGCGCGAGGAGATCTCCGCGGTGCTCGGTGGTGGGGCCCCTGCGCTCGACGCGGATGCGCCACTGACTCGACTGGGCATGGACTCGCTCGGTGCGGCGGACCTGCAGTCCCGCATCGAGAAGCGCCTGGGTGTACGGGTCTCCGCGGCCACGCTGCTCCAGGACGTGAGCCTCCAGGGCCTCATCTCGGAGGTCCTCAAGGCCGGCCAGGGCGGCACGGACTCGCGTCCGGGGCCGGTGGCCCGGGGTGGACCCAGCACGGGAGACCATCCCGCGTCCTTCGCGCAGCAGCGCCTGTGGTTCATCCAGCAACTCGAGCCGGCGTCGACCGCCTACCACATCCCCCTCGCCTTCTCGCTGCGTGGGCCGCTCGACACGCAGGCCCTGGAGCGCGCGCTGAACGAGCTGGTCCGCCGCCATGACGTCCTGCGGACCACGCTCACCGCGAAGGACGGCGCCCTCACCCAGCACGTCCACGCCCCCTCACCTGTCGTCCTCGATCAGGTCCACGCGGACGCGGACGATGTCGCGGACCGCGCCTCCGTGCTCGACGCGGTGGCCGTGCGAGATGGTCAGCGCCCCATGGACCCCGCGACGGGTCCGTTGCTCCGCTTCACCCTGGTCCGCTTCGCGGCGGAGGACCACGCCCTCGTGGTCTCCGTGCACCACCTGGTCGCGGATGGCTGGTCCATCGGCCTGATGGCTCGGGAGCTCGCGACCCTGCTCGTCGCGTTCACCCAGGGGCAGCCGTCCCCGCTGCCCACGCCCACGCTCCAGTACGCGGACTTCGCGGTGTGGCAGCACGAGCACCTCACCCCCAAGGCCCTGCGCAAGGAGCTGACGTGGTGGAAGCAGGCGCTCGCGGAGGCGCCGTCACTGCTCGCGCTCCCCACGGACCGTCCCCGCCCCCAGCGCCTGTCCTTCCATGGTGCCCGCCGCTCACGGCTGCTGCCCGCCGCGCTGATGACGAAGCTCCACGCACTGGGCCGCCGTGAAGGCGTCACCCCGTTCATGAGCGTGGTCACCGCGCTGTCCACCGTGCTCCACCGTTGGAGCGGACAGTCGGACTTCGTGCTCGGCTCCGCGGTCTCCGGCCGCGAGGTCCCCGGCATCCGCGCGCTGATGGGTGACTGCACCAACTTCATCCCCCTGCGCGTCCGCCTGCCGACCGAGGCCACCGTGAAGGGCCTGCTCTCCGCCGTGAAGCAGAGCACCCTGGGCGCGCTCGCGCATTCGCATTGCCCGTTCGACCACGTGCTCGCGGCCGTGCAGCCCGGCTCGCAGCGGCGCGAGCTGTACAACGTCGCCTTCGTCCTCGACGACTACGACATCCCCCGTGACCTGTCCGTGGGCCAGGGGCTCACGCTGGACGTGTCGCTGCTGGACAACCGCACCACCGAGCTGGACCTCACCTTCGAGGCCGTCCACCGCCCGGAGGGCCTGCTCATCGGCTGCAAGTACGCGGCGGACCTCTTCGACGCGGAGACCATCGACCGCCTGCTGGGCCACCTCGAGGTCGTGGTCGGCGCGATGGCGGAAGCCCCCGAACAGCGCATCGCCGAGCTGCCCCTGATGACGGAGGCCGAGCGTCAGCACGTCCTCCACGCGTGGAACCCCCGCGCCGACGCACCGAGCGACGGCACGTTGGTGGAGCGCTTCGAGGCGCAGGTGGACCGCTCACCCGACGCCATCGCCGTCACCTTCGAGTCCACGCGCCTGACGTACCGTGAGCTGGACGGACGCGCGAACCGTCTGGCCCAGGTGCTGCTGCGCCACGGCGTGGGCCCGGATGTCCTGGTGGGCGTGTGCCTGGAGCGCGGGCTGGACCTGGTGGTGGCCCTGCTCGGCATCCTCAAGGCTGGCGGTGCCTACCTCCCGCTGGACCCGTCCTACCCCCGCGAGAACCTCGCGTTCATGCTGGAGGACGCGCAGGCCCCGGTCCTCATCACGCAGTCCTCACTGGAGGACCGCATCCCCGCGCAGGGCAGCGCGGCCGTGATTCGCATGGACACGGACGCGGAGGTCTCGGGTTCCGCCCCGCGTCCTCCGCGCTGCAATGCGCCGAGCGACCTGGCCTACGTCATCTACACCTCCGGCTCCACGGGTCGTCCCAAGGGCGTGATGGTGCGCCACGACAACGTCGTGCGCCTCTTCACCGCCACGGACGCCTGGTTCCACTTCGGGCTCGAGGACGTGTGGACGCTGTTCCACTCGTACGCGTTCGACTTCTCCGTGTGGGAGCTCTGGGGCGCGCTCCTGTACGGCGGCCGACTGGTGGTGGTGCCCTACTGGGTGAGCCGGTCTCCGGAGGCGTTCCACCGACTGCTCGCCGACGAGCACGTCACCGTCCTCAACCAGACGCCCACCGCGTTCCGTCAGCTCATCCACGCCGAGCAGCAGGCCGCGGCGCGAGGGCCGGTCGCGACGCTGTCCCTGCGCTACGTCATCTTCGGCGGTGAAGCGCTGGACATGGCCGCGCTGCGCCCCTGGTTCGAGCGGCACGGCGACGAGCAGCCGACGCTCGTCAACATGTACGGCATCACCGAGACCACCGTGCACGTCACCTACCGTCCCGTGCGGATGGCGGACGTGGACCGCCCGTGGTCCAGCGTCATCGGCTGCCCGATTCCGGACCTTCAAATCTACCTGCTGGATTCCTCCGGACAGCCGGTGCCGGTGGGAGTCCCGGGTGAGATTCACGTGGGTGGCGCGGGCGTGGCGCGCGGCTACCTGCGGCGCCCCGAGCTCACCGCGGCCCGCTTCGTGGAGGACCGCTTCGGCGCCGTGCGTGGGCGCAAGCTGTACCGCGCGGGCGACCTGGCGCGGCGCCTGGCCAACGGCGACCTCGAGTACCTGGGCCGCATCGACAACCAGGTGAAGATCCGCGGCTTCCGCATCGAGCTGGGGGAGATCGAGTCCGCGCTGAGCACGCACCCCTCGGTCCGCGAGGCGGTGGTGATGGCCCGCGAGGACTCGCCCGGGGACAAGCGGCTGGCCGCGTACGTCGTCCTGGGCGACCTGGACACCTCGGCGAGCGTGGAGCAGACGGCGCAGTGGAAGGCCGTCTACGACGAGACGTACACGCAGGGCGAGCGCAGCGAGGACGCCACCTTCGACATCTCCGGCTGGAACGACAGCTACACCGGAGGCCCGCTCCCCGCGTCGCAGATGCGCGAGTGGGTGGACACCACCGTCCGGCAGATCCTGTCCCTGCGTCCCCGACGCGTGCTCGAGCTGGGCTGCGGCACGGGGCTGCTCCTGTACCGGCTGGCCCCCCGCTGCGAGGCGTACTGGGGCGTGGACTTCGCGCGCCCCGCATTGGACCGCATCGAGCGTCAGAAGGAGCGGCTCGGCGAGTCGCTGCGCTCCGTCCATCTGCTGCACCGCACGGCGGACGACCTGTCGGGCATCGAGCCGCGCTCGTTCGACACCGTCATCCTGAACTCCGTCATCCAGTACTTCCCGAGCGGCGACTACCTGCTCCAGGTGCTC
Source organism: Myxococcus fulvus (assembly GCF_900111765.1). The sequence continues at coordinate 796,545 of NZ_FOIB01000003.1, forward strand.
AAGGGCGCCGTGGCGGTGCTGAAGCCCGGGGGCCGCATCTTCCTGGGCGACGTGCGCAACCTGGAGGTGCTGGAGGCCTTCCGCGCCTCGGTGCGTCTGCACCGCGCGCCTCCGAACCTGTCCACCGCGCAGCTCCAGTACCGCGTGCAGCGCGACGTGATGGCCGAGGAGGAGCTGGTCCTCTCGCCCACGTTCTTCACATCGTTGACCACGCGACTGCCTGGCATCTCCCGCGTGGAGGTCCTGCCCAAGCATGGGCGTTACGACAACGAGCTGAGCCGCTTCCGCTACGAGGTCATCCTCCACGCCGGCGAGGCCGCCACGCTCCCGCGTCCAGAGTGGACGGACGGAAGCCAGCTGTCGCTGGAGTCGCTGCGGCAGAAGCTGGAGGCACAGCCGACGATGCTCGCGGTGCGCGGCCTGCCGAACGCGCGCATCCTCGATGACACCCGGCTGGTCGAGCTGCTGTCCGGCTCGGGTCGTCCGCCCCATGTGGCCGCGCTGCGTGAGGTGCTCCGCGACTGGCCCGGTTCGCGCGGCGTGGAGCCGGAGGACCTCTACGCGCTGGGCGGAGTGCTCGGCTACGACGTCAAGGTGAGCTGGGCGGGCGCGCACTCGAACGGCGCGCTGGACGTGGTCTTCACTCGTGCCGGCGAGCCCGCGCTGTTCGACCTCACGTCCGAGGAAGACCCGCGTCCCGTGTCCGCGCTGGCGAACGACCCGATGCGCGGCGCCCGGAGCGCGCGTGAGCTCGCGCGCATCCGTCAGGCCCTCACGGAGCGCCTGCCGCCGCACATGGTGCCGTCGGCGTTCGTCGTGCTGCCGTCCCTGCCGCTGACGCCCAGCGGGAAGGTCAACCGTGGCGCGCTGCCCGCGCCAGAAGCGGACCGCTCGGTCATCGAGGACGAGTACCTGGCGCCGCGGACTCCGATGGAGGAGACCGTCGCCCGCATCTTCTCGGAGGTGCTCGGCCACTCCCGCGTGGGCGCGCGCGATGACTTCTTCGCGCTCGGCGGGCACTCGCTGCTCGCCACCCAGGTGGTGACCCGACTGCGCGCGCAGCTCGGTGTCTCCCTGTCCCTGCGTGTCCTCTTCGAGGCCCCCACCGTCGAGCGCCTCGCCGAGCGTCTCGCGCCCCTGCAGGGTGCGCCTGCGGAGGCACGGCCGGAGCCGCTGGAGCGCATCGCACGCACGGACGCAGCCCTCGCGGTGTCGTTCGCCCAGCAGCGCCTGTGGTTCCTGGAGCAGCTCCAGCCGGGACAGGCCGCGTACAACATCCCCGTGGCCCTGCGGCTGTCGGGGCGTCTGGATGTCGAGGTCCTCCGCCGCACCTTCGCGGAGGTGGTCCGTCGACACGAGCCGCTGCGCACCACCTTCGCCACGCAGGACGCCCAGCCGGTGCAGCGGGTCCACCCCGCGCCGGACGCCTGGACGCTGGCCGTCGAGGACCTGAGCGCGCTGGAGTCCTCCGCGCGAGAGGCCGCGGTGAAGCAGCGTCTCGCCCAGGAGGCGCATCACCCGTTCGACCTGGAGCACGGCCCGCTGCTGCGCACGGCCCTGCTGCGGCTCGGGGCCGAGGAGCATCTGCTGTCGCTGTGCATGCACCACATCGTCTCGGACGGCTGGTCCATGGGCGTGCTGGTGCGCGAGGTGGCGCTGCTCTACGCGGCCTTCTCGCAGGGGCGTGAGTCGTCGCTCCCGGCGCTTCCGGTCCAGTACGCCGACTACGCAGCCTGGCAGCGGCGAGTCCTGGCGGGCGACGCCGCGAGCACCCAGCTCGAGTGGTGGCGCACCCATGTCCAGGGCACTCCCGTGTTGGAGCTGCCCACGGACCACTCGCGCCCCGCGGTGCGGACCTCGCGCGGCGCGACGCGGTTCTTCTCGTTGCCGCAGGCCCTGGTCTCCAAGCTGGAGAAGCTGGCGCAGTCCGAGGGCTCCACGCTGTTCATGGTGCTGCTCGCGGGCTGGCAGACGTTGCTGTCGCGCTACTCGGGCCAGACGGACTTCAGCGTGGGCACGCCGGTGGCGCACCGCTCGCGTCCGGAGCTCGAGGGCCTCATCGGCTTCTTCGTGAACACGCTGGCCCTGCGCGCGCGTCTGGAGGGTGACCCGACCTTCCTGGAGCTGCTGGGCCGGGTCCGCGAGGAGTCGCTCGCGGCCTTCGCGCACCAGGACGTGCCCTTCGACAGCCTCGTCGAGGCGCTGGGCGGAGCGAGGGACCTGTCCCGCACGCCCGTGTTCCAGACGGTGTTCGTGCTTCAGAACGCGCCGCTCCAGCCTCCGTCCCTCCCGGGCCTGGGCGTGGAGCTGCTGCCCACCGCGACGGACACGTCCAAGTTCGACGTCACCGTCTCGCTGATGGAGCGCCAGGGCACACTGGAGGGACAGCTCGAATACAGCCTGGACCTCTTCACCCCGGCCACGGCCGCGCGACTGGTGGAGCATTTCCAGCGACTGCTCCAGGGAATCGTCGAGGACTCGCGGAGCCGGCTCTCGGCGCTGCCGCTGATGTCAGAGGCCGAGCGTCGCCAGGTGCTCGTCGATTGGAACGACACCCGCGTGGCCGAGGCCGCGCCCGCGACCACGCTGCACGCGCTCGTCACCGCACGGGCCCGGGCCAATCCTGGCGCCATCGCGGTGGAGGCTGGGGACCGGACGCTCAGCTATGGAGAACTCGACGCTCGCGCGAACCAGCTCGCCCGGCACCTCTTGTCCCTGGGGTTGGGCACGGAGCCTCGCGTGGGCCTGTGCCTGACGCGAGGGCTGGAGCTCATCGTGGGCATGCTCGGCGTGCTGAAGGCCGGGGGCAGCTACGTGCCCATGGATCCGACGTGGCCCGAGCAGCGACTGTCCCACGTCATCGCGGACGCGGGGCTCTCCACGGTGCTCACCGTGGACGCCTTCGCAGCGGTGCTCCCGGCCAGCTCACGTGTCCGGCTGGACTCGGACTGGAGCGTCATCGCGCGCCAGTCGACGGACCCGATATCGCTTCCCGAGAGCTCGGACCAGCTCGCGTACGTCACGTACACCTCCGGCTCCACCGGCCTGCCCAAGGGCGTGGCCGTCTCGCATCGCGCGGTGCTCCGACTGGCCCAGGGCCTGCGCCTGGCGACGGGGCCGGAGGACACCGTCCTCCAGGTCTGCGCGCCGACGTTCGACCCGCACGCCTTGGAGGTGTGGACCACGCTGACCTTCGGCGCGCGGCTCGTCGTCTACCCTGCGCACACGCCCGAGGTGGCGGAGCTGGCGAGCCTCATCGTCGAGCGCAAGGTGAGCGCGGCCGTCCTGGCCACGGCCTTGTTCGACGTCATGCAGCAGCACCAGCCGGAAGCCCTGGCCCAGGTGCGTCGACTCGTCGTCGGTGGCGACGTGCTGCCCGCGCCTCGCGTCCAGGCGCGACTGGCGCAGGGGCGCTCCATCATCAACGGCTACGGTCCCACCGAGGCCACCGTCGCGGCCACGCAGCACACGCTGAACCCGGGCGACGCGGTCGGCGACTCCATCTCCATCGGCCGCCCGCTGGCCAACACGCAGGTCTACGTGCTGGATGCACACCTGCGTCCGGTGCCCGTGGGAGTCCCGGGGGAGCTGTTCATCGGCGGCCCGGGACTTGCTCGGGGCTACCAGCATCAGCCCGCGCTCACCGCCGAGCGCTTCGTGCCGCATCCCTTCTCCACCACCCACGGCGAGCGGCTCTACCGCTCGGGAGATCGGGTGCGTTGGCGTCAGGACGGGACGCTCGAGTTCCTGGGGCGCATCGACTTCCAGGTGAAGGTGCGCGGCTTCCGCATCGAGCTGGGCGAGGTCGAGTCCCTCCTGCGGGCCCACGCGGGAGTCTCCGAGGTCGCGGTGGTGGTGCGAGAGGACTCGCCTGGCGACAAGCGCCTGGTGGCCTATGTCGCTCCCGCCACCGCGGACGTGGACGCGCTGCGAATCCACCTGCGGAGCCACGTGCCCGAGTACATGGTGCCGAGCGCGTTCGTCACGCTCGCCGCGCTGCCCCAGACGTCGCACGGCAAGGTGGACCGCAAGGCCCTGCCAGCGCCGCACTTCACGTCAGGCGCGGCGGACTTCGAGGAGCCCCGGACCGACCTGGAGCGACAGCTCGCGGACCTCTTCCGCGAGGTGCTGCGTGTGGAGCGCGTGGGCCGACAGGACGACTTCTTCCTGCTCGGCGGTCACTCGCTGCTCGCCACCCAGGTGGTGACGCGGCTGCGTGCGCGGCTGGGGGCCTCGCTGTCTTTGCGAGCGTTCTTCGAGTCGCCCACCGTGGCGCGGCTCGCGGAGCACCTGTCGGCCGCGTCGCCTGTGTCCGCGCTGCCGCCCCTGGTGCCCGTGTCCCGTGACTCGGGCGCGCTGGAGCTGTCGTTCGCCCAGCAGCGACTGTGGTTCATGGACCAGCTCCAGCCGGGCCTCGTGGCGTTCAACATGCCCGCGGCGCTGAGGCTGCGCGGACCGCTCCAGGTGGACGTGCTCCGCCGGGCCTTCCGTGAGGTGGCCCAACGGCACGAGTCGCTGCGCACCACCTTCACGTCTCGCGACGGAAGCCCCGTGCAGCGCATCCACGCCGCGCCCGAGCACTGGGCGTTGGACGTCGAGGACCTGAGCGCGCTGGAGTCCTCCGCGAGAGAGGCCGCCTCCGAGCGCCGCATTTCCGAGGAGGCCCACCGGCCCTTCGACCTGGAGCACGGTCCGCTGCTGCGCACCGTCCTGCTGAAGCTGGGCGCGCGGGAGCACGTCCTGCTCCTGTGCATGCACCACATCGTCTCGGACGGCTGGTCCGTGGACGTGCTGATTCGGGAGATCGCCGAGCTGTACACCGCGCTCCTGGAGGACAAGGCGCCCGTGCTGCCGGAGCTGCCCGTGCAGTACGCCGATTACGCGGCGTGGCAGCGTCGGGTGCTGGATGGCGAGACAGTGGGCGCGCAGGTCGAGTGGTGGCGCTCGCGACTCGAAGGGGCTCCCGTGCTGGAGCTGCCGACGGACCACTCGCGGCCCGCGTCGCGCAGCTACCAGGGTGCGATGCACGCCTTCCGGCTGCCCGCGGACCTCGTGACGGGGCTGGAGTCCCTGGGCCGCGCGCAGGGCGCGACGCTCTTCATGGTGTTGATGACGGGCTGGCAGGCGCTGCTGGCGCGGTACTCGGGACAGCGGGACTTCACCACCGGGACGACCGTGGGCCACCGCGAGCGGCCCGAGCTGGAGGGGTTGATCGGCTTCTTCGTCAACACCGTCCCGCTGCGCTTCCAGTGGCACGAGGACCCCACCGTCGCGGCCATGGTCCAGCAGGTGAAGGACGTGGCGCTGGCCGCCTTCGCGCACCAGGACGTGCCCTTCGAGCGGGTGGTGGAGGCCCTCGGCGGTGAGCGGGACCTGTCCCGCACGCCGCTGTTCCAGACGCTGTTCGTGCTCCAGAACACGCCCATGCGCGCCCCGTCGCTGTCGGGTGTGCAGGTGGACCTGCTGCCGAGCACGACCCGGACCGCGCGGTACGACCTCACGCTCTCGTTGATGGAGCGCGATGGCGCGCTGGAAGGACAGCTCGAGTACAGCACCGACCTCTTCACCGAGGCGACCATCCGCCGGATGGCGGAGCACCTGGGCGTGGTGCTCGGGGCCCTGGCCCAAGGAGGCGTGGAGCAGCGGCTCAGCCAGCTCCCGCTGATGCGCGATGAGGAGCGCGAGCAGCTCCTTCGCACGTGGAACGACACCCACGTGGACCTGCCGGCCGTGGCGACGATTCCCGCGCTGTTCGCCGCGCAGGTGGCGCGGACTCCGTCGGCCGTGGCGGTGGAGGTCGACGGGCAGACCCTCACGTACGCGCAGCTCGATGAGCGCTCGAACCAGCTCGCGCACCACCTGCGCGCCCTGGGCCTGGGCGTCGAGTCCCGCGTGGGCGTGTGCCTGCATCGCGGGCTGGAGATGGTCGTGGGGGTGCTGGGCATCCTCAAGGTCGGCGGTTGCTACGTGCCGCTGGACCCGTCGTATCCGGCGCAGCGCCTGGCGTTCCTCTTCGAGGACTCCGGCGTGGTGGCGGTGCTCACGCAGTCCTCGCTGGAGGACGAGCTGCCCGCGGGCTCGCAGTTCCTGGTGAGCCTGGACTCCGAATGGAGCGCCATCGCGCGCCGGCCCACGCACGCGGTGAGCGCGGACATCGGTCCGGACCACCTGGCGTACGTCTCGTACACGTCGGGCTCAACGGGCACGCCCAAGGGCGTGGCCATCCCGCACCGGGGTGTCATCCGGCTGCTCACGGGTGCGCGCTTCGTGGACCTGGGGCCCAAGGAGGTGGTCCTCCAGCTCGCGCCGCTGGCGTTCGATGCGTCCACGCTGGAGCTGTGGGGCGCGCTGCTGTTCGGCGGCCGGCTGGTCATCTACCCGCAGGCGACGCCGGACCTGAAGGAGCTGGGCGAGGCCCTGGTCCGTCACCAGGTTTCGCTGCTCTGGCTCACGGCCGCGCTGTTCGACCAGATGCAGCAGCACCAGCCGGAGGCGCTCGCTGGCGTGCGTCAGTTGCTCGCGGGTGGCGATGTGCTGCCCGCGCCGCGAGTGCGTGAGCGACTGGCGAGTGGCCAGGGGCTCGTGAACGGCTACGGCCCCACGGAGGGCACGACATTCACAGCCTGCCACCGGATGTCCCCGGGTGACGACGTGGGCATGTCCGTGCCCATCGGTCGCCCCATCGGGAACACCCAGGTCTTCGTCCTGGACGAGTCGCTGCAGCCCGTGCCCGTCGGAGTCCCCGGTGAGCTGTTCATCGGCGGCGAGGGCCTCGCGCGCGGGTACCTGGGCCAGCCGGCCCTCACCGCCGAGCGCTTCGTCCCCCACCCCTTCTCGTCGACGCCGGGAGCGCGGCTGTACCGCTCCGGTGACCGCGTGCGCTGGGCGGAGGACGGCACGCTGCGCTTCCTGGGTCGCACGGACTTCCAGGTGAAGGTGCGTGGCTTCCGCATCGAGCTGGGCGAAATCGAGGCCGTGCTCCGCGCCCACGCGGGCGTGGTCGAAGCCACCGTGGTGGTGCGCGAGGACTCGCCCGGTGACAAGCGCCTGGTGGCCTACGTGGTCCCGGCGTCGCTGGAGACGGGCGCGCTGCGCGAACACCTGCGGCGTCAGTTGCCGGAGTACCTGGTGCCCACCGCGTTCGTCGCGCTCCAGGCGCTGCCCCTGTCGCCCAACGGCAAGGTGGACCGCAAGGCGCTGCCCGCGCCGGAGCTCGGCTCGACGACGACCGTCTCCGAGGACTCCCTGCCCCTCCTCCAGCAGCAGCTCGCGGCGCTGTTCCGCGAGGTGTTGAAGGTGGACCGGGTGGGCCCGGACGACGACTTCTTCGAGCTGGGAGGCCACTCGCTCCTGGCCACGCAGTTGGTGACCCGGGTGCGCGCGCTGCTGGGCGTGGACCTCCCGCTGCGCGTGTTGTTCGAGGCCCCGACGCTGGCCGGGCTCGCGCGGCACCTCGAGGAGTTGATGCTGAAGGCGTCCCGAACGCAGATGCCGCCGCTGGTTTCGGTGGCTCGCGACGAGGCGTTGCCCCTGTCGTTCGCGCAGCAGCGCCTGTGGCTCCTGGAGCAAATCCAGCCGGGACAGGCCGTCTACAACGTCCCCGTGGCGCTGCGGATGACGGGCGCGCTCGACGTCGAGGTGCTGGCGCAGACGTTCGCGACGCTCGTGCGCCGTCACGAGGTGCTGCGGACGACCTTCGGTGCGCTGGAGGGTGTGCCGTTCCAGCGCATCCAGCCCGCGCCGAAGCAGTGGCTGTTGCCCGTGGTGGACCTGAGCACGCTGCCGGAGTCCACGCGTGAATCGGCGCTGCGGACCCGGATGTCCGAGGAGGCGCATCACCGGTTCGACCTCCAGACCGGGCCGTTGCTGCGCACGGTGCTGGTGCGCACGTCCGCCACCGAGCACGTGCTGCTGCTGTGCATGCACCACATCGTCTCGGACGGCTGGTCCATGGGCGTGCTGGTGCACGAGGTGGCGTCCATCTACGAGGCGCTCGCGGAGGGTCAGTCCGTGCCCTTGCCCGAGCTGCCCGTGCAGTACGCGGACTTCGCGGCGTGGCAGCGCGAGTGGGTGAAATCGGAGGGCATCCAGACTCAGCTCGAGGGCCTTCGTGCCCGCTTCACCGGCGCTCCCGCGCTGGAGCTGCCCGCGGACACCGTCCGTCCGGCGACCCGCACGATTCGGGGAGGAAGTCACTTCTTCACGCTGCCGCCAGAGCTGGTGGCGGAGCTGGAGACGCTGGCGCGGAAGGAAGGGGCCACGCTGTTCATGGTCCTGCTCGCGGCGTTCGAGGTGCTGTTGTCCCGCTACTCCGGACAGCAGGACTTCTGCGTCGGCAGCCCCGTGGCGCAGCGCACCCGGTCCGAGCTGGAGCCGCTCATCGGCTTCTTCGTGAACACGCTGGTGCTGCGCGCTCGGGTGGATGGCAACCCGACGTTCAGCGAACTCGTGGCGCGCGTCCGTGAGGAGTCCCTGGCCGCGTACGTCCACCAGGACGTGCCGTTCGACCAGCTCGTGGAGGCGCTCGGTGGCGAGCGCGAGGGCCGAAGGTCCCCGCTCATCCAGGTCATGTTCGCGCTCCAGAACGCGCCCATGCAGCCTCCCGCGCTGCCGGGTGTCCGCGTGGATGTGCTCAAGACCACGACGAACACGGCGCGACTCGACCTCACGATGTCGATGATGGAGCAGCCGGATGGCGGGCTCGATGGCGCGCTGGAGTACAGCCTCGACCTGTTCTCGGCCGCGTCCGCGGAGCGACTCGGCCAGCACTTCCGCGTCCTGCTGGAGGCGGTGGTTCGTGATGCCCGGAGCCCCATCGCCGACCTCCCGTTGATGGGCGAGGCGGAGCGGCAGCAGGTGTTGGTGGGGTTCCAGGGACGCACGGAGGCGTATCCGAAGGAGGCAACGCTGCACGCGCTCATCGAGGCGCAGGTGCGGCGCACGCCGGACGCGGAGGCGGTTCGCTTCGAGGGCACCACCCTCACCTACTCGCAGCTGGATGCGCGGGCCAATCAGCTGGCCCACCACCTGCGCACGTTGGGGGCGAAGCCCGGGGTGCTGGTAGGGGTGTGCCTGGAGCGCTCGCTGGATTTGGTGGTGGCGCTGTTGGGCGTCCTCAAGTCTGGAGCGGCCTACGTGCCGTTGGACCCGGCCTACCCGAGGGAGCGACTGGCGGGGATGCTGGAGGACGCGGACGCGCCTGTCCTCCTCACGCACGAGAAGCTGAAGTCGGTGCTGCCAGCGCACGGCTCGCGAGTGGTGAGCCTGGACACGGAGTGGGCCACGGTGGCCCGTCAGCCGGTGACTGCACCCGTGCACGTGGGAGGCGCGGACTCGCTGGCGTACGTCATCTTCACGTCCGGCTCCACGGGCCGTCCGAAGGGAGCGATGAACGCGCACGCGGGCATCGTCAACCGACTCCTGTGGATGCAGCAGGAGTACGGGCTGACGGGTGCGGACACGGTGGTGCAGAAGACGCCGTTCAGCTTCGACGTGTCGGTGTGGGAGTTCTTCTGGCCGCTGCTGACGGGAGCGCGGTTGGTGGTGGCGAAGCCGGGCGGGCACCAGGACCCGGCGTACCTGGCGAAGCTGCTGAGAGAGGAGCGAGTGACGACGGTGCACTTCGTGCCGTCGATGCTGCGAGCCTTCCTGGAGGAGCCGGGCATTGAAGGACTGAGCCACCTGCGCCGGGTGGTGTGCAGTGGTGAGGCGCTGACGGCGGACCTGGTGACGAAGGCGCACGCGCGACTGCCGGCGGGCACGGAGGTGCACAACCTCTACGGCCCGACGGAGGCGGCGGTGGACGTGTCGTACTTCCACTGCGCGCGAGGCACGCCGCGCACGAGCATTCCGATTGGGCGGCCGGTGGCGAACACGCGGCTGTACGTGCTGGACGCGCAGGGCCAGCCGACGCCGGTGGGAGTGCCCGGAGAGCTCTTCATCGGCGGCGTGCAGGTGGGCCTGGGGTACTGGCGGCGGCCGCAGTTGACGGCGGAGCGCTTCGTGCCGGACGTGTACTCGCAGGTGCCCGAGGCGCGGCTGTACCGCACGGGGGACGTGGCGAGGTGGCTGGCGGACGGGACGCTGGAGTACCTGGGCCGCTCGGACTTCCAGGTGAAGCTGCGAGGCTTCCGGATTGAATTGGGAGACATCGAAGCGGCGCTGCTGTCGCACGCCTCGGTGCGAGAGGCCGTGGTCCTCGTGCGCGAGGACTCCCCGGGCGACCAGCGCCTCGTCGCCTACGTCACGGGTGACGCCGAGCCGCTGACCGCGTCGCTGCTCAAGACGCACCTCCAGCCTCGGCTGCCCGAGTACATGGTGCCGTCGACCTTCACGCACCTGGGCGTGCTCCCGCTGACGCCCAGTGGCAAGGTGGACCGCAAGGCCCTGCCCGCGCCGGAGGCCCCCGTTGTCCAGCCCGGCCGTTACGTCGCGCCTCGGACGCCCGTGGAGGAGACGCTCGCCACGCTCTTCGCGCAGGTCCTCGGCGTGGAGCGCATCGGGATTCACGATGGGTTCTTCGAGATGGGCGGCCACTCGCTGCTCGCGACCCAGGTCGTGGTCCGCGTCCGGAGCGCGCTTGGGCTGGAGCTGCCGCTGCGCACCCTGTTCGAGGCCCCCTCCGTCGCCGCGCTCGCGGAGCGCCTGGATGCCCGTCGTCCGGGAGCGGAGCTGCCGCCCATGGTCCGCGTGGACCGGACGAAGCCCATCCCGCTCTCGTTCGCGCAGCAGCGCCTCTGGCTCATCAGCCAGTTCGCCGGTGCCGTCAGCGCCTACAACATCCCGCTCGCCCTGAAGCTCGAGGGCGCGCTGGACCTCTCCGCGCTCCAGCGTGGCTTCGACGCGCTGATGGAGCGGCACGAGGCGATGCGCACCACCTTCCGCGCGGACGGTGACACGCCCGTCCAGGTCATCCACCCGGCCTTCCCCCTGCCCTTCCAGTTCGTGGACCTCACGTCGCTCACGAACGCGAAGGAGCGCGAGGCGGAGACCGTCCGTCTGGCACTGGAAGAGGCACGGCGCCCGTTCGACCTGCTGAGCGGCCCGCTGGCCCGCGCGCTCCTGTTGAAGCTGGGCGAGCAGGAGCACGCGCTGGTGCTCAACATGCACCACATCGTCTCGGACGGCTGGTCCACCGGTGTGCTGGTCCGCGAGATGGCCGCGCTCTACGCGGCGTTCCATGAAGAGCGTCCCTCGCCGCTGCCGGCGCTTCCGGTGCAGTACGCGGACTTCGCCGTCTGGCAGCGCGACTGGCTCCAGGGCTCGGTCCTGGAGGAGCAGGTCGGCTACTGGCGCAAGAAGCTCGAGGGCGCGCCGTCGCACCTCGACCTGCCGACGGACAAGCCGCGTCCCGCGCAGCAGTCCTTCCATGGTGCCGCGGCGCTGATGCACCTGCCGCTGCCGCTCACCGAGGCGCTGGAGACCTTCGCCCGTCGCGAGGGCGCCACGCCGTTCATGGTGCTGCTCGCGGCCTTCCAGGTCCTCCTGCAGCGGCACTCCGGACAGGACGACATCCTGGTGGGTTCGCCCATCGCCGGACGTCGACTGGCCGAGTCCGAGGCCCTCATCGGCTACTTCGCGAACACGCTCGTCCTGCGCTCCCGAATCCAGGGCCAGGACTCGTTCCGTGCGCTGCTCGCCCAGGTGCGGGACACCACGCTGGAGGCGTACGAGCACCAGGACGTGCCCTTCGAGAAGCTGGTGGAGGAGCTGCACCCGGCCCGTGACGCCAGTCGCACGCCGCTGTTCCAGGTCTCCTTCACGCTGCACAACGCCCCGCTGCCGGCGCTGTCCCTGCCGGGCCTGACGCTGCGGCCGATGGACCACCACCACGGGGTCATCCGCTTCGACATGGAGCTGTCCTTCCATCGCGAGGAGACGGGCTTCCGCGGCGGCATCAACTACGCCACGTCCCTCTTCGACCACGACACCGTGGTCGCCATGGCGAGCCATCTGCGCGTGCTGCTCGAGGAGGTCATCGCCTCGCCGGACGTCCCGCTCGCCCAGGTCTCCATGCTCACCCGTGAGGAGCGCAACCGGGTGCTGGTGGAGTGGAACGACACCGCCACGAAGACTCCGCGTCCCCCGTCGATTCACGACGCCTTCGCGAAGCAGGCGGAGCGCACGCCCCAGGCGGTCGCCCTCACGCACGCGGAGGGACAGCTCACCTACGCGGAGCTGCGAGCCCGCGCGAACCAGGTCGCGCACCACCTGCATGTGATGGGTGTGCGTCCCGGTGGCCGCGTGGGTCTGTGCGTGGAGCGCTCGCCGGAGCTCATCATCGGCATGCTGGGCATCCTCCAGGCGGGCGCGGCCTACGTGCCCCTGGAGCCGAGCTACCCCGCCGAGCGCCTCACGTGGATCATCCGTGAGTCCGGGGTCAGCATCCTCCTGACGCAGGAGCACCTCGTGGACGAGCTGCCCGAGCTGGGCTGCCTGCCCGTCCTGCTGGACGCGGAGTGGCGCGCCATCTCGAAGCAGCCGACCACCGCACCCGTCGTCTCCGTGGGAGAGGAGGACCTGGCCTACGTGATGTTCACGTCGGGCAGCACCGGCAAGCCCAAGGGCGTCTGCGTTCCCCACCGCGGCGTGCTGCGGCTGGTGCGCGACAACACGTTCATGCGCTTCGGGCCGGACGAGGTCTTCCTCCAGCTCGCGCCCGTGGCGTTCGATGCCTCCACGTTGGAGGTCTGGGGCGCGCTGCTCAACGGCGGACGGCTGGTCCTCGCGCCCCCGAAGGCGCAGTCCCTCGAGTCGCTGGGCGCGCTGCTGAAGAGCTCGGGAGTCACCGCGCTGTGGCTGACGGCGGCCCTCTTCGACCAGGTCGTCCAGCACCAGGGCGAGGCGCTGGCGGGAGTGCGTCAGGTGCTCGCGGGTGGCGACGTGCTGCCCGTGCAGCGCGTGACGGAGCACCTGTCGCGAATCGCGCCGGACGCGGTGCTCATCAACGGCTACGGCCCCACGGAGAACACCACGTTCTCCGCGACGCACGCGCTGCGGGCCGGGGACACGGTGGGTCGCTCGGTGCCCATCGGCCGTCCGCTGTCGAGCTCCACGGCCTACGTGCTGGACGCCGCGTTCCAGCCGGTGCCGCCGGGAGTCTCCGGTGAGCTGTTCGTCGGAGGCGACGGCCTGGCCTGGGGCTACCTCAACCGCCCGGACCTGACGGCCGAGCGCTTCGTGCCGCACCCGTACGCCTCGACGCCGGGAGCCCGCCTGTACCGCACGGGCGACAAGGCGCGCTGGCGCGCGGACGGCACGCTCGAGTTCATGGGCCGCGTCGACTTCCAGGTGAAGATCCGCGGCTTCCGCATCGAGCCCGGAGAGGTCGAGGAGACGCTGCGCCGCTTCGCCGGCCTGCGGGACGTCGTCGTGGTGGCCCGCGAGGACATCCCCGGTGACAAGCGACTGGTGGCCTACGTCGTCCCGGAGACCGCGGGGGTGGACGTGGGCGCGGTGAAGGCCTTCGTCCAGCGCCAGCTCCCCGAGTACATGGTGCCGTCGGCCATCGTGGAGCTGGCCGCCCTGCCCCTGTCGTCCAACGGCAAGGTGGACCGCAAGGCCCTGCCGGTCCCGGAGGCCCCTGTCTCCAAGGACCCGGCCGAGAACGCCCCGCGCACGCCCCTGGAGACGCAGCTGGCGGCCATCTGGGCGGAGGTGCTGCACCACGACTCGGTGGGCATCCACGACGACTTCTTCGAGCTGGGGGGCCACTCGCTCCTGGCCACGCAGGTGGTGTCTCGCATCCGGGCCACGCTCGGCGTCGAGCTGCCCCTGGGTGAGCTGTTCGGCGCGTCCACGGTGGCCAAGCTCGCGGAGCGGCTCGCCAACGCCACGGTGGCGAAGGCCCCTGCCCTGACGCGCGTGCCGCGCACGACGGACCTGCCGCTGTCCTTCGCGCAGCAGCGGCTCTGGTTCATCGACCAGTTGGAGCCCGGGTCCACGCTCTACAACAACCCGTTCCCGCTGCGGCTGGAGGGCACGCTGGATGAGCGGGCGCTGCGGCGCACCTTCGACGAGCTGGTGCGGCGTCACGAGTCGCTGCGCACCACGTTCCGCGCGGAGGGAGGCCAGGCGGTCCAGAAGATCCACCCGGCCACCTTCGTACCCGTGCAGAAGGTGGACCTGTCGCGCATCGACGAGGAGGACCTCCGGATGGCGGAGGCCCTGCGCCTGTCGAACGAGGAGGCGCGTCGCCCGTTCGACCTCTCGCGCGGGCCGCTGCTGCGCACGCTGCTCATCAAGCTGCGTCCGCAGGACCACATCCTGCTGCTCCACGTGCACCACATCGTGTCGGACGGCTGGTCGCTCGGCGTGTTCGTGCGGGAGCTGACGTCGCTCTACGAGGCGTTCCGCAAGGGGCTGCCCTCGCCGCTGCCGGAGCTGGCCGTGCAGTACGCGGACTACGCCGTGTGGCAGCGCTCGTGGCTGCGCGGCGCGACGCTCGAGGCGCAGGTCGGCTGGTGGAAGCAGCAACTGGAGGGCGCGCCGTACGCGCTGGACGTGCCCACGGACAAGCCGCGCCCGGCGGTGTTCACCCACAAGGGCGCCGTGCTGGACCTGGTCATCCCGCTGAAGCTCAGCCAGGCGCTGGAGTCCCTGGCGCAGAAGGAAGGCGCCACGCCGTTCATGGTGCTGATGGCCGCGTTCCAGACGCTGCTGCACCGGTACTCGGGCCAGGACGACATCCTGGTGGGCTCGCCGATTGCCAACCGCAACGTGGCGGACACGGAGGTGCTCATCGGCTTCTTCGTGAACACGCTGGTGCTGCGCGCGCGCTTCACGCCGAAGATGTGCTTCCGCGAGCTGCTGGCCCAGGTGCGCGAGCGGACGCTCGGCGCCTATGAGCACCAGGGCGTCCCGTTCGAGAAGATCGTCGAGGAGCTCCAGCCCACGCGCGACGCGAGCCGCACGCCGCTGTTCCAGGCGATGTTCACGCTGCAGAACGCGCCGCTGCCGGAGATCGTCCTGCCGGAGCTGTCCGTGGGGCCCCACCCCATCGACTCCACCAACCTGGCCATGTTCGAGCTGGGGCTGGACCTGACGCGCGCGCCGGAGGGCTTCTCCGGTGGCTTCACGTACAGCACGGACCTGTTCGAGCGCGCGACGATGGAGCGCTTCGCGGAGCACCTGCTCGTGCTGCTGCGAGGCATCGTCGCGAACCCGGGGACTCCGCTGGAGGAGCTGCCGCTGCTGCCTCCCGAGGAGCGCAAGCAACTGCTCCTGGAGTGGACGGGTGAGCGCGAGCCCCTGCCCGCGGATGCGCGCATCCACGCGCTCCTCGAGGAGCAGGTGCTGCGCACGCCGGACGTCACGGCGGTGGTATCCGGTGAGGACTCGGTCACCTACCGTGAGCTGGATGCACGGGCCACGCGGCTGGCGTGGCGCCTGCGCGAGCTGGGCGTCGGGCTGGAGACGCGGGTCGCCGTGTGCGTGGAGCGCTCGGTGGAGCAACTCGTGGCGCTATTCGGCGTGCTGAAGGCCGGGGGGGCCTACGTGCCGCTGGACCCGGAGTACCCGGCGGAGCGGCTGAGCTTCATGCTGGAGGACAGCGGCGCGCGCGTGGTGGTGGCGCGCGGGCAGGTCCGCGAGAAGCTGGGCGACACCACGGACCGCGTCTACCTGGACGTGGACTCCGTGCCCGAGACGGGGGACGTCGCTCCGCTCTCCGTGGTGGTGCCTCCGGAGGCGGCGGCCTACGTGCTCTACACGTCGGGTTCGACGGGTCGACCCAAGGGCGTCGTGGTGCAGCACCGCTCGTTGGTGAACTTCACCCGCGCGGCCTGGAAGACGTACCCCGTGGAGCTGGGGGACCGCGTGCTCCAGTTCGCCTCCATCAGCTGGGACACCAGCGCGGAGGAGATCTACCCCTGCCTCACGCGAGGCGGGACGCTGGTGCTGCGCACGCCGGACATGCTCGACGTACCGGAGGTCTTCCTGGCGCGGTGCGAGGCCGCGGGGGTAACGCAGCTCAACCTGCCCACGGCCTTCTGGCACGAGGTGACGGCGAGCCTGGAGGAAGGCCGCGCGAAGCTGCCCTCGAAGCTCAAGTGGGTGGTGATTGGCGGAGAGCGCGCCGCGCCGGAGCGGGTGGTCGCGTGGCGTCGCACGGTGGGCTCCAACCTGCCCCTGCGCAACACCTACGGCCTGACGGAGGTGACGGCGGTGGCCACGGCCGTGGACCTGATGGCGTCCCCGGCCGGGGCGTTCGAGAGCGCCCAGGAGGTCCCCATCGGTCGACCGCTGACCAACGTGACGACGTACGTGCTGGACAGCGCGTTCATGCCGACGCCCACGGGCGTGGTGGGCGAGCTGTTCATCGGCGGTGAGGGCGTCGCGCGTGGCTACCTCGGCCGGCCGGACCTGACGGCGGAGCGCTTCATCCCGAGCCCCTTCGGTGAAGGCGAGCGGCTCTACCGCACGGGCGACAAGGCGCGCTGGCGACGTGACGGCGGCCTGGAGTACCTGGGGCGCGGCGACACGCAGGTGAAGGTGCGCGGCATCCGCATCGAGCTGGGAGAAGTCGAGGCCGCGCTGCGGGCCCACGCCGAGGTGCGCGACGCGGTGGTGCTGGCCCGAGAGGACCAGCCGGGCGACAAGCGCCTGGTGGCGTACGTGGTGCCGACGGAGGTGAAGGAGGGCCTGGAGCCGACCCTGGACGTCCTGGGCCTCCATGACCACCTGCGACGGCACCTGCCCGTGTACATGGTGCCCGCGGCCTTCGTGCCGATCGCCGCCCTTCCCCTCACGCCGAATGGGAAGGTGGACCGCAAGGCGCTGACCGCGCCGGATGCGAACCTGCACCGTGTCAGCCGCCAGCACGAGCCTCCCGCGACGCCGCTGGAGGGACGTCTGGCCGAGCTGTGGCGGGAGCTGTTGAACGTCCCCACCGTGGGCCGTCGCGACAACTTCTTCGAGCTGGGTGGCCACTCGCTGATGGCCACACGGCTGGTGGCGCGAGTCCGCGAGGACTTCAAGGTGGACCTGGGACTGCGGGCCTTCTTCGAGGCCCCCACGTTGGCGGGGCTCGCCGAGCGCATCTCCGGCGCCACCTGGGGGGACACGCTCCCGGATCTCGGTGTGGCTCGCGGTGATGGACCGCTGCCGCTGTCCTTCGCGCAGCAGCGCCTGTGGTTCCTGGACCAGCTCCAGCCAGGGATGGCGATCTACAACATGCCCGTGGCGCTGCGCCTGTCGGGACGCGTGGAGCGCGCCGCGTTCCATCGCGCCGTCGACGAGCTGGTGCGTCGTCACGAGTCCCTGCGCACCACGTTCGAGACCGTGGGGGGGGAGCCCCGACAGGTCATCCACCCCGCGCAGCCCGGCAACCTCCGGGTGGTGGACCTGTCCCGAGTCTCCGCGGACGAGCGGATGGAGGAGGCCTACCGGCTGGCGCGCGAGGACTCGCTCACCCCGTTCGACCTGCGCACGGGCCCCCTGCTGCGAATCACGCTGCTCGTGCTGGACGCCCAGGAGCACGCGCTGCTCGTGTGCATGCATCACAGCATCTCGGATGGCTGGTCGCAGGCCGTGCTGGTGCGCGAGCTGATCCAGCTCTACGAGGCGTTCCGGCTCGGTCGCCCGTCGCCGTTGCCGGAGCTGCCGGTGCAGTACGCGGACTACGCCGTGTGGCAGCGGCAGTGGCTCCAGGGGCAGACGCTCCGGAAGCAGCTCGATTGGTGGAGCCAGCAGCTCGCCGGAGCCCCGGGGGCGCTGGACCTGCACACCGACAAGCCGCGTCCCGCGGTGCTCTCGCACCAGGGCACCACGGTGCCAGTGAGCGTGTCCCCCTCGCTCAGTCAGGCGCTGGAGGCGCTGGCGCGCCGTGAAGGCGTCACGCCCTTCATGGTGTGGATGGCGGCGTACCAGGCGCTGCTGCAGCGGTACTCGGGACAGGATGACTTTCTGGTGGGCACGCCCATCGCGGGTCGGCGTCACTCCAAGACGGAGGGCCTCATCGGCTTCTTCGTGAACACGTTGGTGCTGCGCGCGCGCTTCATGCCGGCGCTCACGTTCCGGAGCCTGTTGGCGCAGGTGCGCGACACCACGCTCGGAGCCTACGAGCACCAGGATGTCCCCTTCGAGCGGCTGGTCGAGGAACTGCAACCCACGCGCGACCTGAGTCGCACGCCGTTGTTCCAGGCGCTCTTCGCCCTCCAGAACATGCCGAGCGCGGAGCTGACGTTGCCGGAGCTCTCGCTCAAGGGCGTGGAGGTCGAGTCCACCGTCAGTCGCTTCGAGCTGGAGCTGGCCCTGGTCCGCACGCCGGCGGGTTACCAAGGTGCGCTCAGCTTCAGCACGGACCTGTTCGAGCGCTCCACCGCCGAGCGCATGGTGGCGCACCTGTTGCGCCTCGTGGAGGCGGCCATCGCCGAGGCGGACGCGCCGCTGTCCTCCCTGTCCCTGATGGACGCGACGGAGCGTCAGCGCATCCTCGTGGACTGGAACGACACGGCGGCCGACTACCCGGCGGAGTCCACACTGCCCGCGCTGTTCTCCGAGCAGGTCCGTCGCACGCCCGAGGCGATTGCCGTCCAGTTCGAAGGCCAGCGCCTCACGTACGCGGAGCTGGAGGCCCGGTCGAGTCAGCTCGCCCGGCATCTGTTGTCGCTGGGGCTGGGCCGTGAGCCGCGCATCGCGGTGCTCATTCCTCGTGGGCTGGAGCTGTACGTGGCGCTGCTCGGCATCCTCAAGGCCGGTGGCTGCTACGTCCCGCTCGACGCCGCGCATCCCCAGGCGCGTATCGCGTTCATGCTCGAGGACTCGGGCGTGGCGGGTGTGCTCACGGTGAGCGCGCTGGGGGCCTTGCTGCCCTCGGGCTCGTGGCCCGTGGTGACGCTCGACACCGAGTGGGAGCGAGTCTCCCGCCAGTCGACTGAGGCGCCGTCCGTGCCGATGAGCTCGGACAACCTCGCGTATGTCACGTACACGTCCGGCTCCACGGGGACGCCCAAGGGCGTGGCCATCACCCACCGCGGGGTGCTGCGGCTCGTCTCGGGCGTGGGCTTCGCGTCCCGTGAGCCGGGCGAGGTCATCCTCCAGGTGGCGCCGCTGACGTTCGACCCGACGGCGCTCGAGGTCTGGAGCGCGCTGCTCACGGGCGCTCGGCTCGCGGTGTACCCGCCGAGGACGCCGGAGGTCGCCGAGCTGGCCCGGGTCATCGACGAGCACCGCGTCACCACGGCGCTCCTGGCCACCGCGCTCTTCGATGTCATGCAGCAGCATGAGCCGGCCGCGCTGTCCCGCCTGCCTCGACTGTGGGTCGGCGGAGACGTGCTGCCCCTGCCCACGGCGCGGGAGCGACTGGCCAAGGGTGGCTCGCTCATCAACGCGTACGGGCCCACGGAGGTCACCGTCGTCACCACGCAGCACGTGTTGCCCGCGGGGACGTCCATCGACACGGCCGTCCCGATTGGACGCCCGATTCCGAACACGCGGGTGTACGTGCTGGATGCGTCGCTGCGCCCCGTGCCCGTGGGCATCCCCGGTGAGCTGTTCATCGGAGGCCCGGGCCTCGCGCGTGGCTACCAGGGCAGGCCCGCGCTCACCGCCGAGCGCTTCGTGCCGGACCCCTTCTCCTCCACGCCGGGCGAGCGCCTCTACCGCACCGGGGACAAGGTGTGCTGGACCGAGGACGGCGCGCTGCGCTTCCTCGGCCGCATCGACCTGCAGGTGAAGGTGCGCGGCTTCCGCATCGAGCTGGGCGAGATTGAAGCCTCCCTCCGTGCGCACCCCGAGGTCCGCGAGGCGGCGGTCGTCGTCCGCGAGGACGTGCCCGGGGACAAGCGCCTGGTGGCCTACGTCGCCACGGCCGACGGCCACGCGCCCAAGGGCGAGGACCCGAAGGCGTGGCTGCGGCAACGGCTGCCCGAGTACATGGTGCCCGCGCACGTCGTGTTCCTGTCCACGCTGCCCCAGACGACGCACGGCAAGGTGGACCGCAAGGCGCTGCCGAAGCCGGACGCGTCGGGGCTCGACACCGGCAAGGCCTACGAAGCACCGGCGACCCCGGCCGAGCAGCGCCTGGCCGAGCTGTGGAAGGAGCTGCTCCAGGTGTCCCGCGTGGGACGCCACGACAGCTTCTTCGAGCTGGGTGGCCACTCCCTGCTGGCCACGCGGCTGGTGGCGCGCATCCGTGATGAGCTGGGACAGGAGCTGGGCGTCCGCGTCCTGTTCGAGTCGCCCACGCTGTCCTCGCTCGCGGCGCGCCTCCAGAAGGGCCTGCCCGAGGAGCAAGGGGTGACGGTGCTGCCGCCGCTCGTCCCCGCGCCGAGGAACGGGCCGCTCCCGCTGTCCTTCGCGCAGCAGCGCCTGTGGTTCCTGGACCAGCTCCAGCCGGGCAGCGCGCTCTACAACATCCCCTACGCCCTCAAGCTGACGGGCGAGGTGGACCTGTCGTCGCTCCAGCGCGCCTTCGATGCGCTGGTCCAGCGTCACGAGTCCCTGCGCACGACGTTCCTCATGGAGGGCGGTGAGCCGCGACAGGTCGTCCACGCGCCGGTGCCTCGGCCGTTCGCGACAGTGGACCTGCGCGCGTCGTCACCGGAGCAGCGCGAGGCCGAAGTGCGACGCGTCATCAGCGAGGACGCGGTGCGCCCGTTCGACCTCTCCACCGGCCCCCTGCTCCGCGTCACGGTGATGCGGCTGTCGCCGACGGAGCAGGTGCTGCTGGTGTGCATGCACCACATCATCTCGGACGGCTGGTCCATGGGTGTGTTGGTGCGCGAGCTGACGATGCTCTACACGGCCTTCCAGCAAGGCGGGTCCGTGGAGCTTCCGGAGCTGCCGGTGCAGTACGCGGACTACGCCGTGTGGCAGCGAGGCTGGCTCCAGGGCGGCGCCCTGCGTGCACAGCTCGATTGGTGGAAGCAGCACCTCGACGGCGCCGCGCCCGCGCTGGAGATGCCCACCGACAAGCCTCGGCCCGCCGTGCCCTCGTCCAACGGCGCATTGGTGCCAGTGTGGCTGCCGGCCTCGCTGAGCGACGCGGTGGACGTGGCGACGCAGCGCGAGCGCGTCACCCCGTTCATGCTGTTCCTGGCCGTCTATCAGGCCCTGCTCCAGCGCTACTCGGGCCAGGAGGACGTCGTCGTGGGCTCGCCCATCGCGGGCCGACGTCACGCGCAGACGGAGGGCTTGCTGGGCGTCTTCATCAACACGCTGGCGCTGCGGGCCCGCTTCACGCCGGAGCTGACGTTCCGGGGCCTCCTGTCCCAGGTCCGTGACGCGACGCTCGGGGCCTTCGAGCACCAGGACCTCCCCTTCGAGCGACTGGTGGAGGAGCTCCAGCCCGCGAGGGACCTGGGCCGCACGCCCTTGTTCCAGGCGATGTTCGTGCTGCAGAACGCGCCGGCGCCCGGGGTGTCGCTGTCGGGCCTGACGATCGAGGCGATGGACGTGGAGCTGGCTTCGACGAAGTTCGAGCTCAACCTCCACCTGTTCCGGGCGCCTGACGGCTACCGGGGCGGGCTCTTCGTCAGCACGGACCTGTTCGAGCCCGCCACCGGCGAGCGTCTGGTGGGTCACTTCCAGCAGCTCCTGGAGCGCGCGCTGGCGAACCCGGATGCCCCACTCGCGACGCTCCCGCTCCTCACGGATGCGGAGCGACAGCGCGTCCTCGTGACGGAGCCCGCGCCCGTGTCGCCGGGGCTCCCGTTCCATCGTCTCTTCGAGCAGCAGGCGGCGCGCACCCCCGAGGCGCCGGCGCTCCGCTGCGAGGAGCAGGAGTGGACGTACCGTCGCCTCGACGAACGGGCGAACCAGCTGGCACACCACCTGCGCTCGTTGGGTGTGGGACCGGATGTCCCCGTGGCCCTGTGCCTGGAGCGAGGCGTGGATCTCATCGCCGCGCTGCTGGCGGTCCTCAAGGCGGGTGGAGCCTACGTCCCGCTGGAGCCGTCACAGCCGGCCGCGCGTCTCCGTGCGCTGGTGGAAGAGGTCTCCGCGCCCGTCGTGGTGACGGGGGCCGCCCATGAGTCGGCCTTCGACGGCCTGCCCCTCCACCGCGTGCGCGTGGACACGGACGCGGCGGTGCTCGCGAAGCAGTCCACCGAGGCGCCGCGCGTCGAAGTCCGGGCCGAGCACCTGGCCTACGTGCTCTTCACGTCGGGCAGCACCGGTCGCCCCAAGGGCGTGGCGGTGCCGCACGGCGCGCTGATGAGCTACGTCCATGCGGTCATCGACCGGCTCGCGCTGACGGAGTGCAGGAGCTTCGCGCTGGTCTCGACGTTCGCCGCGGACCTGGGCAACACGGTGCTGTTCCCCGCGCTCGTCACGGGTGGACTGCTGCACGTGTTGACGCAGGAGCGGGCGCGCAGCCCCGAAGGCATGGCCGAATACTTCCAGCGCCACGCCGTGGACTGCATGAAGATCGTCCCGTCCCACCTCGCGGCGCTGTTCACGGGGGGCGAGACGGGGACCATCGTGCCGCGCAAGCGACTGGTCCTCGGCGGCGAGTCCTCCTCGTGGGCACTGCTGGAGCGGGTGCATGCGCTCGCGCCCGAGTGCCAGGTCTTCAATCACTACGGCCCCACGGAGACCACGGTGGGAGTCCTCGCGGGGCGGGTGGAGCTGCCGCCCGGCGACAAGGCTCCGGCGCAGGTGCCGCTCGGTCATCCGCTGGGACAGACGCGCCTCTACATCCTCGACGCGGGCCTCCAGCCCGTGCCCGTGGGTGTGCCGGGTGAGCTGTACGTCGGAGGCCCGCAGGTGGCGCGGGGCTACCTCGGTCGCCCGGAGCTGACGGCGGAGCGCTTCCTGGCGGACCCGTTCAGCAAGTCACCCGAGGCGCGCATGTACCGCACGGGAGACCGCGTCCGGTGGCTCGAGGATGGCCGCGTGGAGTTCATCGGCCGCGTGGACTTCCAGGTGAAGGTGCGTGGCTTCCGCGTGGAGCCGGGCGAAGTCGCCACGGTGCTGCGCGGCCTTGGCGCCCTGCGAGACGCCATCGTCGTGGCGAGAGGAGACGGCGCGGACCGGAAGCTCGTGGCCTACGTCGTGGCCTCATCGTCCGTCGCTCCGGATGCCCTCTCGCTGCGGACGTGGCTCCAGCAGCGCCTGCCCGAGTACATGGTGCCCTCCGCGTTCGTCACCCTCCCCGCCTTGCCGCTGACGCTCAACGGCAAGGTGGACACCCGGGCCCTGCCGGAGCCGACGCTCGAGGCCTCCCACACCCAGGACCTGCTCCCGCCCCGGACGCCGCTCGAGCTCCAGCTGGTGCGCGTCTGGGAGGACGTGCTCGGGGTTCGTCCCATCGGAGTCCGCTCCAGCTTCTTCGAGCTGGGCGGCCACTCGCTGCTCGCCGTGCGCATGATGTCCGCGGTGAGCGAGGCGGTGGGCCGACCGGTGCCGCTGGCCGCGCTGTTCCAGGCCCCCACGGTGGAGCAGCTCGCCGCGTTGCTGCGCGACGGGGCCGCGACGACGGGCACCTCCCCGGTGGTCCCCTTCGGTGCGCTGCGTCCGGGCGGGAAGACACCGTTCTTCTGCGTGCACCCCGTGGGCGGCAACGTCCTCTGCTACGCGGAGCTGGCGCGTCGGCTGGGGACGGAGCGTCCGTTCGTGGGGCTCCAGGCCCAGGGCGTGAATGGTGAGGCCACGCCACGAGGCACCGTCGAGGAGATGGCGACGGCCTACGTGGAAGCGATGCGAAAGGTCCAACCGTCTGGTCCGTACCTGTTGGGCGGCTGGTCGCTCGGAGGCGTCATCGCCTACGAGATGGCGCGGCAGCTTCGTGAGCAGGGCCAGCAGGTGGAGCTGCTCGCGCTCATCGACGCGTACGCCCCGGGCGCGGTGAAGGCCCCGGAGCCCTCGGAGATGGACCGGCTCCAGGTCATCGGCATGTTCGTCCAGGACCTGATCGGCGCGTCGTTGGCCGACGTCGAGCTGGACCTGGAGGCGCTCGCGGCGATGTCTCCGGACGCGGTGCTCGAACATCTGCGCGTGGCGGGCGAGCGCGCTGGAGTCCTGCCTCCCGGGACGGACCCCCGGCAGCTCCAGTCACTGCTCCAGGTGTTCGAGTCGAACCTGAAGGCCGCGCGACGTTACGTCCCTCGGCCGACCCAGGAGCGCGTGGTGTTGTTCAAGGCCACCGAGCATGACGCCGAGCTGCCCGCGGATGGCGGCTGGTCCTCGCTCGTCGGCGCCGGACTGGAGCGGCACCCCGTGGCCGGCAGCCACTACGGCGTGCTCCGCGAGCCGGGCGTCCAGGCGCTGTCCGAGCGTCTGCGAGAGGCGATGAAGCACCTGCCCTGAGCGGATGCCTCATCCAGGTGGCTGCCGTCCTCGAACGAGGCGGCAGCCATCCGAGGAACAGGGCCTACGCCGCCGCGACGACGGGGGCTTCGACCACCGGGGCCAGGGGCTCGACCAGGGACTTCTGCTCCCAGATGCGAGACCGCCAGCGGACCCACATGGAGATGCCGCGGACCCACTCATCCGCGGCGACCGCCAGCCACACGCCCGCGAGCCCCAGGTGGAGCTTGAAGACGAGCACGTAGCCCAGCGGCAGGCTCATGCAGACCATCGACAGGAAGCCCATGTACACGGTGAACGGCGCGTCACCCGCCGAGCGCAGCGCGTTCACCAGCACCAGGTTGAACGAGCGCCCTGTCTCCAAGAGCAAGCCAATCACGATGACCTGCGTGGTGAGCCGGACGATGTCGCCGTCATGGGTGAACATCCCCACCAGCGGCACGCGGACCAGGATGACGGCCACGTCCACGACGAACGTGATGGCCACCGCCCACTTCAGGCTCTGGAGCACCCGTCGGTACGCATCCTCCGCGCGGCCCGCGCCCACCAGCCGTCCCACGATGATGGCCGTGCCCATGCCGACGGCCAGGCTGAACAGGAACACGTACTGGGAGATGGCGTTCGCGTACTGCCGTGAGGCCAGCGCCGTCGAGCCCAGGAACGTCACGTAGTACAGGAACACCGCCTGGCAGCACTGGTACGTGCCCTGCTCGACGGCGGACGGCACGCCCACGCGGAGGATCTTCCGCACCATGTCCGAGGTGAACGTGACGAAGTCGCGCGCCTTCATCCGCACGTCCATCACCCGGTACAAGAGCCACACGAACACCAGCAGCGCCAGCGCGCGGCTCACCACCGTGGAGATGGCCGCGCCCGCGACCTCGAGCCGGGGCAGCCCCAACAGTCCGAAGATGAGCAGCGCGTTGCCGCCCACGTGCAGCGCGTTCATCCCCATCGCGATGAACATGGACTCGCGCGTGAAGCCATAGGTGCGGATGAGCGCGGAGCACACGTTGATGAGCGCCTGGAGGAAGATGAACCCTCCGGCGATGCCCATGTACGTGCGCGCCTGCGCGAGCACCACGCCCTCCAGGTTCATCCGCGCCAGCAGCGCGTCCCCGCCCAGGAGCAGCCCCGCGCTCACCGTCACGCCGAGCAGCAGGTTCAGCGTGATTCCCACTGCGGCGATGCGTGCCGCCTCCTCGGAGCGCCGCGCGCCCAGATACTGGGACACGACGACGGAGGCGCCGTTGCTCATCACCTCCATGATGAGCAGACAGATGAACAGGAACTGATTGACGACCCCCACCGCGGAGACGGCGTCGTCGGACACACCGCTGAGCATCAGCGTGTCCGCCGTTCCCATCATCATGAAGAGGAGGAGCTCCAGGAGTATCGGCCACGTGAGCCGGAACAGCCCCATCCTGGCGGGGTCCTGCGCAGTCGTGAGGGACATGGTTCGCCGCGATGAACGCGGGCTGGGACTAACAGGCGCCGCACTGCGTCGCCAGCCACATCGTGCTCGCCTGCCGCCCGTCACAAGAGCCTCACGGCTCCTATGAACTCAAAGCACGTCGCTCGCGAACGGGTGAGAGCGGCGCGGGCCTCAGTGCTTCATCAACTCGCGCGACGGGTCCACCGAGGCGGTGACCTTCTCCGGCGACGAGGTGGAGGCGACCTTGAAGAGCGGGTCGGAGCCGCTGCCCTTCACGGTGTTGCGGGGCCCGGACGTGGGCGCCGAGGGCTCGTCGTTGGACACGGGCGAGGACGTCACCGCGGTGTTGCCCTGCGCCTGCGCGGCGGCCAGCCGCTTGTTGCGGCTGCGGCGCCACAGGAAGAAGCCCACCGCGGCCACGGCGAGCACACCCATCACGGTGTACTGGCCTTCCTTGAACTTGCTGATGAGCATGTCCAGCTCGCCACCGAAGTGGAACCCGAGCCAGATGAACACCGGCGCGGACAAGAGCGCGGCCAGGCCGTCCCAGAAGATGAAGCGCCAGTAGGACATGCCCACCGAGCCCGCGGTGAAGTACGTCACCGCGCGCACGCCCGGCATGAAGCGGGCGATGCAGACGATCTTCTGCCCGTGGCGCTCGAAGAGGCCCTCCACGCGCGCGCGCTTCTCTGGCGTGACGATGCGCGCGAAGAACCCTCCGCCGCCCTTGGGCGCCTCCTGGGTGCCGCCCGTGCCCCGTCCCAGCCTCCCGCCCAGCCTGCGGCCGGCGAAGAAGATGAGGCTGTCGCCCACCAGGATGCCCATGAAGCCGACCACCATCATCACCGGCAGGCTCGCCGCGCCCTTGTGGGCCAGGAAGCCGCCCAGGATGAGCGAGATGTCTTCAGGCAGCGGCACGCCCAGGCCACAGGCCACGAGGATGCCGAAGACCATGGCGTAGGCGATGAAGCCCTGGGAGTCGCCAAGCAGGGTGGTGAGGAAATCAAGCACGCGTTGTCCCGTCCGTTCACTTCCGAGGGGCCTGCTGGGGCACCGCCCGAGCCAGCCCATCCAGCGCCCACGCATCAACCGGGCGCGCCTCCTCAAAACTCCGCGACAGGGTCTTCAACCCGAAATACCCGTCGCGCCCGGCCGCTTCATAGGCCCCAGCCGGAGCCCCCGTGGCCGTCAGGGCCAGCGCCCGACTCAGGAGCGCCACCCCGTACTCTTCGACCGTCCCCTCACCCGCCCCCCGGGCCCGAGCGTCCTTCAGCGCCGCCGCCCCGCCCGCCCAGCGAGCACCCAGGCGTCCGGACAGCCGTGAGCTCAGTACCCCACGCGCCAGCTCCCGCACCACCGGCTCGGCGTCAGGGGTGCGCGTCACAGGTCCCACCACAATCACCCACCCCTGCCCCGTGTCCACCGGTCGCACGCTTCCCTCGGCCTCGAGCAGATTAACCACCACCCGAGGTGCGGGCCCGCCTTCTGGCAGGCCCAGAAGTCGCGTGGCCTGTTGGACGGGGGCATCCAGCAGCGGGAGCCAGGCGCGCTGCTCGAAGCGGAAGTCTGGCAGCGTCTCCGCGCGCAGCGCCGTCAGCGGCCACTCCTGCTCGGCGCGGGCCAGCAGCTCCTCCAGCCCGGTGAGGCTCGCGGCGCGGCCCGGCGCCTTCGGTCCTCCCAGGACGCGAGCCAGGTAGACCTCCACCGGCTCCGGGTGCGCGGCGAAGTAGGCGCGGGCCTCGGTGAGCACGGCGTCCGGCGCGGAGGCCAGCACCTGGCGGACCCGGGCGCGAGCGGGGGTGTAGCGGATGACGGGGACGGGATGGGCCCGCTCGACGGGGCCGGCGTCATGGCCCGCGCGGTTGAGCAGCGCATAGAGCGTGAAGACGCGGACATCCGCGCGCACCTCCAGGCCACCGGGGGTGTACTGGCTGGCGAACCAGTCCTCCTCCGAGGCGATGGAAACCTGGGCGGTCGACCCCGCGACCGCAGGGGGCGACGCCAGGAGCCCGAGCAGTGGGAGGACGGCCAGGTGGGGGGCTCGCATACGGAGCCCCAACGCTACCACGCGCCCTTCAGGCGGCCGGCGCCTTTCCGATGAGCGTGCGAATCATGTCCCGGTTGTCCCGGGCCTTCTGGCCGAAGAACCCGACGATGCCCATCAGCAGCTTCACGCAGGCCTGGGGCTTGGTGGCCAGGAGCTTCTGGAAGTCCGCCGCGCGAATCTCCAGCGCGGACACGTCCGTGACGGCCGTCGCGGTGCAGAGCCGCTCACCCTTCTGCACCAGGGCCAGCTCACCCAACGGCTCGCCCGTGCCCACCTCGCCCAGCGACACGTCCTCGCCGGAGGGGCTCTTCGCGCTCAGCCGCACCGTGCCCTCGCCGACGATGATGAGCGACTCGCCCGTCTTGCCCTCGACGAACAACGCGGTGCCCTTGGGGAAGGCCCGAGGCACGGCCACACCCGCGAAGATCTGGATGCCGGTGTCGGTGAAGCCCTTGAAGAGAGGGCACGCCTTGAGGGTGTTCGCAGGCACGAGAGCCATGGTGCGACAGGTCCTAACACGGGCCGCGCGGGCCGGCGAGTCAACGGCTGGCGCGGTACTCGGAGGCGATGTGGACGTAATGCTGAGCGGACAACAACAGGAACTCACGCTCTTCCGGAGTCACGGCGCGCTTCACCTTGCCGGGGGAGCCCACCACGAGCGAGCCGGGGGGAATCTTCGTCCCGGGCGTCAAGAGCGTCCCCGCGCCGATGATGCAGTCGTCCCCCACCTCCACGTCGTCCAGGAGGATGGCGCCCATCCCGACGAGCACGCGGTTGCCCACGGTGCAGCCGTGCAACACGACGTGGTGCCCCACCGTCACGTCGTCACCGACGACGGTGCTGGAGCGGCCGCCGGTGACGTGGATGAGGGACAGGTCCTGGATGTTGGTGCGCTGGCCGATGCGGATGGGGTTCACGTCCCCGCGCATCACGGTGTTGATCCACACCGAGGAGTCCTCGCCCAGGTGCACGTCGCCCACGACCTGGGCGGACTCGTCCACGAAGCAGCTCGGGTGGACGGTGGGAAGCACGCCGCGAAACGGCCTGAGCGCCATGGCTTCAGGCCTCCGCGACGACGTGGAACGGCGAGTCGGGACGCGGCACGGGCAGCGGCTCCACGGTGGGCAATTGCAGCACCGCCACCTGCTTGCCGGCGAGCTGGTTGGGCGTGGAGCGGTCCACCTTCACCGTGACGAAGGCGCCCGCGGGCGCGTCGCCGTCGAAGTTGACGGTGCGGTTCTCCGGCGTGCGGCCGAAGCGCTTGGCGGCGTCGTAGCGCGAGTGGCCCTCCACCATGACCTCCACTTCGGTGCCCACGAGGGCGGCGGTGGTCTCCGCGCTGATGCGGCGCTGCAGCTTCTGCAGGCGCTCCAGGCGGGCGATCTTCACCTCGTGCTCCACCGGGCCCCAGTCCTTCTCGCGCAGCGCGGCGCCCGTCTTGGGACGCGGGCTGTAGATGAAGGAGAACTGGTTGTCGAAGCGGACCTGCTCGGTCAGCTTCATCGTCATCTCGAAGTCCTCCTCCGTCTCGCCGGGGAAGCCCACGATGATGTCGGTGGTGACGGCGATGCCCGGACGCGCGTCGCGCAGCTTCTGCAGCCGCTCCAGGTACTGCACCACGGTGTAGTCGCGGCGCATCATCTTCAGGATGCGATCGCTCCCGCACTGCACGGGCAGGTGGAAGTGGGGGGCAATCTTGGGCTGCGTGCGGAACGCCTCGATGAGCTCGTCCGACAGGTCATGCGGGTGGCTGGTGGTGAAGCGCACGCGCTCGATGCCCGGCACCTCCGCGCAGCGCAGGAGCAGCTGGGCGAAGGACACGCCGCCCAGGTACGAGTTCACGTTCTGCCCGATGAGCGTCACCTCGCGCACGCCCACCTTGGCCAGCCCGTCCACCTCCTGGAGCACGTCCGGGAAGGCGCGGCTGACCTCACGGCCGCGCGTGTGCGGCACGATGCAGAACGAGCAGACGTTGTCGCAGCCCTTCATCACCGTGACGAACTCGGTGACCTTGCCGCGGGACGTCTCCGGGTCGGCGCGCGGGAAGACGTACTCCTCGGAGTCGACGAAGGCCGTCTCCACGACGCGCGCGCGCTCCGACTCGACGCGGCCGATGATGTCCGGCAGGCGCGCGATGTTGTCGGGGCCGAAGACGAAGTCCAGGTACGGCACCTTCTTGATGAGGCGGTCCTTCTCCTGCTGGGCCACGCAGCCGCCCACGCCGATGAGCGCGCCGCGGCTGGCCTTCACCGGCTTGTAGCGGCCCAGCGCGGACAGCATCTTGTCCTCGGCCTTCTCGCGGATGGAGCAGGTGTTGAGGATGATGAGGTCGGCGTTCTCCGGCACCGGCGTCGGCTCGTAGGACATCTTCGCCAGCACCTCGCTCATGCGGAGCGAGTCGTTGACGTTCATCTGGCAGCCGAAGGTGTGGATGAAGTAGCGCTTCATGGGATTTCTCTGAGCAAGAACGTGCCCTTATGCGACGGCCGGGCGTGGAAATCAACCGAACCGGGGACGGCGGTCATCCCTGGCTGAGCAGCCCGGTCATCCGGGTGTGCAGGTCCACCAGCCGCGCCTCGTGCTCCTTGAGGAGCGCCAGGGTGTCCTCGCCATAGCGGCGCGCCAGGGCGTCCGTGGCCCGCTCCTGCTTGACCAGCTCCCCGCGCAGGCGGGTCCGCAGCTCGTCCGTCTGGGGGCTCGCAGGCTGGGAATCGAGCTGACGCAGCTTGTCGTCCAGCTTGCGAGCCGTCCACCGGCGGCCTCCGAAGGCGCGCAGCAGGGACACGCCCTGCTCCAGCGTCTTGGCGTCCAGGCCCGAGGCGTCCTGGGCCTGGCGGTGGGCGGTGGCGAGGGTCTCGGCGCTCCGGTCGGAGCCCACGTGGGAGAGGAAGGCCTCCTGGAAGCGCACCAGGGCGTCGAGCAGCGAGGCGTCCACGCGGGGCGTGGCCATGCGGAGGGTCCGGTCATCCGCCGCGGAGAGGTCGGTGCTCTGGACCTCCCGGTTGGGGACATCCTGGTAGCCGTGGTCGTCGAAGAGAGAGGGGGCCATGGGCGCTCCTGGGGAAACCGCGGGGATGTGTAACAGGGCCCGGTGCGCCACGGTAGGCTCGTGGTGCACCGGGGTCGGGTGGGGACGTGTCGGCATCCGGGGCTCCGTCCCCTCGCCTCCTCCGCTGGCGAGTGACCCATGTTCTCATCCTGGCGCGTATCTGGATGGGCGCTCACGACATGCAGGCCCCGCGGTGAGCCGGTTGTCGCCCCCATCCCTCCCACAAGCCCGGCCGAACCCAGGTAGGAACTCACTCAATGTCCACACGGATGACGAATGGCGCGGTGTCTGGGTTGTGGATCATGGGACTGCTGGGGACCCTGCCGGGCTGCACGGAGGGCGGGACCCTGCCGACTCAGCGCGAGCCGACCGGGGCCCAGGCTCAACCGCTCGTGACGGTGCAGCGGCTGGCGGACTTCTCGAGCTCCCGGCAGCGCGTCCACACCGGGCCCATGGCGCTGAGCACCCTGGGCGAGTACGCCCTCTTCTTTGGAGAGAACTCCCGGACGCTGTATCGAACGGACGGTACGAGCGAGGGAACCCACCTCCTCAGGACGCTCAAGTGGCGGCCTGCGTTCATGACGCCCGACATCGGCGGCTGGAGTCCCCCGCCGCGGCTGGTGGTCCTCGGCCCCCAGGCCTGGTGGTTGGGTCAGGATGGAGGACTCTGGACCACGGATGGCACGCCCCAGGGGACGCGTTGGGTGGGCATGCTCGGCCTGCCAGAGGTGGCAACGCCTCCGGTCGCCTTCGACGGCGCGCTCTACTTCTCGTCGGGGGGGCGTCTTTATCGCTCGGATGGCACTGCCCAGGGCACGCAGGAACTCGCGCGGGTCTCGATGAAGGAGGTCGCCCCCGTCCAGGCCCAGGAGGTGGGCGGGAAGCTCTACTTCGCCTGCGAGTCCGCGGCCTCGGGTGTCGAGCTGTGCCTGACGGACGGGACTCCCGCGGGGACGAAGGTGGTCACCGACCTCGTGCCTGGCACGGCGAGCGCGTCGCCTCGACTCCTGGGGAGCATCGCGGGCCGCGTGGTGTTCTCGGCGACCCCGGGTGACGGGACGACCGTTCGCCGGCTGTATTCGAGCGATGGGACCGAGACGGGCACGCTCCTCCTCCATCCCTTCGCGTCGCTGGGAGACGACGCCACCGGTTCGGGGCTGGCGGTCGAGCTGACCGTCCTGCAAGGAGCGGCCTACTTTCCGTGCCAGAGCGAGGCCACGGGGCAGGAGCTGTGCCGGACCGAGGGGACGGCGGCGACCACCCAGATTCTCGACCTCATCCCGGGGGCGGACTCCTCCGCGCCGCGCAAGCCCACCGTGCTGGGGACGAAGCTCTACTTCCAGGCTTGTGACAGCCTGGGCATCAACCAGGGACATTGCCGGATCTGGTCTTCGGACGGGACGCTCGCCGGCAGTGAGCTGGTCGGTGACCTCCCGCCGAACACCTCCGGGGGAATCGGCATGCGCCCGGGCCTCGTTCCCGCGGGCGACGCGCTCTTCTTCTACGGCGAGTCCAGCGGGCCGGCCCTGTGGAGGACGGATGGCACTGTGGCGGGGACCCGCGTGCTGGGGCGTCTGACAAATGTGGAGGACTTCGTCGTCCTCGACCTCCGGCGGGACTCTGTCGCCTTCGGAGGCAAGCTGCTCTTCACCGCCTCCGTCCCCACTGATGTCGAGTACGGACTGGAGCTGTGGTCCTCGGATGGCTCGGTGGCGGGGACCCAGCGCGTCTCGGACCCGACGCCCCGACGGGGAAAGGGCACGGCCCTCCAGCTCCTGGCGCAGGACGAGCGGCTCTTCGTCACGGCGCATCCAGGGGGCACCGGCCAGGCCCTCTGGCGCGTGGAGGGTCCCCCTCCGGCCATCCGGACCCTTCACGTGTCGAGCGCCAGCCTCAACAGTTGGATTGGGATGGCCCCGGTCAACGGGCAGATCCTCCTCACCTCCGCGAACTCCCTCTGGGCCACGGACGATACGTCCCAGGGCATTCATCCCTTGAACGTGGCCGGCCTGAATCCGGGCACCCTCATCCCCGCGGGAGACCGGGCCTTCCTCCCGGGGCGTCAGCTCTGGCAGACGGATGGCACGGAGGCGGGAACCGTCCTGGTCGAAGCTGCGCCCGCGAATGTCTCCCATGCCGTTTTCGTGAATGGGGGGCTCTGGTTCAGGGGACAGGCTCCGGACCAACCCGATGCCCAGGGGCTCTGGACGAGCACGGGCCAGCCGGGTGTCACGACGTTCCTCGGCGCGGTGGGCGCGGAGCCCGCCGACTTCACCGGGCTGGGCTCGCTGACGCTGTTCTCCGCCCGGGACGGCGACGCGGGGCGCGAGCTGTGGAAGTCGGATGGAACCGCCGCCGGCACCGTTCGCGTGGCGGACCTCCGTCCCGGCGAGGAGGGCTCGGCGCCCGAGAAGCTCTTCGCGTGGAAGGACCACGTCTACTTCTGGGCCACGGGAGCGGACGGGGTCACCACGCTCTGGAAGTCGGATGGAACCGAGGCTGGCACCACGAGGCTTCGCGCGGCGACGCTCCGGAGGGGCGTCGAGTACGGGTGGGACGACGGAGGCTTCATCGCCTGGGGGGATGCGCTCTACTTCGCGGGCCAGGACGTGGAGGGAGGACGGGAGCTGTGGCGGACGGATGGGAGCGACTCGGGCACCGTGCGGGTCGCGGACCTCGTCCCCGGCCCGGGCTCGTCCAACCCCAATGGCTTCATAGGGGTGTCTGCCGAGGGGCCCCTGCTCTTCGCCGCCTACAGCCCCACGAAGGGGCGCGAGCTGTGGCGCCTGGACTCGGCCGACGGGACGCCGACGCTGGTCGCGGACGTGGTCGAAGGACCGCGCTCATCCCAGCCGGAGAAGCTCACGAGGGTGGGCTCGACGCTCTACTTCCAGGCCGATGATGGGACGGGCATGGGCCTCTACATGCTGCGAGGGCTCCTCGCCGATACCTTCGCGCCCAGGCTCCGGTGCCCGCCTCCACGGGAGGTGACCACCACCAGCGACCAGGGGGCGTCGGTCTCCTTCGAGAACGCGGCGGCGTACGATGACTCGGGAGAACCGCCCGTGCTCGAGTCGACCCACGCGTCCGGCGCGACCTTTCCCATCGGCACGACGCCCGTGACCTTCACCGCCACGGATGCCGCGGGCAATGAGGGCACGTGCACCTTCTCGGTGACGGTGACGGGGACGTCCCAGCCCGACGCGGGCCCGTCCACGCCGGATGCGGGAGGTCCTCCTCCCACGGAGCCGCCGGCCGAGGACAGTGGCTGTGGCTGCCAGAGCGGCGCTGCTTCCCTCCCCTGGACGATGGCGTTGTTCGGGCTGCTCGGACTGTCGCGGCGCCGCACCCGCGTACGCCCAGGTAGTCCTTTGTCGCAGGCCCGGCAGTCCGCGCCCCGCCGAAAGCCGCCTTGCAATTTGCCGAGTATATAGCTAGCTATATATCGCGCTATGAATTGGGAGGTTCGGCATGGAAGTCGATTTCCTCGCGGGGCTCGGAGTGGGTTTCCTGGGCAGTCGTCTCAAGCGGTTGGCGGAGCGGATGCAGTCCGACGCCGGTGAGGTGGCCCGTTCGTTGGACCTGCCGGTGATGCCGGCGCAGATGTCGTTGTTGATGACGCTCCGGCTGCACGGGCCGATGACGGTGGGCGAGGTGGCGGAGCGTCTGGGGGTGGCGCAGCCAACGGTGACGCGGGCGCTCGGGTCGCTGGAGGAGTTCATCGAGACGCGGCGCTCGCCGGACGATCAGCGCGCGAAGCTGCTGGCGCTGACGGACAAGGGCGAGGCGTTGCTGGTCCGGGTCCAGACGCAGTTGTTGGCGCGCATCGAGCCCGCCGCGGCCGCGTTGGTCGAGGGGCTGTCGGGCGATTTCATGCAGGGCCTGGCGAAGGTGGAGGCGCGGCTGGCCGAGTCCTCGATGCTGAAGCGGGTCGAGACCGCCGGACCGCCGGCGATGTGGGTGCGCGACTTCTCCGATGACCAGGCGGAGGCCTTCCATCGCATCAACGCCGAGTGGATCCAGGAGATGTTCAAGCTCGAGGAGAACGACATCGCGCTCTTGTCGAAGCCGCGCGAGCTGATCCTCGACAAGGGCGGCGTGGTGCTGTTCGCCGAGACGCCCCAGTTGGGTGTTGTCGGCACCTGCGCGCTGATGGTGTCGAAGGACGGCTGGGTGGAGTTGACCAAGATGGGCGTGCTGAAGAGTGCGCGCGGGCTGAAGGTCGGTGAGTTCCTGCTCGCGAAGACGCTGGAGCGGGCGTCCAGCCTGGGCATGGACAAGATCTACCTGCTGACCAACAAGAAGTGCGCGCCGGCCATCCATCTCTACGAGAAGCTGGGCTTCGTGCACGACGCCGAAATCATGCAGCGGTTCGGTGCACGTTATGCGCGCTGCGACGTGGCGATGTCGTATCAGCCGAGGGGACGTCCGTGAGTCCCCTGCCCTCGCCGGCGGGCCGGGCCGCGTACTTCGTCCGCACGGACGATGGCGGCTTCCTGCCACAGCGAGCCTGTGCCGGGGCGTGGAACCCGGAGGAGCTGCACATCAGCCCCGTCAACGGGCTGCTCCTTCATGAACTCAAGCGCTGGATCGAGAGTCGGAATCCCGGCGGCAAGCTCGTGACGCGCATCAGCTACGACTACCTCGGGGTGCTCGACTTCACCCGATGCGAGGTGGCGTTCGAGCTGCTGCGTCCGGGGCGAGCCGTGGAGCTGGTCGAAGGGGTCCTGTCGCAGCACGGGCGTCCGGTGTTGCGCGCGCGGGTCTGGTTGCTCGCGACGCAGGACACGTTCGCGGTGGCGGGTGGTGCACGAGAGCCCCTGCCTCCACTCGAGGACGGTCGAGCGTTCGTTCGTCCCACGGCCGTTCGCTCAAATGCAGTCAAGTGTCAGTAGTATCCGATTGCAGATTGCGGGGAGTCCGCGAGTTAGAGTCTGTGTCCACACCCCTGCAGGAAAGTGGAACACACCATGTTCAGCTCGAATGACTCTCGATGGGCTCCCCGCCTCCGCGTGCTCTTGCTCGCCGGAGCGATGATGGGAACGGCCTGCGCCTCGTCCGATGTGGGCCAGGACGACACCCGGTGCGGAGGAGGACAGCGCTGCGCTGGGGACTTGGTCCCGCTCGTCATCAGCCATGGCTCGCAGCTCACGGTGACGGACGTGGGCCCCGTTGGCATCGGCATCTCCACGTTCACGAGCGTCCCTGGAGGAACGTTCACCGGTACGGCGCTGGGGAGTTGGGGCGCGCTGGCGAGGACCGTGGGGACGGGTGGCGAGACCATCGACGGATTCACGTTCCCGCAGGGCACGGTCGTCCTCCAGGGTGCGAACGTGACTTCGGGGCTCACGGTCAACTCCGGGTGGCTGGTGCTGCGCGGGTGCAAGGTGGCCAGCGTCCTGCTCAATCATCCTGCGGGGAGCACGGGGGGCGGCGCGGCGCTGTACACCGAGCTGGCGGCGTTCAACTCGGTGGGCGCGAAGGACGGGCGGCAGCCGGCGAAGACGATCTGCCACCGTTGCTACTTCCCGCACAGTGGGTTCGAGAACGTGTACTCGAACAACGTGACGATCACCGAGTCGTGGATCGCGGTGGACCCGGGCAGCGCGGGTGACCATGTGGATGGCATCCAGACCTGGGGTGGTCAGTCGTCCCTGGACTTCTCGCGCAACCGGCTGCAGTGGAACGGGGGCTGGAACAGCACGCAGTCGGGGCTGATTGCGATGTACTCGGACGGTCCGCAGAGCGGGTCCACGGGCTACGACCAGGTGTCGATCCGGGACAACTACTTCGTGATTGGACCGGGAGGAGGCATCGCGCTGCACGCGCCGATGGGCGTGCCAGTCACCAACATGGTCGTCACGGGAAACCGGTGGGTGTGGGACTCGGGCTTCGGAGATCCGAACTACACGCCCGCCGTGTACCGGGCCACCGGGGCCGCGAACTACAAGACCGGTGGGAACGCCTGGTCGAACAACCGCTGGGTGGACGGCCCCTACGCGAACCAGTTCCTGTGGCCTGACAACAGGACTCGGACGACGGAGTACTGAGGACCACCGACGCGGTCCGCAGCCGGGCCTCCATCCAGGGCGGCCCGGCTGCCGGGCACATCATCGTCCGCAGTAACGGGCCTTCTCCTCCTCGAAAGACGTCAGCGCTTCGGGCCGGATGGACCGGGGACCGTCCGCCAAGGCCCGTACGACCGTGTCAGCGTGAGATGCCTCGCCTGAGAGGACAGTCCATGCGGGCTTCGCGCCCGCGCGCCCTGGCCCAAACACCGGGATGGCCCGCTCAGGCCGGGACGAGCTGGTCCGCGATGCGCGCGAGGTCCGACACGGAGGTCACCACCACGGCCTGGTGACAGTGCTTCTCGTACGTGAGCATCTCGCTGTCACCGATGCCCCAGTTGCCGCGCTCCTCGGGACATATCCACAGCACGCGCTTGGCCTTGCGGCGCAAATCCTTCAGCGCCCAGACGTTGTTCGCGTTGTAGTTGTTCCGCCCATCCCCAATCACCATCACCGTGGTCCGCCGGGTGATGCTGCCCAGGTGGTCGCGGGTGAAGTCCGCCAGCGCGCGGCCATAGTTCGAGTTGGCGCTCAGGGACACCGTCTTCCCCGCCGTCGCCATGTCGATGGCCTCGTCCACATCCAGGTCCTTGAAGTACTGCGTCACCTCGCCCACGTCGGACACGAAGACGAACGAGCGCACGCGCACGAACAGCGACTGCATCGTGTGCATGAACAGCAGCATCATCCGCGACGCGTTCCGGACCGAGTCCGACACGTCACACAGCACCACCAGCTCCGGACGCTCGGGCCGGCGACTGCGGAACTGGGGCACCATCGGCACCCCACCCCACGTCATGTTCCGACGCAGCGTCCTGCGGACATTGAGCGCCCCCTTGCGGTGCGAGCGCTGCCGACGAATCAACCGGCTGCGCAGCTTCTCCGCCAGCGTGCGCACGGCGGACTCCATCTGGTCCACCTCCGCCTGCGTGAGCAGGTGCAGCGGCTTGTCCTGCGCCGTGTCCGTCCGCCGCCGGATGCGAGCCTCCGCCTGACGCTTCACCTCCTGCCGCGCGGCGTCTTCAATCTTCCGCATCGCCGCGGCCACGTGCCGCGAGACGATCTCCACGCCCTCCGGCGCCAACCCACGCGCCTTCAGCTCCGCCTCCAGCGACTTCATGTCGGACCGGGCCTTGTCGATGCCCGCCCCCGCCAGCATCCGCCGGGCGAAGAACCCCGTCTGCAACGGACTCTCCAACTGCGACAGGTCCAACTGCAGCGACGCCATCCGGAAGATCTGCGCCAGCCGCGCCCTGTCCCCCTCCAGCACCGCCTGCGCCAGCGGTGACATCTCCGGCAACAACAGGTTCATCTGGTAGGTGACCATCTTCAGCAGGTCCCCATCCAGATACCCCTCCTCCTGGAGCTGCGCGGCCAGCGACTTGTCGATGGCCTCGAACGTCGCCGCCGCCCCCGAGAAGAAGAAGTCGAACGCGCGGTTGAACGTGTCCACGTCCAGCTCGCGCTTCACCAGCGTGGTCCGCAGCACCGCCCGGAACAGCGCCCGGTCCGTCAGCCCCACCTCGGCCGTCGCCTTCAGCGCGTCCTGCACCTCGGACGTGCTCACCCGCACGCCGTTCTGCCGCAGCACCTCCGCGAACTCGACGATGCGCGCGTCCATCAGCCCTGCCCCGCCCGCTCGAAGGACATCACCGCCTCCACGTGGTGCGTCTGGGGGAACATGTCCACCACCTGCAGCGCCACGGGGCGATAACCCGCCTCCACCAACCCCGCCGCGTCCCGCGCCAGCGAGGCCGGGTCACACGCCACGTACACCACCCGCCGGACCCCCAGCGCCACCATCCACTTCGCAAGCCCCGGAGCCCCCGCCCGAGGCGGGTCCGCCAGGCACACGTCGAACCGCCGTCCCTCGGCCACCAGCCCGTCGCACACCTTTCGCGCATCACCCTGCACGAAGCGCACGTTGCTCACGCCCGCCTCACGCGCACTGCGCTGCGCCAGCTCCACCCCCACCGGGCTCGATTCCACACCCAGCACCGACTGGACGCCCGCCGCCAGCGGGAACGTGAAGTTGCCGTTGCCCGAGTACAGCTCCAGCACCGACTCCTCGTCCCGACCCGCCAGCTCGAAGATGGCCGACGTCACCAGCCCCACGTTCGCCTCCGCGTGCGCCTGAGCGAAGGCATCCGGCCGCAGATACAGCGGCACCTCCGGCCGCAACGGCGAGAGCGAGCGCAGCACCGGCTTGCCCACCAACCTCGGCGAGCCCTCCTTCGGCACCAGCACCGCCCCCTCCAACCGCAGCGCCCGGACCGCGCCCTCCGCGGCCTCCAGGTGCCGCGCTGTCACCGGCCCCGTCAGCGTCACCGCGAAGGCCGCCTTGTCGCCCTCGGCCAGCAGCAACACCTCCTCGGTGTCCTTCGCCAGCGGCTTGAGCAGCGGCACCAGCTTCCCGGGCAGCGCCGTCAGCACGGGCGTCAACGCGCCACACTCGGACACCGCGAGCCGCTCATGGCTGCGCCGGCTGAAGTAGCCGAGCGTTCCCTTGCCCGCCGGGTGCAACACCGCGCGCCGCCGGTAGCCCCAGTCCCGAGGCGCCACCATCAGCGGCCGGACGGTGAAGCTCTCGCGCCGCAGGTGCCCCAGGTGCTCCAGCGTCGAGAGGACGATCTCCTGCTTCGCCTCACGCTGCGCGGACTCGGCCAGCCCCAGCCAGTCACACCCGCCACACTCCCCGGCCAGCGTGCACGGCGCCGGACGCCGCGCGGGCCCCGGAGTGACGACCTCGCGCAACACCCCGCGCAGCACCCGTCCCTGCGTCTCCAGATGGACGCGGACGGTGTCGCCTGGGAACGCGCCCGGGATGAAGACGGTGCGGCCCTGCCAGGACGCGACGCCTTCGCCGAGCTGCCCGAGGCGCTCGATGACCAATGGAATGGGTGTCTCGGGGAGGGGCAGCATGCAGGCGCTCGATGGGCGCCCTCAGGTGGGCCGCCCTACTTCCGGGTCGCTTCCGACGGGAGCTCCGAGCGCAACCGCTCCACGAACTCGCCGATTCGCGACCGCTTGTCGTCGTCAACGTCCAGGAACTCCACCGCCATCCCCGGGGTCTGGGAGGACGCGGCGCCGAGCGCGTTGGTGCGCGTCACCCGGCCCTTCAACTCCACCGGGAAGTGCGCCCCCGGCAACGTCACCAGCAGCTTCACCACCGTGTCGACCGGCAGGGGCTTGTCGGTGTTGATGTAGAGCCCGCCTCGCGACAGGTTGACGGCCCAGTCCGTCACGAACCCCGCCACGCTCCGGTACGCCACCGGCAGCTCGTACTCCACCCGCGGCGCGCGGTGGTCGATGGGGTTCTGCTTCTCCGAGGTGTCGGCCATTCGAGGGGCTCCGCCGGGGAAGTCGTCCGTACCACCCTCCCCCAGCGGCGCACCTTAGCCTCGGTCGCTCAGACTTTCATCTCGCGCACGTCCGGGGCGATCTTCAGCTTGGGCTCGGTGAGCTTCTGCACCAGCTCCACCGTCACGCCCGGGGCCAGCTCGCGCAACACCAGGCCCTCCGGCGTCACGTCGATGTAGGCGTGGTCCGTGACGATGTGGTGCACGCACTTGAGGCCCGTCAGCGGCAGCGAGCACTTCTTGAGGATCTTCGGCTGACCCTCCTTGTTCGCGTGCTCCATGGCCACGTAGATGCGCTTGGCGCCCACCGCCAGGTCCATGGCCCCGCCCATGCCCTTGATCATCTTCCCGGGGATCATCCAGTTCGCCAGGTCCCCTTCCTCGGAGACCTCCATGGCGCCCAGGACGGCCATGTCGATGTGGCCCCCGCGAATCATCCCGAACGACAGCGCCGAGTCGAAGAACGACGCGCCCTTCACCGTCGTCACCGTCTCCTTGCCCGCGTTGATGAGGTCCGGGTCTTCCTTGCCCGCCTCGGGATAGGGCCCGATGCCCAACAGGCCGTTCTCCGACTGGAGCACCACCTCCACGCCCTCGGGGATGTAGTTGGGGACGAGCGTGGGGATGCCGATGCCCAGATTCACATAGAAGCCATCCCGCAGCTCCTGGGCGATGCGCTTCGCAAGCTGTTCACGAGTCAGTGGCATGGGGTCCTCAGGCCGTCTTGCGGACGGTGCGCCGCT
This sequence comes from Myxococcus fulvus, assembly GCF_900111765.1. The sequence goes on from NZ_FOIB01000003.1 coordinate 837,495, forward strand.
CGATCCACTTCTGGAGGTTCTTCGCCTGGACGATGCGCTTCACGAAGATGCTCGGGATGTGCACCTGGTCGGGGTCCAGCTCGCCGGGCTGAACAATCTCCTCCGCCTCGACGATGGTGACCTTGGCCGCCATGCACATCATCGGGGAGAAGTTGCGCGCGGTCTTGTTGAACACCAGGTTGCCCCACGTGTCCGCCTTGGCCGCGTGGATGATGGCGAAGTCCGCCTTCAGCGGCGTCTCCAGCACGTGCAGGCGCCCGTCGATGACGCGCGTCTCCTTGCCCTCGGCCACCTGGGTGCCCGCGCCCGTCGGCGTGAAGAACCCACCGATGCCACAGCCGCCCGCGCGGATGCGCTCGGCCAGCGTGCCCTGCGGGTTGAGCTCCACGTCCAGCTCGCCGGAGAGGAACTGGCGCTCGAACTCCTTGTTCTCCCCCACGTAGCTCGACACCATCTTCTTCACCTGCTTGTTCTGGAGCAGGATGCCCAGCCCGAGCTCGGTGGTGCCGCAGTTGTTGGAGATGATGGTGAGGTTCTTCACGCCCTTGCGATGAATCGCCTCGATGAGATTCTCGGGGTTGCCACACAACCCGAAGCCGCCGCTCATCAGCGTACAGCCATCCGGGATGTCGGCGACCGCCTCGTCCGCGCTCGCGTAGACCTTGTTCATGCGCCCTCCTGATAACGGAAACGGGGTGAAGGCCCGTCGAAGGCCCTCACCCCGCCCCTCTCCCCGTGGGGAGAGGGTGGACTACCGCTCCACCATCAGCGCGATGCCCTCGCCGCCGCCGATGCACAGCGACGCGACGCCCCGCTTCTTGCCCTGGTCCTTCATCGTCTGCAGCAGCGTCACCAGCACGCGCGCGCCCGAGGCGCCGATCGGGTGGCCCAGCACCACGCCGCCGCCGCGCACGTTCACCTTCGACGGATCCAACCCGAGGATGCGGTTGTTGGCGATGGACACCACCGCGAACGCCTCGTTGATCTCCCACAGGTCCACGTCCGCCGCCTTCACGCCCTTCTTCGTCAGGAGCGTGTTGATGGCGTCCGCCGGAGCGATGGTGAACTCCACGGGCTTGCGCGCCGCCTGCGCGTAGCCGCTGATGCGGCCGAGGATGGTCTTCCCCTCCGCCTTCGCCCGCTCCTCGCTCATCAGCACCAGCGCCGCGGCGCCGTCGTTGATGGAGGACGCGTTGGCGGCCGTCACCGTGCCGTCCTTCTTGAACACGGGCTTCAGGCCCGGGATCTTGTCCGGCTTGGCATTGCGAGGACCCTCGTCCTCGGACACCGTCGTCTCCTCACCCGGCTTCTTGCCGGGGATGACGACAGGGACGATCTCCGCGGCGAACAGGCCCTCCTTCTGGGACTGGATGGCGCGGCGGGTGGACTCCAGCGCGAACTCGTCCTGCTGCGCGCGGCTGATGTTCTGCGACGTGGCGCACTCCTCGGCGCAGTTGCCCATGTGGACGTTGCCGTACACGTCCCAGAGGCCGTCGTGGATCATCGCGTCCTTGAACTCCACGTTCCCCATGCGCGCGCCGCCACGCATCGTGTGGCTGATGTACGGCGCGTTGCTCATGGACTCCATGCCGCCCACGACGACGACGTCCGCCTCGCCCAGCGCAATCGCCTGCGCGCCCGCGATGACGGCCTTCAGGCCGGAGCCACAGACCTTGTTGAGCGTGGTGGCGGGAACTCCCTCGGGCAGGCCGGCGAACAGCGTGGCCTGACGGGCGGGCGCCTGGCCGACACCGGCCTGGAGCACGTTGCCCATGATGACCTCCTGCACGGCCTCAGGCTTCACGCCCGCGCGCTCCAGCGCGGCCTTGATGGCCACAGCGCCCAGCTGCGGAGCCGTCAGCTTGGAGAGCGCCCCCTGGAAGGAGCCGATGGGGGTACGGGCCGCGCCCACGATGACGACTTCACGAGCCATGAATCTGTCTCCCTTGAGGATGTACGGATGTCCTTCGATAACAGCGGCGCTCGCCCTTATCACCGGGCGTTCCCCGGAGTTCAAGCGTCCTCGCTCGCCGTCCGGACAGGAGCGTCCTCTGTCCACGACGCAACGCGAAATCCCACCCAACCCCTCGGACTTCCTCTCGCTTTCGTCACGCCCGCCGCCCGACCGGTCGGAAGCCCAGCCCCTCTCCGAATCGTATTTGACCCATAGGTACAAAACCCATTAGACGACGCCTCATGGCGAGACCGAGGAAGTTCCAGGCCGAGGCGGCGGTGGCGAAGGCGATGGAGGTCTTCTGGGAGAAGGGCTACGCGGCGGCGTCGCCCCAGGAGCTGGGCGAGCGGATGGGCCTGGGGCGGGGCAGCCTCTACAACGCCTTCGAGAGCAAGCAGGGCCTCTTCGATCGCGTGCTGCGCCACTACCACGCGCACGAGGCGCCCCGGCTGCTCGCGCTGCTGTCCCGGCCGGGCCCCGTGAAGGAGCGGCTGCGGGCGTTGTTCCTCGCCGTCATCGAGCTGGACGTCTCGGACCCGGACCGCAAGGGCTGTCTGGCCATCAACACCACGGTGGAGCTGGCCTCGCGGGACAGCGTCGCGGCCGAGCTGGCCTCGCGCATGTTCGAGCAGACGGAGGCGGCGTTCCTCGCGCTCCTCGAGGAGGGCCAGCGCACGGGCCAGGTCGACGCCACCCTGGATGCCCGGGCGCTCGCGAGCTTCCTGCTCAACAACCTCACCGGCCTGCGCGTGCTGGCCAAGACGGCCGAGGACGCAGGCCGTCTCACCCCCATCATCGATGTCGTCCTGAGGTCTTTCTGATCATGCGTGTCGCCACCTCCCTCCTCCCCTCGCTGTTCGTGCTGTCCCTCGGAGGCGCCTGCGCGCGCCATGTCCCGGCTCCCGCGCAGGCCCCGTCGGAGCTGCGCCTGTACGCGCTCGACTGCGGCCGCATCGACATCCCCGACATGGGCTTCTTCAAGGACGGCAGCCCACCCAATGGCCAGCCCGGCACCCTCCCCGTGTCCTGCTTCCTCATCCGCCACCCGAAGGGCGCGCTGCTCTGGGACACGGGCCTGGATGACGCCATCTCCAAGAGCCCGGACGGCGTGACGGACGCGGTGGGCATGCGCGTGCATGTCCAGCGGGGACTCCAGGCGCAGCTCGCCCAGCTCGGCCTGAAGCCCTCGGACGTGACGTACGTGGGCTTCTCCCATCTGCACGCGGACCACGCGGGCAACGCCAATGCCTTCCCTGGCGCCACCTGGCTCGTGCAGCGCAAGGAGCTGGCGTGGGCCAACGCGACGCCGACGCCGCTGGGCGTGGACGCGACGAAGTTCTCCGCGTGGCGCGAGGCGAAGGTGGAGTCGCTCGACGGCGAGCACGACGTCTTCGGCGACGGCCGCGTGCGCATCCTCTCCACGCCGGGCCATACGCCGGGGCACCAGTCGCTGAGGGTGACGCTGCCGAAGTCCGGGACGCTCGTGCTGTCCGGAGACCTCTGCCACACGCGCGAGAACTGGGAGCGCCACGGCGTGCCCGGCTTCAACACCAGCCGCGAGGAGACGCTCGCGTCCATCGGCCAGGTGGAGGCGCTGCTCACGCACTCGCACGGGCGCTTCATCATCCAGCACGCCACCGAGGACCTGCGCGCGCTGCCCGCGTTCCCCGGCTACCTCGAGTAGGCGCGTCCCTGGAACGGCAACGGCCGGGCCCCCTCGCGGGAACCCGGCCGTCTCGCCGTGAAGCGGCTGGCTGACTACTTCTTGGTCAGCTTGCCCATCACGTCGCCGAGGCGCGCCTTGGAGCCTTCCGCCTGCTTGCGGAGGTACTCGCGGTAGTCCTCGCCCTCGCCGATGAGCGCCTTGATCGACAGCGCGACCTTCCGGTCCGGCGTGTTGATGTCGATGATCTTCACCTCGACATCCTGGTTCTCCTGCACCACGTCACGCGGGTTCTCGACACGCTCCTCCTTCAGCTCGGAGACGTGGACGAGGCCCTCGATGCCCGGCTCGATCTCCACGAACGCGCCGAAGTCGGTGACCTTGGTGACCTTGCCCTTCACGCGGCTGCCGACAGGCAGGCGCTCGGACAGCGTCTCCCAGGGGTCCGGCTGGAGCTGCTTGATGCCCAGGCTGAAGCGCTCGTTCTCGACGTCGATGTTGAGGACCACCGCCTCGACCTCGTCGCCCTTCTTGAACATCTCGCCCGGGTGCTTGATGCGCTGGGTCCAGGAGATGTCGGACACGTGCACCAGGCCGTCCACGCCCTCCTCGACGCCGACGAACACGCCGAAGTCGGTGACGTTGCGGATCTGACCCTTGATGACGGAGCCGATCGGGTACTTGTCCTCGAGCAGCGTCCAGGGGTTCTGCTCGATCTGCTTCATGCCCAGCGCGATGCGCTTGGCCTTCGGATCGATGTCCAGGACGACGGCCTCCACCTCCTGGCCGACCTCCAGGATCTTGGACGGGTGCTTGAGGCGCTTGGTCCAGGACATCTCGGACACGTGCACCAGACCCTCGACGCCCTGCTCGATCTCGATGAACGCGCCGTAGTCCGTGATGGACACGACCTTGCCCTTGACGCGCGTGCCGACCGGGTACTTCTCGTCGGCGCGGTGCCACGGGTCCTCCTGGATCTGCTTCAGGCCCAGGCTGACGCGCTCCTGCGTCGGGTCGAACTTGAGGACGACGACGCGAACCTCGTCACCCACGTTGAACATCTCGCTGGGGTGACCGATGCGGCCCCACGACATGTCCGTGATGTGCAAGAGGCCGTCGATGCCGCCCAGGTCGATGAACGCACCGTAGTCGGTGAGGTTCTTGACCACGCCCTTGAGGACCGCACCCTCCTTCAGGTTCTTGAGGGTCTCCTTCTTCATCTCCTCGCGCTGCTTCTCGAGGAGCACGCGGCGGCTCAGGACGATGTTGCCGCGCTTCTTGTTGAACTTGATGACCTTGAACTCGAATTCCTTCGAGATGTACTGGTCAAGGTTGCGCACGGGCCGGATGTCGACCTGGCTGCCCGGGAGGAACGCCTTCACGCCGATGTCGACGGAGAGGCCACCCTTCACGCGGCCGACGATGGTGCCCTTGACGATCTCATCGCGCTCGCAGGCGGCGCTGATCTCGTCCCAGATGCGCATCTTGTCGGCCTTCTCCTTGGAGAGGACGACCATGCCGGTGTCGTTCTCACGGCTCTCCAGGAGGACCTCGACCGGGTCGCCCGCCTTGACGGAGATCTCTCCGCGAGGGCTGGTGAACTCGGAGATCGGGACCTGACCCTCGGACTTGTAGCCGATGTCGACGATCGCGAAGTCCTTGGTCACCTGCACGACGGTGCCCTTGACGATCTCCCCTTCCTTCAGGATGCCGTCGCCACCGCGCTGCTTGAGCGACTCTTCGAACATCGCCGCGAAGTTCTCATCGCCGGCGTCCGTCTCGATCTGCTGGTTCACGTTCTGCTGCATGGAGTTGGAAGTCCTTTGAAACGGTACAGCTGCCCCCTGATTTGATGGACGGGGCCTCCGCGCGGGGAGCAGCGGGAGGTCACGGACGTCCCCACCTCTGGGGACTTTTGAATGAAGCCGCGCACCCTAGACACCGGTTATTCCGGTAGTCAAGCGCGCTCGTGCCCCATGTGCTGATCACGGGATGCGCTCCGCCGGAACTGTCAAGACCCGGTGGGACCTTCCGCATCTCTCGAACTAAGTCCGCTCGCCCTCCCGCGCACCCCTGACTTCAGGGAGTCACGCGAGCGACCGGTGCACCTGTCCGGTCAGCGAGCCCGCGCACTGTACTCGAAAAATCCGCTGAAATGCGACCGCTCGCGTGCACGCCCGTTCCGCTCGTGGGTCGAGGTCCGCGAGTCCGGTGCCCGGCGTGAGTCATGGGGGAGGTGCGCCCGGGGGGGTGGACTGTTTTCCCGCACGTCGGCGGCCGCGGGCCTCTTCCTTCCCTTCCCTCGCATGAAGTCGCGGCCCTCGCTCCGGGCTGGCGCCGTGTACTGGGATTCCAAGAAGGACATAGAATGCCGCGTTCACTTCTCGGCTGGCACAGGATGTCCATGCTTCGTTGGAGCCCTTCCCTCCTTCTGGTGGTCGTCGCCCTCCTGGGCGCGGGCCGAGTGTCCGCGCAGGGCGTGGACTCGAATCGGCTCATCCTGTCGCGAGACAGGAACGTGGAGGTCCTGCTCGTCGAGGAGAAGGCCTACGCGGGCGCGTCCCACACGCTGGGGTGGCTCTATTACGACGACCTGGTGTCGCGGGGGTACGTCGACATCGGGAACCCGGATGATCCCAACGATGACGTGCTCATCGACGTCGAGGGCAACGGCATCCCGGACTTCCACGAGGACCTGTACAACCTCAATCCGGACCGGGGTTACATCGGCGAGGCCACGCGGTGCATCCCGGAGCGCATCTTCTTCCATCGGCGGGCGGAGACCGGTGATGTGCTCCGTCTGCGCGAGCCGGAGCTGCTGACGGGCGGTTGCACGTCTGCCACCAGCTACTCGCCGAATGGTGGGCCCAAGCGGTGGCCGGACGGTGTGCCGGACTATCCCGAGCGTCCGGTGGGCGCGGTGGTGGGCCAGCGCGTGCGCGACGCGACGGACCTGGTGGATGCGAGCGGGAACTTCCGCCCGGGTGCGGTGCCGGGGCTGCTGGACGCGTACTTCAGCGACCGGGGCGTCTTCCCTCACGTCCCCAACCTGCTCGAGCCGGATGACTCGCAGAACGGGCACATGGGGTTGGGGAACATCATCCTGCTGAGCGCGGATGACGATGCGAACCTGTGCCCGGGGTCGCCCGCGGTGGAGTGCCTCACGCCGCGGCTGGCGTCCCGAGGCCCGGGGCAGCCGGCGTCGGTGGGGCCCATCTGGGACCTGTCGAGCGCGCTGGATGGACTGCCCGATTACAAGGCGAGCGCGTTCGGTCCGGATGGGCGCGTCATCGCGGGTCGGGACGTGACGGCGGCCATCGACGAAGAGGACCGCCGGGTGAGCCTGGGGACGGTGACGGGGGGACGGGAGATCGTCTTCTTCCTCGTCACGTACCTGGAGCATGAGTACGACGGCGCCACGGATGCGTGCTTCCTGTCCGCCGTGACACCCGAGGGCCGGTACCAGTGCGAGCTGTGGGGGCACGGAGACATCAACGTCTTCTTCTCGAAGACGATCCTGAACCTGGACCTGCATCAGTCGGTGTCGACGGACCGTGTGACGACGGTCAACCCGAGCTCGACCTGGCTCACTCCGACGGGCTACTCCCGACTCCAGTCGCGCGAGTACGGCAAGGTGCAGATCGTCGAGTCGTTCGAGATGGACGCGTGGAGCTATCAGCAGCGCACGCCGCACGTGTTGATGCTGGCGCCGATGGAGTCGACGGACACCTGGGTGATGACGTGGGAGGACCTCACCGCGGGCGGAGACCGGTCGTTCAACGACCTGACGCTGCTCATCCGGGGCGTGGGCCTGGAGCCCACGGTGACGCGGCTGGAGCACCAGGGCGGGCCCATCATCGAAGGAGAGCCGACGTTCTTCACGGCCTACGTGACGGACGTCCCGGGTGTTCCGCTGACGACGGGCTCCGTGAGCTTCTACGTGAATGGGGACTTCGTCACGGCCCAGGATGTCGATGGCGCGGGGACCGCGACGGTTGACCTCACCTTCTTCCCGATGGGCGAGCACCACGTCAGCGCGGAGTTCGGGGGCATCGACAACGTGTATTCGTGGAGCACGTCCGAGGAGCTGCTGGTGGTCGCCGAGCCTGGGGACGGCGGGAGCATGCCGGACGCGGGGCAGCCGGATGGCGGTCCTCGGGATGCTGGGACGCCGGATGCCGGTGGGTTCGACGCGGGGCCCCAGGATGCCGGAGCGCCGGATTCGGGCCCCATCGACGCTGGGGAGGAGCCGGACGCGGGTGACGGCGGTGGAACGACTCCCGAGCCGGACGCGGGCGACGACGGTGGGACGACTCCCGAGCCGGACGCGGGTGACGGCGGTGGAACGACTCCTGAACCGGACGCGGGCGACGGCGGTGGAACGACTCCCGAGCCGGACGCAGGCGACGGCGGTGGGACGACTCCCGAGCCGGACGCGGGTGACGGCGGTGGAACGACTCCTGAGCCCGAGCCGGACGCGGGCGATGGTGACGCCGGCACGACTCCTGATGCGGGCACCGAGGACGCGGGGCCCTCGGATCCCAACGGCCCCAGCGAGCCGGAACTCCCAGGTCCTCGCGACCTGACGGTCACCGGTTGGGGATGCGGCGCTACCGATGCCAGCAGTGCGTCCTTCGTGATGCTGGCGCTCTGGGTGGGTGTGTCGTTCCTCCGCACCCGGAGGAAGAAGCTCGACTGACGATGAGGCTGAGGCTCTCGGTGCGATGAATCAGCGCCGAGAGCTGAGCACCTTCGTGAAGCCTCACGACCTCACGGCGTCTTCCAGTCTCCGTAGCACGCCGTGAGCCCACACTCAGGACACCGGCAGCCGATGTAGACCCAGCGGACATCCGTGCTGTCCTTGTAGAAGGCGAAGCCCACGGCCATCTCGAACGCCCCATTCCCACAGGGGCACTCGGCCTGCTGGAGCTCGGCCTCCTCGAGGAACTCCTCGCTGTCCGCGAGGGGCACCTCGTGCTCGCACTTCACGCAGCACTGCACCGCGGCGCCCGCCTCCTCATCGAGGATGAGATGGGAGCGCTCATGGCCGCACTCCGGGCAGCTCAGCTCATCCAGCCGCCCGATGGGATACTTGTTGTCCTGGCTGTACCGCTCGAGCTCCGGGCGGATGTCCGCGCGCGAATCGCCGTAGTAATGCCGGCCCTTCTTCTTCAACGCCACGCGCTCACCCCAGCAGCTTGAAGCTCTCGCGCGCAATCACCACGCGCTGCACCTCGCTGGTGCCCTCGTAGATGGTCTGCACGCGGGCGTCGCGGAAGTACCGCTCCACCGGGAACTCGTCGATGTAGCCGTAGCCGCCGTGGAGCTGCACGGCCTTGTCGCAGACGCGGTTGCTCGTCTCGCTGGCGTACAGCTTCGCCATCGACGCCTCGCGCGAGAACGGCTGCTTCTGGTCCTTCATGTACGCCGCGCGCAGCGTCAGCAGCTCCGCCGCGTCGATCTGCGTCTTCATGTCGGCGATCATGAACCGCGGGCCCTGGAACTCACCCACGGCCTGACCGAAGGCCTTGCGGTCCTTCACATACGAGACCGTCGCCTCCAGCGCCGCCCGCGCCACGCCGCACGCCTGCGACGCGATGCCGATGCGCCCACCGTCCAGCGCGACCATCGCCAGCCGGAACCCCTGCCCTTCCGCCGCCAGCAGGTTCTCCGCCGGAATCACGCAGTCCTCGAACGTCAGCGGCACGGTGTTCGACGAGCGCAGGCCCATCTTGTCCTCGTGACGCCCGACGATGAGGCCCTTCGTCCCACCCTCCACGATGAAGCAGGACAAGCCCTTGTTGCCCGCGCCAGACGTCCGGGCCCACACCACGAACACCCCGGCGTGCGCGCCCGACGTGATCCACTGCTTGGCCCCGTTGAGCACCCACGTGTCGCCGCGCCGAACCGCCGTGGTCCTGAGCGCGCCCGGGTCGGAGCCCGCGTGCGGCTCCGAGAGCGCGAACGAGCCCGCCACCGCCTCGCCCGACGCCAGTCGCGTCACGTACTTCTCGCGCTGGGCCTCGGTCCCGAAGGCGTTGATGAGCTCGCCACACATGTTCGTGACGGCCATCGTCACCGCGGTGGACGCGTCCGCCGCCGCCATCTCCATCATGGCCAGCGCGTAGGAGACGGCGCCCGCCTCCGAGCCGCCGTACTTCGCCGGGATGTTCACCCCGAGCAGCCCCAGCTCCCCCAGCTCCTTGTAGAGCTCTGTCGGGAAGCGCTCCGTGCGGTCCAGCTCGCGGGCCAGCGGGGCCACGCGCTCGCGCGCGAACTTGCGGGCCGTCTCGCGAATCAGCGTCTGGGTCTCGGTCAGCTCGAGGTTCACGGAGGTCTTCCTACTCGACGGCCTTGAGGTTGAACGGGTACTCGATGGGGTGGTCCGCGCCGTCCGGAGGCTTCGGGAACGTCATGGACGTCAGCACTGCCACCACGCAGTCGTGCAGGTTCGGGTCCTTCAGCGTGCTGTCCTTCCTCACCTTGGCGTTCTTCACCAGGCCATTGGCGTCGATGGTGAAGGACGTGTGCAGCTTGCCCTCCACCTTCTTGTCCTTCTCCGCCATGTGGTCCTCGTAGCACTCCTGGATGCGCCCCTGGTTGTAGGCGACCACCTGGCGGATGGAGTCCGGCGTGAAGGGCATCCGCTCCACGTCCGGCGCGTCGTTCTTCGCGGGCGCCGGCTTGGTGGGGGCCGCGGGCTTCCCGCCCTCGGACTTCTTCGACGGAGTGCCCTGGGCGAACGCCATCGCGGACGCCAGGACCAGAACGGGAAGCAGTGCCCTCTTCATGATGCCTACTCCTTCAGGACGTTGGCCGAGATGACGATGCGCTGGATTTCGCTCGTCCCCTCGTAGATCTCGGTGATGCGAGCGTCGCGCACGTGGCGCTCCGCGTCCATCTCCTTGCTGTAGCCCATGCCGCCGTGCACCTGGAGGGCCTTGTTCGTCACGCGGTTGGCCATCTCGCTGGCGAACAGCTTCGCCATCGCGCTCTCCGCGCTGTGGCGCACGCCCTTGTCCTTGAGCAGGGCCGCCCGCCAGATGAGCAGCCGGGCCGCGTCGATCTCCATGGCCATGTCGGCGATCATGAACTGGATGGCCTGGTGCTCGCGGATGGGCTTGCCGAACGACTTGCGCTCACCCGAGTAGCGGACGGCCTCCTCGTACGCGGCGCGCGCGATGCCCAGCGCCTGGGACGCGATGCCGATGCGGCCGCCGTCCAGCGTGGACATGGCGACCTTGAAGCCCTCGCCCTCCTTGCCCAGCAGGTTCTTGGCCGGCACGCGCATGTCCTCGAAGAACATGGAGCAGGACCAGGCGGCGCTGATGCCCATCTTCTTGTCGGGCTCGGCGCGCGTGAAGCCGGGGGTGTTGGTGGGGACCAGGAAGGCGGTGATGCCCTTGTGGCCCGCCTCCTTGTTCGTCATCGTGAACAGCACGATGGCGTCGGCCTTGGGGCCGTTGGTGATCCAGTTCTTCGAGCCGTTGATGATGTACTCGTCACCCCGGCGCACCGCGACGGTCTGCTGCGCGGCGGCGTCGCTGCCGGCCTCGGGCTCCGTCAGGCCGAAGCAGCCGAGCTTGTCACCGCGCGCGAACGGCGTGAGGAACTCCTCCTTCTGCGCTTCGGTGCCGAACTTCATCACCGGATCGCAGTAGAGCGAGTTGTTCACGCTCATGATGACGCCGGTGGAGGCACAGCCGCGGCTGATCTCCTCCATGGCGAGCGCGTAACAGACATTGTCCAGGCCCGCGCCGCCGTACTGCTCGGGGACGGCGACACCGAGCAGCGACAGCTCGGCGAGCTTCTTCACCGCATCGGTGGGCCACGTGTGGTGCTCATCCCACTTACGGGCGTTGGGGGTCAGTTCCTTGGCGGCGAACTCGCGGCACATCCGCTGGATCTCGCGCTGGACGTCGGTCAGCTCGAAGTTCATGAGGGCTCCATATTACGGGGGGTGCTCCCAGGGAATAGCGAAGACGAAGGACCCGGCCCCAAGCGACGGTTACCGTGCCGATGAGCCGCCGGCTGCCCGCCCCCGCTCCCCGGATTCCAGGGGCGAGCCCAGGAACATGTTCAGGGGCACCGTGACGTCGAGGGACACGTCCATCCGCGCCCCCTCCCCTGTCCAGGCCCGGCGCAGCACCACCGACACCGTCCACGGCGTCGTGGCCGCGTGCCGTTCAATCAGGTCATACGTGAGGCCCACACCGGCCACACCCCCGGAGCCGTCCTGGCCCCACAGGCCCGCTCCCTCGGCGAGCACCCCGAAGCGCGCCCGGTCCGGGAACACCGACACGCGCGCCCCCGCGAGCAGCCGCCACTTCGCGGGGGCCAGTCGGACCTGGGGCTCGAGGAAGGGTGAGACGAGCAGCGTGGGGCCGGGGATGTCCCACGCCCCGAGCGCCCACGGGTGGATGGGCCAGGAGAGCACCCAGTGATTCGGCGCGCCCGAGGCCCACTGGTAGCGGACATCCGGGATGAGGGGCTCCAGGAAGCACCCCGTGTAGATGCACAACGAGCGCTTCCACGAGACGAGCGGCGAGGCGCGACCGTGCTCGTCGGGCGGGACTTCACGAGCGGGCTCCGGTGGCTCGCCCGCGCTGGCGGGTCGCTGAACAAGCTCGTCGGCGAGCCCGCCGCTCGCAGGCAGCAGGCTCCCATCGAGGCCGCTCGTCGGGACAAGCTCGGCGCGGGCCGGCGACGCGGCCAGGAGCACCGTGAGGAGACTCCCGACCGCGCGCGCGTGAGTCACTTGCCCGTGAAGCTCGCGGGGCGCTTCTCGAGGAACGCCTTCATGCCCTCGCGCTGGTCCTCGGAGCCGAACAGCTCCGCGAAGCCCTGGCGCTCGAGCGTGTTGGCCTCCGTGAGGTCCTTGTCCGCGCCCTGCTCGATGACCCGCTTGGCCTTGCCGATGGCCAGGGGGCTGTTCTTGAGCATCTTCGCCGCGACGGCGCGGCAGTGCGCGAGCAGCCCATCGGCCGGCAGCACCTCCAGCACCAGGCCGATCTCCTTGGCCTTGGCGGCGTCGATGCGCGCGCCCGTGAAGACCAGCTCCTTCGCGCGGGCCCGGCCCACCACGCGGGTGAGCCGCTGCGTGCCGCCGAAGCCCGGGATGACCCCCAGGCCCACTTCGGGCAGGCCGAGCTGCGCCTTCTCGGACGCGTAGATGAAGTCGCACGCCAGGGCCAGCTCACAGCCGCCGCCGAGCGCGAAGCCGTTCACCGCGGCGATGGTGGGGATGGTCAAGGACTCCAGGAGCGCGAGCGCACGGTGGCCCAGGGCGGCGAACTCCTGCGCCTGGGACTCGTTCAGCGCCGCCATCTCCGCGATGTCCGCGCCCGCGACGAAGGCCTTCTCGCCTCCGCCGGTGACGATGAGCACGCGTGTCTCGACGCCGAGCGAGCGCACCGCGGCCTCGAACTCCTGCAGCGTCTTGTTGTTGAGGGCGTTGAGCGCCTTGGGACGGTCGATGGTCAGCGTGGCGACCGCGCCGTCGTGCTCCAGTCGGAGGTTCTCGTAGGTCATGTTCGGGGTCCTCGCGCAGGAAGCTCAGTACTTGTAGAAGCCGCGGCCGCTCTTCTTGCCGTACCAGCCGGCGTCCACGTACTGACGCAGCAGCGGGCACGGGCGGTACTTCGAGTCACCCAGGCCCTTGTGCAGCACCTCGGCGATGTAGAGCACCGTGTCCAGGCCGATGAAGTCGGCCAGCTGCAGCGGGCCCATGGGCTGGTTGGTGCCCAGCTTCATCGCGGTGTCGATGTCCTCCGCCGAGCCCAGGCCCTCCATCAGCGCGTAGCAGGCCTCGTTCAGCATCGGGATGAGGATGCGGTTGACGATGAAGCCCGGGAAGTCCTTGGAGACCACGGTCGTCTTGCCCATGCGCTCGGACAAGGCGCGCGTGGTGGCGTAGGTCTCGTCGGACGTCGCGGCGCCGCGGATGAGCTCCACCAACTGCATCACCGGCACCGGGTTCATGAAGTGCATGCCGATGACGAACTCGGGGCGCTTCGTGGACGCGGCGATGCGGGTGATGGGGATGGAGGAGGTGTTGGTGGCGAGGATGCCGCCCGGCCGGACGACGGCGTCCAGGTCCTGGAAGATGCGGCGCTTGAGGTCCTCGTTCTCCGTCACCGCTTCAATCGCGAAGTCGACGTCCTTCGCCTCGGTGACGTTGGTGAGCGTGGCGAGGTTGGCCTCGGCGGCCTGCTGCTTCGCGGCGTCGAGCTTGCCCTTCTCCACCAGCTTCTTCAGGCCCGCGCGGATGCGGTCCGCGCCCTTGGCGAGACCTTCCTTGGACACGTCCGCCAGCGTGACGCGCAGACCCGCCTGCAATGCCACCTGCGCGATGCCCGCGCCCATCTGCCCGGCGCCGACGACGACGATGTGCTCCGTTGCCATGGTGCTCTCGAACCCCTCGGTCGGAATGTGAATGACGTCGAGCGGCCTTAGCCCACGCCCCCGGAGCGGTCAACGAGTCGCGGCGGGCAACTCCACCTGGCGGACGATGTAGCGCTCCTCCCCCACCGACAGTTGCTCCTCCACGCGCTGGCGCTGCTCGCGGCCCGCGAGCTTCACGTAGAACACCGCGCGGAAGTCGCCCTCGGGCAGGTCCACCTTGAACGTGAGCTCCGGCGGCGCGCCGGTGTCGCCGAAGAAGCGCTCCTCGCGTTTGATGAGCTCGCCGTCCGCGCCGCTCACCTGGAAGTCCACGGCGCGGGCCTGGCGCCAGCCGTCACCCGAGGGATGGATGACCAGCTCGCGCTCGGGGATGCCGGTGATCTGCCAGAGCCACACGCCCAGCCCGACGGCCAGCAGCAGCGGCAGTCGCTTGGCGAGCGGCGAGGAACGGAAGCCCTTCCGCGCGGGCGCGGCGGGGGTTTCGGAGGGAGGCGTGTCCGCCACCGCTACTCCTTCTTCGAGCGCCGGGAGCCGGGGCGGCGCGCATTGAGCTCGGAGATGACCACGCGCGCGGTGGGGGCCGCGGCGTGCTTCTTCTCCTTGGGGCGCGGCTCGGCGGCGGGCTGCTCGGGCTCATCCTCACCGAGCTTCTCGGCCTTGTCCGGCGGGACGAGCCGGACCTGCGCCTTGATCTCCAGCGTCATGCCGGAGACGAGCTTGAGGAACTCGTCGCGCAGCTTCTCGGACTGGAGGAAGCGGCGGAGCTCCTCGGTGATGGCTCCCGTGACCTCATCCTTGGTCTTCTCCGCCTGGGAGAGGATGAAGCCGAGGGCCTCCTTGGGGAGCTTGAGCTGGCCGGCGAGGTTGCGGATGCCCTCTTCGGTCATGAAGAGGGCGCCCAGGCCGGCGACGGCCATGCGACGGACGAACTCCGGGACGAAGCCCGCGGGTCCCGAGGCGCGCCCTTCCCGGCCGGAACGGTCCTCGTCGATGAGCGGGTCGTCGGGATACTCGTCGTTGCCGGCCGGGGGCATGAAGCGTCTCCTGGGTGGGTCAGCGTGCCTGCACCACCGGCAGAGGGATGCTCTTGGCGCTCTGCGCGGACACGCGGCCCGCGATGTTGCGAGCGACCTCCAGGAAGGCCTTGGCCTCCGGGCTGTCCTTGGCGCCCACCACCACCGGTACGCCCGAGTCTCCCGACACACGCACCTTCAAGTCCAGCGGAACTTCCCCGAGGAACGGGATGCCGAACATCTCGGCGGCCTTGCGACCGCCCCCGTGGTTGAAGATGGGGGTGACGTGCGAGCAGTTCGGGCAGACGAACTGGGACATGTTCTCGACGATGCCCAGCACGGGGATATGGACCTTGTCGAACATCTGCTTGGCGCGGACCACGTCGGCCAGGGCCACGTCCTGCGGCGTGGTGACGAGCACGGCGCCCGCGGCGCGGATGGACTGCGACAGCGTCAGGGCCACGTCGCCGGTGCCGGGAGGCAGGTCGAGGACGAGGTAGTCGAGCTCGCCCCAGTTCACGTCACGCACCAGCTGCATCAGCGCGCCGTGGAGCATGGGGCCGCGCCAGATGAGGGCCTGGTCGGCCTCGACGAGGAAGCCGATGGACATGACCTTGAGGCCGTGGGCGATGAGCGGATCCAGCGACTTGCCGTCGGGGCTCACCGGCTTCTTGTCGCCCAGGCCCGTCATCAAGGGGACCGAGGGGCCGTAGAAGTCGGCGTCGAGCAGGCCGACCTTGGCGCCGTGCTGGGCCAGGGCGGTGGCCAGGTTGACGGCGACGGTGCTCTTGCCGACGCCGCCCTTGCCCGCGCCAACGAGGATGATGTTCTTCACCTTGGGGAGCAGCGCGCCCGCGGGCACGCCGCCGCCGGCGGAGCGGACCTGGGCGCCCCACTCGATGTTGAAGGACTTCAGGCCGGGGACGGCCTTGAGGGCGGCCTCCGAGTCGGCCTGGATCTTCCCCTTCATGGGGCAGGCGGGCGTGGTGAGCTCGATCTTGAGTTTGACCGTGTCGCCGGTGACGCGGACGTCCTTCACCATTCCGGCCTTCACCAGATCCACGTGCAGCTCGGGATCGATCACCTTCGACATGGCCGCGAGGACGTCGGCCTCGGTAACGCTCATCGGGACACCTGAAACCTTTTGGAAAACGGGCGCTTGGGAGCACCCCCAGGGGCGCGGAACATGCCAGTCCGGGAGGAGCTGTACAACGTCGTTTAACGCGGTGTGGCCCAGGACGCACCCCGACGACGGACCGGAGGGCCGGAGGGTGTCGACCGGCTGAAGGTGTCCATCAGGGACACTGAGGGAACGGGCAGGCGGGCCTACTCGAGGGCCGAGACACGGTACTCGCCGTCCTCGAGGACCAGGAGGACGGCGCGCTCGTCGCCCAGGGGGAAGACGGCCTCACCGGCGCCGACCCGCACGTGGGTGTTGAGGGCGAGCCGGGCGCGGCGCAGGCGCTCCTTGGAGAGGGGTTCGCGCTCGAAGTCCTCCTTGAGCCGCTCGGGGGTGTAGCGGGCGCGCAAGGGAGCGGCGAGGAGGCCGTAGGCCGTCTTCCAGTCCTTGGCGTCGGAGGCGTCGAGGAAGCGGCGGAGCGCGGCGCGAGGGACATCGGCCGGACGGGCCTCGACGACGCGCCAGTCGGGGCCGGAGCGCGCGAGGGTGAGCGCGGGGGCTCGGGCCTCGAGGACCTCGGCGCTGGAGCGGACGGCGGCGGCGCGCTCGCGGCGGGCGGCTTCGTCGGAGTAGCGCTCCAGGAAGGCCGTCTCGCCGTCGGGGCCGTTGGTGGTGAGGGCGTAGGCGTCCTGGAGGCGGCCCTCGTCGAGGGCACGCGCGTAGGCCTCCGCGACGGAGACGGGCTCACGCGACGGCGTGGCGCAGGCGGGGGCCAGCACGAGAGCCCCCATGAGGACGGTGCGCTTCATGGGGCGCGGACCGTACCACGGAGCTTGTGCGCGAACCGGCGCAGCCACGAGTCGACCTCGGGCTCGTCCGCCAACGACACGAGCGTCTCCTTCGCATCGCCGCTCAGGTCCCACGACACCGGGCACAGGGCATACGTGGCCGGGTGCGCGGCGCCCATCAGCAGCTTCAGCAATGACATCCGAGGCGCGGGCGCACCGTAGGACTTCAACTCGAAGTCACCGGGCGCCACCTTCGCGAGCGACAGCGCGTACCGGCACGCCTCCTCGAACCCGCCGAGCTTGTCCACCAGGCCCGCGTCCTTCGCGCGCAGCCCCGAGTACACACGGCCCTCGGCCAGCGCGTGGATCTCCTCCTTCGTGCGTCCACGCGCCTTCGCCACGTGTCCCAGGAAGGACTGGTACATCTCCTCGATGTCCGCCTCGAGCGCGGCGCGCTCCCCTTCCGTGAAGCTCCGCGAGAACGACAGCAGCCCCGCGTTCGCTCCGCGCGTGATCACCGTCTTGTGGATGCCCAGCTGCTGCATCAACCCGGACGTGTCGAACTTGCCCGCGAACACACCAATCGAGCCCACCACCGCGTGCGGCGCGCTCCACAGCTCCTTCGCGCCCAGCGCCACCATGTAGCCCGCACTGGCGCAAACCCTGTCCATGTATGCAATCACGGGCTTCTTCTTCGCGACCCGCTGCACCACCTCGAGGATCTGCTCCGAGGCGATCGCCGCCCCACCCGGGCTGTTCACATACAGGAGGATGGCCTTGGACCGCTTGTCCCGCGCCGCCGCCCTCAACCCCTTCACCACCGCGTCCGACGTCGCGAACCGGCCGCCCGCGTTCCCGCTCCCCGGGACAATCATTCCGGACACCGGCACGAAGGCCAGCCGGGGCTTGCGCTTCCACCGCCGCCACTTCACCGGCGGAAACGGCACCGTCTCCAGATACATCTCCATCGGCTCCAGCTCCGTGTCGTCATCCTCCGGAGCCACGCCGTCCTTCTTCTCCACCATCCCCAGGTGCAGCGGCAGGTCCACCTCGCTCACCAAGCCATCCACCAGCCCCGCCGCCTTCGCGCGCTGCGCGCTGTACGGCCCCTGGTCGATGAGCGCCCTCACCTCTTCCGGCGTCTTCTTCCGCGCGGCCGACACCGCCTCCACCAGCGCCGCGTAGCGCTCGTCCAGGAACGACTCCACCGTCCGCCGCTGGATGTCGGAGACCTCCGGATGCGTGAACAGCTCCGGCGCCGTCTTGTAATCACCCCGGCGGATGAACTGCGGCCGGATGCCGATGCGCGACAGCCCCTCCCCCAACGCCGTCGACTCCGCCGCGTACCCCACCAGCTCCAGCCGCCCCATCGGCGCGAGCAGCACCTCGTCCGCCGCGCAGAGCACCGGATACGAATCCGTGTCCACCATCACCGCCCACGTCACCACCCGCTTGCCCGCAGCACGGAACTCCGCCAGCAAGGCCAAGAGCGCGTCCCGCTTCGCCGGGGGCAATCCCAACCCCTCCACCTCCAACACAACCCCCTTCACCTTGGCGTCCCGCGCCAACAGCCGCAGCGCCTCCCCGAACTTCTCCAGGGACGTCACGTCCGCGGGCTCCGGCTTCGAGCCGCCCCCCAATGAGAACCGGGGCTTGCGCTGCTCCCGGTACGGCGGATCCCCCGTCAGACGGAAGCGCACGTAGGCCGGACGGCTCCCGGCCGCGAACATCCGGAAGGGCGCACCCAGCAGGGTTCGCAGGAGCAGCAACAGGTTGGCGATGGCGAGGAAGGGCAGGCGCAGCAT
This sequence comes from Myxococcus fulvus, assembly GCF_900111765.1. The sequence goes on from NZ_FOIB01000003.1 coordinate 856,242, forward strand.
GGCGTCCCGAGGTCGATGTGGGCACCCAGGCGCGTACTGGACACGCTCTCCCGGTGCAAGCCCTGTTCAGCAGGCCCGTTGGGTCGTGATAGCCTCCCCCGCCATGCGAACCCCTTCCCTTGCCCGACTCCTCCTCGTCCTCGCGCTCGCGACGGGCGGAGCCGCGCTGGCCCAGCCGCGCAAACCGGTCCAGGACTTCAACGCCCCCCGTGAGCTCACCGCCGAGGAGCGCGAGGCCGCCAAGCAGCGCGCCATGGGCAACAACCTCAACAACTACGGCAAGGACATCCAGGTGAAGGCCCAGCCCTTCCCCTGGAAGGCCGCGGGCCTCGCCGGCATCGTGTTCCTCGTCGCCATCCCCTTCGCCATCCGGGCCTTCCGGAACACGTCGAAGGACATGGACAACATCAACACCTTTGGAAACAACTCCAACCGCGCCGACGACGAGGCGGCCTGAACCACCCTCGCGCTCCAGCTCTCCTCGGAGCTGGAGCCGACGGCGTGGCCTACGGCTGCGCCACCCCCGTCTCGTAGGCCGTGCGGATGCTCTGCGCGCAGGCCCGTGACTTCTCGCCCTCCTCGCTCCCGAGCTGACGCAGGCGCGCCAGGACCATGTAGCGCGTCCGCGCCGCGTTCACCCACGGATAGAAGCCGAAGGCCCCCGCGGACGAGTGCCCTGTCACCGTCCAGGTGCCGCCGACGCGCTCCCCTTCAATCCAGTGCCCCAACCCGTAGTACGCCTCGCCCGCGGTCCACGGCGTGAATGACACCCCCGTGCCCCCGGGCCCCGCGGGGACGGCGTCCACCGTCAGCCGGGTGGCCAGCGCGGTCTGGTTGTTGAGCAGCTTCAAGAGGAAGACGCGGTACTGCGCCGCGCTCCCGGAGAAGCCCCCCGCGGGGGCCACGTCGCTGTCGGACTCCGGGAAGGTGGTGCCCAGCAAGGGGTTGAGCCAGTCCATCACGCTCGCGATGCCCGTGCCCCTGCGCAGGGGCATGTCATCCAGGGCCAGCTTCTGCATGTGGCCGCCGTTGTAGAAGTAGCGGCCATTGTGGAGCGGGCGGTAGGTGACGTCCTTGAACGACGCCCCGTAGCACGTGGACACGTTCGTCCCGGCCACGTCACACAGCGTGGTGTTCTCGTCGATGTAGCCGCTGGTGAAGTTGAGGCGCTTCTTCTCGTCCGCCGTGAGGTTGGCGTAGCCCTTGGACTCCACGTAGGCGCCCGCATAGAGCCACTTGCTCGCGGACGCGATGGGCATCACTGTCGTCGCCGTGACGCCGCTCCCCTTCGACAGGCCGTAGAGTGGCCCTGTCCCGGTGCCAATCTCCCAGTAGAAGTTCCCGAGCGACTTGCAGCCCAGCGCTTCGTGGGCCGTGTCGAACGCGGCCTGCTCGTACACCGTGAGGGCCGCGCGCGTCGTCCCTTCATTCGCTTCGAGCGCGGCGTCGGGATGACCACAGCCGACACTGCTCAGGGACCACAGCGCGCACGCCCAGATGAACCGCGTCGTTCCGCTTCGCTTCATGGGACCTTCCTCCTGGAAAATGGCCCCATGAGAACCCGCACACCGCGCGAAGGTTACGCGGGAAGGTCGCCAGACTTCAGACCTCCTTGAAGTTCCAACCCGCGAGGTGCTTCAGGTCCTTGGCGCCACCCACGGGCAGACGGTCCGGTGTGGGTTGGCGGTGTGCCGGCGCGGGCACATCCACCGCGATGCGCTTGATGCCAGTCGTCTTGTCGAGGCTCGCGCACCAGGTCTGCCAGCGCTCGCCGTTCAGGCGGTCCTTGAACTTGAGGCCCACCACCTGCTCCGCCGTGGGCGGCGTGGGAGACAACAGGTCGAGAAACTCCATCCGGCCGCGCACGGTTCCAGAGGGCTCGTCGGTGCGCACCTGGTGGCAATAGGCCGCGCCCCAGAGGTCCTCGCGGAACTGGATGGCATACACGCTGCCTGGCGTCGGCGGCCCGGGGAGGGACTTTGGTTTCGCGCCGGCGGGAGTCGCCGCGCTGGCCGGCTTGCGTCGCTTCGCGGGCGGTGGTGTCGGGGCGGCCGCGGGTTCCTTCTTCGGGCGTTCGAGGTGACCGAACAGCTTCTCGACGTTCTCCTTCCGGAGACCGTCCTTGGCCGACCACCACGCCAGCGGGGACGGAACCTCGACTCGAATCGTGGGACGCTGGTCGCGCTCCACGGCCGAGGTGAAGCGGGTCAGCAGGCCCGGGTGCTCGGGCGTCTCGAGGATGCTGATGAACGCGAGCGCCTCCAGCACCGTCTCGCAGCGATAGGCGCTGCTGGCGCTCAGCAGCTTCGCCCTGTGGAGCGCGGTGCGCGCATGGCTGTAGCGCGACGCGGGCGGAAGGCGGCGCAGCAGGTCGAGGACCTGATGGAACACCCAGACATCGCGCGGCGTGGGCTTGGGCCACTCGGCGGTCTTCGGGTCCAGGGCCCACGTCAGGGTGAGCACGCCCTCCGTCGGTTGCGACGCACCCCACATCGCTCCCTGGACGTGATTCAAGTACGCGGTGCAGGTGGCGTCGATGGAGTCGTCCTCGAAGAAGCAGACCCGGCAGTGGCCACCGCCCATGGGGTCTTCCTTGTGGGTCGGCATCGCGCGCCCGAGGACCGCGGCGGGCAGGACGGCCAACCACGCGACATCGGCGGAGGTCATCGAGGCCACGAAGGCATCCGCGGCCCGCTGCAGGTCCACGGCCTTGGCGGCCTTGCGCAGCTTCTGGATGACCTCGTCGTGCTCCCACTGCACGAAGGTGTTGGGCACCATCCCCGCGGCCTTCAGGCGCTGGTGGTCCTCCTTCGTGAAGGTGCTGGGAACGCGATGGCAGTAGTTCCCGTCGTCGTCGAAGAAAGTGTTGTTCGTGCCGTAGACGCGAGCCAGCAACGCCATGACATCGGGGTCTGGGAGACTCATCCCGCGGGGCGTACCTCGACGGCCCCGCTCGCGTCCACCTGGACACGCACCGGCAGGAAGCGCTCCACGACGCGCGCATGCGTCGTCAGGTGGTCCGTCACTCGCGCCGCCGTGAAGCGCGTCGTCCCTGGCTCCGCCTTCCCCAGTCGCCCCGAGGCCAGCAGCGCCGCGGGCAGGAGGATCTGGTCCGCGAGGTACTCGTCCAGCGCGCCGCCCGTCTCCATGAAGTGCGCCAGGGCCTCGCCCGCTTCGCGCCCCACCTCTTCCGCGGGACGGCCCTTCTCTCCCAGCGCCGTGAAGCCCGCGATGGTGTGCTCGAACTGCGCGAGCACGAAGGTCACCGTGCCCGTCGAACGCGTCACGGGCAGTGGCCGGTTCTCCGCCTCCGCGACGATGCCTCGCTCGCGCAGGGTCGCCACCGTGGCTCGCGACTGTCGCTCCGCGATGCTGAAGGGCAAGCCGCCCACGAAGGACGAGACGTGTACCTCGTGCAGCATCCCGCGCGCGGGCAGCTCCACCAGCAGCGGTGGTTGTCTGGGCGCGCCCACCTCCGCGACCAGCTCGCCCGCGCCCTCCGGGTAGAAGCCCGCCTGCGGCATGGTGAGGTGCACCGGCAACCCGTACGCCATGGCCACCGGCTGCCAGACCGTGGCCACGTAGTGGAAGCTGGGGCTGTGTGGCAGGTGCGTCCCACCGCGCAACGTCAGTCGCCCGCCACCCGCGAGGGCGAGCGGATAGACGAGACACTGGAACAGGAGCGGTGTGCTCCCGGCGGTGCCGACCTCGACCAGGTAGTCCCCGGCGCGCACGGAGCCGGGAGTGAAGGACAGCTCCGAGGCGCCCACGGAGGCGCCCTCGCTCGTTCCGCCCAGGACCTCCGCGCCGCGCACACACGCCAGATGCTGCGGACGCAGTCCGGGAGGATCCCTCCGCGAGCGCAGGTGGGTGATGTGGAATGGCCGGCCCGTGATGAGCGACAACGACAACGCCGAGCGGAGGATCTGCCCTCCTCCCTCGCCCTCACTCCCGTCGAGCCGCACCAGCCCGTTGTCGGGCCCCTCGGTGCCAGTCACTGTCCCACCCTCCCGTCCGTCGTCCCGCGATGCGGCGAAACCTAACAGGAACGGGAGGGGATCTCCCGTCCGTCAACCCTCACGCCTCGTCGAGCGGGCGATGCCTGACACATGCGCCCTCGGGGCCAGCCACCCTGTGCGCTCAGGAGGAGCAGGCGGTCATGCCGCGCCTCACCCGCCCTGCGCGTCCAGCGAGGGCAACACGCCCACCTTGAGCGAGCTCGGGTGCGAGGTGGAGTGGTACACGCGATGGAAGGCGCGCGTGAAGTCCGACTCCTTCGCCTCGAAGATGTTGGGCACGAAGGTCTGCGGGTTCCGGTCGATGAACGGGAACCAGCTCGACTGGACCTGGATCATCACCCGGTGCCCCCGCTGGAACGTGTGGAACACGTCGTTCATCGTGAAGCGCACCTTCGTCACCTCGCCCGGCTTGAAGGGCTTGGGCTCGCTGTAGCTGTCGCGGAAGCGGCCACGGAACGGCTCGCCGCGAATCAGCGTCTGCTGCGCACCCCGGTTCTCCAGGCCCTTCTCCGCGTCGGCGCGCGACCACCCGCGCATCGTGCCGGGGTTCACGTCCACCAGCTTCACCACCCAGTCCGCGTCCGAGCCCGTCGTGGAAACCCACAGCTCCGCCTCCAGCGGACCCGCCACCGTGAGGTCCTGCTCCAGCGGCTCCGTCTGGAACACCAGCACGTCCGGCCGCGTCGACGCGAAGCGCTGGTCCTCCGCCATGAAGCTGCTGCTCCAGCGCGTCAGGATCTCCTGCGTGTACGGCACGGGCTTCGCCGGGTCGCTGATGTACTCGGCGAAGGACTCCGCCGTGTTCGTCCCCGTGGGCGCCTTCATCGACAGCCCACCCTTGGGCTGGAAGAACAGCCGCGTCTCACGCAGCCCCTTCGGCGGCCACGCGTCGAACTGACGCCAGCGGTTGGCGCCCGTCTCGAACACCATCGCCTCCGGCACCTCGGGCTTCGCGCCGCCCTTGAGGTGGTACGTGAAGAACCCCTGCGCCAGCGTCTGGAACGCCTCCGCCGTGTTGAAGCCGAACTCCGTGTCCGCCAGCTTGTCGACCTCGCCCCGAGCCCAGCCCCCGTGCGGCCACGGCCCGATGAGCAGCGTGTTCTGCGTCCCCGGGTTCTGCTTCTCGATGGCCGCGTACGTCCGCAGCGGGCCGTACAGGTCCTCCGTGTCGTACCACCCGCCCACCGTCAGCACCGCCGCCTTGATGTTCTTCAGGTGTGGCAAGAGGTTCCGCGCCTGCCAGAAGGCGTCGTAGTTGGGGTGCGCGACGACGTCCTTCCAGAACGCGACGTCCCCCTTCATGTGCTTCGTGTCCGCGTTGCTCAGCGGCCCCAGGTCCAGGAAGAACTGGTACCCGTCCGGCGTGCCGAACTGGAAGCGGTTCCAGTCCTCGTTGTCCGTCGGCGCGGGCCTCGGCTTGCCGAAGGTGGCGAAGAAGTTGAACGCCAGCGTCAGGTTGAAGGCGCCATGCCGATGCATGTCGTCCCAGAACCAGTCCGCGATGGGCGCCTGCGGCGACACGGCCTTGAGCGCCGGGTGCGAGTCGATGGCGCCCGCCGACGTGTAGAAGCCCGGATAGGAGATGCCCCACTGCCCCACCTTGCCGTTGTTGTTCGGCAGGCGCTTCACCATCCAGTCGATGGTGTCGTACGTGTCCGTGCTCTCGTCGATGTCCTTGGGCCCGCGCTTGTTCGGATTGTGCGGACGCACGTTGACGAACTCGCCCTCCGACATGTTCCGGCCGCGCACGTCCTGGAAGACGAAGATGTAGCCGTCCTTCTCGAACTCCTCACCCGGACCCAGGGCGCCGCGGTACCGGTCCAGCCCGTAGGGCGCGACGCTGTAGGGCGTGCGGACCAACAGGATGGGGTACTTCTTCGCCGGCGACGCATCCACCGGCGCGTAGACGGACGTGAAGAGCTTCACCCCGTCCCGCATGGGGATGCGGTACTCGAACTTGGTGTAGCCCTTGCGGATGCGCTCGGCGCGCTCCGGAGGTGGACCCTCGGGCGGTTTCGAGCGCTGGGCCAGCGCGGGACTCGCGAGGACACACAGCAACACTGCCACGAGGCGACGGGACGACACGGGGGACATGCACGCTCCTGGAAGAGACGCGACATCGTGGGGGACGCAAGCCGGCCCCGAACTCCCCGGAACGACGTTTGTTCCCGAGCAGCCCGGGTTCAGCCCTTCCCCTCTCCGCCCTCCTCGGGGGCGCTGTCCAGCCCGTATTTGCGCAGCTTGTCGTGGAGCGTGGCCCGGCCGATGCCCAGACGCCGCGCCGCGCCACTGCGATTGCCACCCTCGATGCGCAGCGCGTCCAGGATGAGCCCTCGCTCGTAGGCCTCCACCCGCTCCTTGAGCCCCAGGCCGTCCTCACCCCGAGGTGGCACCTCGGCCAGGGCCGTCGTCGCGGGCGCACCGGTGGCGACGGGGGTCGGCAGGAGGGCCAGGTCCAGCTCCCCGTCACTGGACAGCGCCACCAGGCTCTCCAGCGTGTTCTCCAGCTCGCGCACGTTGCCGGGCCACGGCAGCGCGGAGAGCTTCTCGAAGAACCCCTCTGGAAGCGTCAGGCGTCCCGTGTGGAAGCGGCCGATGAAGCGGTCCAGGAACATGCGCGACAACACGGGGATGTCCTCGGGGCGCTCCCTCAGCGGTGGCACGCGGAGCTGCACCACGTTGAGCCGATAGTAGAGGTCCTCGCGGAACTGTCCCTCCGCCGCGCGCTTGCGGAGGTCGCGGTGCGTCGCCGCCAGGATTCGCACGTCCACCTTCACGGGCCGGTCCTCTCCCACGGGGCGGACCTCGCCCTCCTGGAGCACCCGCAGCAGCTTGGCCTGGAGCGGAGGGGCCAGCTCGCCGACCTCGTCCAGGAGCAGCGTGCCTCCGTCCGCCTCGCGGAACAGGCCCTGGCGTGACTTGACGGCCCCGGTGAAGGCGCCCTTCGAGTGGCCAAACAGCTCCGCCTCCGCGAGCTCCTCGGTGAGCGCCGCGCAGTTGAAGCGCAGGTAAGGACGGTTCGCGCGCGGCGACGCACGCACCAGCGCCTCCGCCACCCGCTCCTTGCCTGTGCCGCTCTCACCCGTGATGAGCACCGTCACGTCTCGCGAGCCCGCGCGCTGGACCAACTGTGCCAGCCGCCCCATGGACTCCGAGGAGAAGACCAGCGAGCGCGACAGGTTGAGCTCTCCCGTCAGTCGCTCGTTCTCGTCCCGCAGCCGCACGGACTCGAGCGCGCGCGTGACGACGGCGAGCAGCTCGTCCACATCGAAGGGCTTGCGGAAGTAGTCGTAGGCGCCGGCCTTCACCGCCTCCACCGCGAAGCGCTCCGAGCCATGCGCGGTGATGACGATGATGCGCGGAGCCCTCGGTGTCGCGCTCACGCGGCGCACCAGCTCCAGGCCGTCCATCCGGGGCATCCGCAGGTCCGTGATGACCAGCTCGAAGGGCCGCGCCGCGAGCTTCTCCAGCGCGGCCGCGCCGTCCTCGGCCTGCTCCACCTCCACGCCCCGCAGGCTCCGGAGCATCTCCTTGAGCGTGAAGCGCACGCCCGCGTCGTCATCCACCACGAGCACGCGAGTCGTCTCGTTCGCCTCAGCCCGCACGCGCCACCTCCCGCTCTCGCACGCCGTCGAGCGTGCCCGCGGGCAGCTCCCGAGGCAACATCAGCTCCGCCACACAGCCCCCCGACGCCTCGTTGCGCAAGCTCACGTCTCCCCCATGTTGCCGCGCCAGCGCGCGCGCCACCGTCAGCCCGAGCCCCGAGCCTCGAGCCTTCGTGGTGACCCCCGCATCGAAGACGCGGTCGACGAGCTCCGGAGACAACCCCGCCCCTGAGTCGCGGACGATGACGCGCACGTCGCCCGCGCTCCCCGACTCCACATCCATGGACACCTGGCCTCCCGGAGGACTGGCCTCGATGGCGTTGTGGAGCAGGTTCATCACCACCTGCTTCACCTTGCGAGCGTCACACACCGCGAGCACCGGCCCTTCCCCGCCGCGCGACAGTCGGACCTGGTGCTCGGTGGCCAGGCCCTCGTGGAGGACGAGCGCCTCGTCACACAGCGACGCCAGGTCCACCTGGTTGACCGAGAGCGGGACGAGCGGGCGCGAGAAGTTGAGGAACTCCTCCAGGATGCCCTGCATCCGCGTCACCTCGCCCGCGAGCACCTCCAGTCGCTCGCGAGGCTGCGCGCGTCCGTCCTCGCGGAGCATGAGCTGCGTCAGCCCCTTCACCGTGGCCAGGGGGTTCTTCAGCTCGTGGGCAATCTCCCCCGACAGCGCCTCCAGCGTCCTCGCGTGCGTGCGGTGCGTGGCGAAGAGCTCGTCACGCTGGAGGAAGGACTCGGTCAACATGTCCTCGAAGGTGCCACGGATGGCGGCGCCCACGATGTTGGCCGCGACCACCAGGAACAGCATCCCCGCGGCGATGGCGATCAACATCGCCTTGGGAGGCTCGCCCAGGAAGGACAGGTGCAGCGGCGGTGTCCACTCGAACAGGTGGGCCGCCGACAGGAGCGACACCAGGACCAGCTCCGCCGCCATCAAGGCCCACCGCTGACGCTGGGGCAGCACGGCGGCGCCCACGAAGGCCAGCGGCAACACCAGGGGCAACAGCGGACTGGCCAGTCCTCCGGTGCCCCAGGTCAGGCTCTGCTCCAGGAAGATGCCCACCGCGAGGTTGCCGGAGATGCTCCGGGTGGTGAGCCCTTCGCGCTCGTAGCGGCGCAGCTCGTAGAAGAAGAACGACAGCGCAACCACCACCTGCCCCACCAACCAGTAGCGCCGCCAGGGCGCGCCATCCGCGAGCGCCGCGGTGGACACGGCGAGCATCAGCACCGCGCCGCCGTACGCCCTCAGGCGCACCATGCGCCCGAAGATGTGGGCGATGTGCTTGAGCTGGATGGCCTGGAAGCTGCGTCGACTTCGCGGTTCCATGTGCGCCTTCATCCCGGAGGGACTCTCGGGAGCCTCAGCGCGCGCCCCGGGCCGCGAGCGCGTTGATGTCGTCGTTCTCCAACACCTGCTTGGGCGCGCCGGACCGGGCCACCTCCAGCATGGCGAGCCCCACGGCCTCGGTGGTCGTCACGAACCGGGGCGCGAGCCGCTTGAACACCGGATAGAGCGGACCGAGCACCGCGTAGAGCGAGCGATAGAGCCGCGTCCTCGACACGATGCCGTGCAGGGGCTGGATGAAGCCGGGGCGGAACATGTACGCCGCGCGGAACGGCAGGCGCAGGAGGGCATTCTCGGTGCGGCCCTTCACGCGCGCCCACATGGCGCGGCCCTGCTCCGTGCCGTCCGTGCCCGCGCCGGAGACGTAGATGAAGGTCATCGTCGGATTCAGACGCGAGAGCACCCGCGCCGCCGCCAGCGTCACGTCGTACGTCACCCTCGAGTACGCCTGCTCCCCCATCCCCGCGGAGGACACCCCCAGGCAGAAGAAGCACGCGTCATGGCCCTGGAGCGAGGCCTCGAGGGCGCCGTAGTCCATGAAGTCCTGGTGGATGACCTCGCGGAGCTTCTCGTGTCGCCGGCCCGTCGGGGCGCGCACCACGACGAGCACCTGCTCCACATCCGGCGCGAGCAGGCACTCCCGCAGGACGCCCTGCCCCACCATGCCCGTCGCACCGAAGAGCACCACCTTCATGGCTTGCCTCCCGGCGACGACACGGTGATCGGCCCATCCATGCCCGTCGACAGCACCGGGTGCTGCGCCGCCGTCTCCCACGTCAGCGTGGGCCACCACTGCTCGCGGACGGGCTCCGCGCCCGGCTCCACGCTCTGCCCCGGCCTGGGCAGCAGCAATGTCACGGAGGCGCTGGTGGCCGCCGCGCGCACCCGCTCGGCGGGCTCCGTCCAACCGTGGTAGGCGAGCCCGAAGAGGGCCCAGTGGATGGGCAGCATCACCTGACCTCGTAGCATCTGGTGTGCCAGCACCGCCTGCTCCGGACCGATGTGCCAGTCCGGCCACGCCCGGTGATACTGCCCCGTCTCGATCATCGTCACGTCGAAGGGCCCCAGCTTCTCGCCGATGTCCTTCATCGCCGGGAACAGGCCCGTGTCGCCGGAGAACCAGGCGCGGCGCGTGGGGCCCAGGAAGGCGTAGCTGGCCCAGAGCTTGGCGTCGTTGTCGAACAGGTACCGGCCGGACGCATGGCGCGCCGGCGTGGCGACGATGTCCACCTCCCCCACCTTCGTGCGCTCCCACCAGTCGAGTTCCACGATGCGGTCCACCGGGACGCCCCAGTACTCCAGGTGCGCACCCACGCCGAGCGGGACGATGAAGACCGCCTTCGTCTGCTCCTTCAGCGCCACCATCGTGGGCTGGTCCAGGTGGTCATAGTGGTCGTGGGAGACGACGACCGCGTCGATGGGCGGCAGGTCCTTCATCGCGATGGGCGGCTGGAACCAGCGCTTCGGGCCCGCCCAGGTGAAGGGCGACACGCGCTCGCTCCACACCGGGTCCGTCAGGATGCGCAGGCCATCCAGCTCCACCAGCTGCGACGAGTGCCCCATCCACGTCACCCGCAGGCCCGACGCGGGCGGCGTCTGGAAGCGCTTCGGGTCGATGGGCTCCACGTCGAGCGGGCCCTCGGGGCTCGCATGGGGGCTGGTGTCGAGCACGCCCCCGAACATCTCCCCATAGTGGTTCACCAGGGGCTGCGGGTTCACGAAGCGCCCGTCCTTCCACTGGGGCGAGCGCTCCATGCGCGCCCTGCGCTCCCCCGTCGCGCGCTTGCCGAAGGCCGTATAGCCATCCACGACCATGAAGAGCGTGCCCAGCACCAGCGCCGCGCCCAGTCCCATCGCCCCGCGCCGCAGCACGCGTCGGGCCGTTCCTCGAGTCTTCATCGTGCTGCTCCCAAGGGCATGCACAGCGCGCGCACCGCGATGGTCAACCCATCGACGAAGGCGTCGCGTGTGTCACCGCTGTGTTTGAGTCCTCGCGCCGTGGCGTTCAGCGTGTCCACGAGCTGCCGGGCGGATAGTCCCGCCGGCTTGTAGGCGGCCACGAGCCCCGAGGCCCGCACCACCTTCGTCACCGCTTCCACGAACAGGGCCTCGTGCTGGACGACGACCTCGCGCGCGGCGGTGCCGTTCACCACCTCGTTCAGGTCCGACGCCCCCGCGCCCACGCTGCCCACGAAGTGTCCCATCCACGCGTCGAACCCGCGCACCAGCCGGGCCTCGACGGAAAGGGACTCATCCGAGAGGCCCTCGCGGGCCCGCTGCAGCGAGCCCTCCATCGCGTGCCGCAAGGTGGCCTGGAACAGCTCCTCCTTCGTCGCGAAGTGGAGGTACAGCCCCTGGCGCGAGATGTCGGCGGCCCGGGCCACCTCGTCCATGGACGTCTTGCGGAAGCCGTAGCGCAGGAAGACGCCGAGCGCCGCGTCCAGCAAGCGGTGCCTCCGTGCGTCCTCCGCCGCGGGCCTGGCGGGAGTCTTCGTGTCCATCTTGTCAGAATTGACAAAGTGGACCCAGGTTGTCAACTCGACCTGCCGGGCCCGCGGGTGGGGGTCAGCGGAGGCTGGAGCGGCCGCCGTCGATGGCGCGCAGCGCGGCCTTGGCGGGGCGACGGGCCGGGGCCTTGGGCTTGCTCGCCGCCTTCTTCTTGGGGGGCGCGGCGGCCTTGGGCTTCTGGGCCGGCAGGCGCTTGCGTGGGTGTGGGAGTGGCAGGCTGAAGAACAGGTACATGTCGAGCAGCATGGGGCCTCTTCGCCTTCGGGACTTGCGCGTGGAGCGTGGCGCGCGGCCGTAGAGCAATGGCGGTGCCACGGCGAGCGCAAGGTGCCATGGCGGTGCGTCCCCGGGCGTGAAGAAGCATGAAGAAGGGATGTTGGACTGTCGTGGGGTGTCGGGCTTCCGGCGGGGTGCCGGATATCCGGCGGGGTGGCCGCGCGGGACTCCGACACCTGGCGGGCGGCCGTGGCGTGGAAGCCCTGGCATGCGGTTTGCCATCGAGGGCGGGCGTCACGCGGCGCGAGGCCGCGGCATCGAGGGGAGACTCCATGCGACGTGCCGTCGTGTTGTTCGTGGTCCTGGTGGTGGCGCTCGCCACGCTCCTGGGCGTGCGCATCCTGAAGGACCGACGGGCCGCGGAGGGGCCGGCGGGAGGCTCGGGGGTGGTGGAGGGCACGGCGGTGGACCTGCGCGCCCGCATCAACGCCCGCGTGCTGTCGCGGCATGTGGAGGAAGGCGCGCGCGTGGAGAAGGGCGCGGTGCTCGTCACCCTCGACTGCACCGAGCCCGAGGCCGGGCTGGAGGAGGCTCGCGCGAGGTTGTCCATGGCCCAGGCGCAGGCGGACGCGGCGCGAGCGGCGGCGGTGGCCGCGGGCCGCAGCAGCGAGGCGGTGGCGGCGCAGGCCCAGGGAAGCCAGGCGCAGATCGCCTCGCTGGCGGACCAGCAGGGCCTGGCCCAGCGGCAGGCGGACCGGCTCCAGAAGATGGGCGATGCGACCACGGAGGCCGCGTTGGACCAGGCCCGCGCGCAGGCGCAGTCGTTGGAGCAGCAGCTCGCGGCGGCGCGCCATGCGAGCACGGCCGCGTCCCGTCAGGCCCGCGCGGCCACCGAGCAGGAGCGCGCGAGCGTGCAGCAGGCGGAGTCCGCCCTTCGCGCCATCCAGGCCGCGGAGGCCACGGTGCGGCGAGCCCAGGTCTCCGTGTCGGAGTGTGAGCTGCGCGCGCCGTTGAGCGGGACGGTGGAGACGCTGGCGCTGGAGGTGGGGGAGCTCGCCCTGCCCGGCGCCGTCGTGGCGCGGCTGGTCGACACGCATCGTCCCAAGGCGACCTTCTATCTGCCGAACGCGGAGCTCGCGGCGGCGCGGCCAGGCCAGTCCGCCACGGTGCGCGCGGATGCGTATCCCGACCGCACCTTCAATGCCCGCGTGGTGACGGTGGCGCGCGAGGCCGCCTTCACGCCTCGCAACGTGCAGACGCGCGGCGACCGCGACAGGCTCGTCTATCCCGTGGAGGTGCACATCGAGGCGCCCGCGGAGGTGCTGCTGCCCGGCATGCCGGTGGAGATCACCCTGGGCCCGGTGAACGACGCGGCGGTGGCGGAGCAGCGGCCATGAGCACCTGCCCCGACGTGGACGTGTCGCTGGAGGACGTCCGCCGGAGCTTCGGGAAGGCCCTGGCGCTGCGAGGTGTGTCGCTGGCCGTGCAGCCCGGCGAGGTCTACGGACTGGTGGGCCCGGATGGCGCGGGGAAGACGACGGCCATCCGATTGATGGCGGGGCTGCTGCTGCCGGACGCGGGGCGCGTGAGGATGCTCGGTGAGGACCCGGCGGACACGCGCTCGCAGGTGCGCGAGTCCCTGGGCCTGGTGCCCCAGCGCAACACGCTCTACGGCGACCTGAGCGTCGACGAGAACCTGCGCTTCTTCGCGCGGCTGTTCGGCCTGTCGCGCGAGGACTTCGCCGAGCGGCGCGAGCGACTGCTGGACATCACCCGCCTGGGGCGCTTCACCGAGCGGCGCGCGGATGCGCTGTCCGGAGGCATGTACAAGAAGCTGGCGCTGGCGTGCGCCCTGCTCCACCGGCCTCGCGTGCTGCTGCTGGATGAGCCCACCAACGGCGTGGACCCGGTGAGCCGCCGCGAGCTGTGGGAGCTGCTGTACTCGCTGGTCCATGAAGGCATGACGCTGCTGGTGTCCACGCCGTACATGGACGAGGCGGCCCGGTGTCATCGGGTGGGCCTGCTCTACTCGGGCACCCTCATCGCGGAGGGAGACCCGAGGGCCCTGGCGCGCGAGCACGGCGCCGCGGCGTCCAACTTCGAGGCCGTGTTCCTGGCGTTGGTCGAGAAGCACACCGGCGGGAGGGCCGCATGACGCCGGCCATCGAGGTGCGTCACCTGACGCGCAGGTTCGGCGCCTTCACCGCCGTGGACGACGTGAGCTTCGACGTGGGGACCGGAGAGATTTTTGGCTACCTGGGCGCGAACGGCGCGGGCAAGTCCACCACCATCCGGATGCTGTGTGGCCTCTTGCGGCCCACGGGCGGAGACGCGCGGGTCGCGGGCTTCGACGTGGAGCACGAGCCCGAGCGCGTGAAGGCGGGCATCGGCTACATGTCCCAGAAGTTCTCGCTCTACCTGGACCTGAGCGTGCGCGCGAACCTGGAGTTCTTCGCGTCCGCGTATGGCGCGCATGGGAAGGAGCTGCGCACGCGCATCGGCGAGATGGTGGAGCGCATGCAACTGGAGGCGGTGCGGGACGAGGTGACGGGTGCGCTGCCCGGCGGCATGCAGCAGCGCGTGGCGCTGGCGAGCGCGGTGCTGCACCGGCCTCGCATCGTATTCCTCGACGAGCCCACCGCGGGCGTGGACCCGGTGCAGCGGCGCTCCTTCTGGGAGCTGATTCGCGACCTCGCGTCCCGTGGCACCACCGTCTTCGTCACCACGCACTACATGGACGAGGCGGAGAACTGCGCCCGCATCGGCATCATGGTGGATGGGAAGCTGGTGGCGCTCGACACGCCGTCGGGCCTGAAGGCGACGCACGCGCCGGGCCGGGTGCTGGAGGTGCGCGGGCCGAACCTGTCCTCGGCGCTCGACTCGTTGCGCGGCATGGACGGGGTGCTGGATGTGAGCCGCTTCGGCTCGGGGGCCACGGTGCGGGTGGACCCGGCGCGGCTTGCCTCGGAGACGCTGGCCGGGTGGCTGCGGGCTCGGGGTGTGGACCCGTTGGAGCTGGAGGACTCGGCGCCAACGCTGGATGACGTGTTCCTGGCGCTCACGGCCCGCGCGCAGCGGGGAGATGACTGACGCCATGGCCCCGACACGCGCGAATCATCGGGTGGGACGCATCCTCGCGATGGCGGAGAAGGAGGTGCTGCACATCCGCCGGGACATCCGCACCCTGTATCTGGCCCTGGCGATGCCGGTGCTGATGCTGGTGCTGTTCGGCTTCGGCATCAGCTTCGACGTGGACCACCTGGAGCTGGCGGTGGTGGACCAGGACCGCACGGACCTGTCTCGCGAGCTGGTGCGCCACGTCACCGCGTCGAACGAGTTCGTCGTCACGCATGAAGGCACCTCCCCCGAAGCCGCCCTGGGCGAGCTGCGCCGTGGCGCGGTGACGGGCGTGCTGCTGCTGAACAAGGGGTTCGCGGAGGACGTGAAGCGCGGTGGCGCGCGGGTGCAGTGGTTGGTGGATGGCTCGGACGGCAACACGGCGACCCAGGCGCTCGCGAAGGCGCAGGCGCTGGTGCAGATGGCGGGTCGCTCGATGGGGGGCACGGTGCTGCTCGCGGCGCCGCCGCTGGAGGCGCGCGTGCGAACGCTGTTCAACCCGGATGCGCGCTCCGCGATGTTCCTGGTGCCGGGGCTGGCCGCGTACCTGCTGGCCATCGTCGCGGTGCTCATCACCGCGCTGACGGTGGCGCGCGAGTGGGAGCGAGGCTCCATGGAGCAGCTCTTCGCGACGCCGGTGGGACGGCTGGAGATCGTCGTCGGCAAGCTGCTGCCCTACCTGGGCATCGGCCTGCTCCAGGTGTTGCTGGTGCTGACGGTGGGGGCCTGGGTGTTCGACGTGCCGGTGCGAGGCAGCCTGGTGGTCCTGGGGTTGGGCTCGGTCCTGTTCCTGGTGGGGATGCTGGGTCAGGGGCTGCTCATCTCGGTGGTGACGCGCAACCAGGTGGTGGCGACGCAGGTGGCGACGATGACGTCGGTGCTGCCGTCGATGTTGCTGTCGGGGTTCATCTTCCCCATCGAGAACCTGCCGGTGCCGCTGAAGCTCATCAGCACGTTGATTCCGGCGCGGTACTACGTGGCGACGCTGCGCGGAGTGCTCCTGCGCGGCAATGGCATGGAGGTGCTGTGGCCGCAGTTGGTGGCCCTGGCCCTGTTCGCGCTCGTCGTGCTGGCGCTGGCGACCCGCCGCTTCCAGCGGCGCCTGGATTGAACGGAGGGACACGGACATGCATCCGCTGATGGTGCAGTACCGCGCCGTGGTGGTGAAGGAGGTGCGCCAGACGGCCAGGGACAAGCGCGTCATGGCCCTGCTGACGCTGGCGCCCCTGATGCAACTCTTCCTGCTGGGCTTCGCGGTGAACTTCGACGTGCGCCATGTCCCCACGGTGGTGGTGGACCGGGACAGGACGGCGGAGAGCCGCGACTACACGCGCTCCCTGCTGGCCGGGGACACGCTGGACTTGAAGGCCGAGTTCCCCGACGAGCGCACCGCCGAGGCGGCGTTGGAGCGAGGCGAGGCCTCGGTCGCGCTCATCATTCCCCGGGACTTCCAGAAGGATGTCTTGAAGGGCCAGGGCGCGCAGGTGCAGGCGCTGGTGGATGGCTCGGACCCGACGCGCTCGTCCGTCGCGGGGAACGCCGTGGCGCAGTTCGCGGTGCTGCGCGCGACCCAGCTCGCCTCGGCCCAGGCCCGGCGGCAGGGAGACCTGCTTCCCCACGCCCTCGTGGAGTTGGTGCCGCGCGTGCTCTACAACCCGGAGCTGGCCACGTCCGTGTACGTGGTGCCGGGCATCGCGGCGATGCTGCTGCTCATTGTCACCACCGTCATCATGGCCATGGGCTTGTCGCGTGAGCGCGAGACGGGGACGCTGGAGCAGCTCCAGGTGACGCCGCTGCGTCCCGGCATCCTGATGGCCGGCAAGGTGACACCGTTCCTGCTCATCGGCTTGGTGGACGTGGGGCTCGCGCTGTGCGTGGGCGTGTGGGTCTTCGGCGTGCCGCTGCGTGGCAGCCTGACGCTCGTCACGGTGGCCACGCTCTT
This sequence comes from Myxococcus fulvus, assembly GCF_900111765.1. The sequence goes on from NZ_FOIB01000003.1 coordinate 873,000, forward strand.
CTACCTCTTGTCCACGCTGGGCGTGGGGCTGCTCATCGCCACGGTGAGCCGCACGCAGCAGCAGGCGTTCGTCGGAGGCTTCCTCTTCGTGCTGCCCGCGGTGCTGCTGTCGGGGGTGATGAGCCCCGTCCGGGCGATGCCGGACTGGCTCGCGTGGGTGACGTACCTGAACCCGGTGCGCTACTACGTGGAGGTGCTGCGGGGTGTGCTGTTGAGGGAGGCGGAGCTGCCGGACTTGTGGCTGCAACTGGTCCTGCTCGCCCTCTTCGGCGTCGTGATGATGGCCGTGGCGGCGCGGCGGTTCCAGAAGACGTCCGCCTGAGGTGGTGTGGGGCGGAGTCGTCAGGGGAGCGAGCGCTTCGGAGGCCCGCTCCCCTGCGCTCGCACTGTGACTGGAAAGCGCGCGGGGCGTGCGTTACAGGCGGGCACCAGCATGTCCGAGACCGCCGCCCCTGCCCTCTCCGTCTTCCGTCATCGGGATTTCCGCCTCTACCAGATCGCCCGGCTCTGCGCGGTGCTCGCCATGCAGGTCGAGTCGGTGGCCATCGGCTGGCAGGTGTACGAGGTCACGGGGAGCGCGCTGGCGCTCGGGTACACGGGGCTCTCGCAGTTCGTGCCCTTCCTGTGCTTCTGCCTGATTGGTGGACAGGTCGCGGACCGGTTCGACCGGAGGAAGATCCTCGCCATCTGTCAGGGCGTGATGTTGCTGTGCAGCCTGGCGCTGCTGTCGTTCTCGCTGGGGCACATCCGGGATGTCCGCTTCGTGTACGGCGTGCTGGTGCTGTTCGGCACGGCGCGCGCGTTCTACGCGCCGGCGGGCTCGGCGCTCACGCCGCACCTGGTGCCGAAAGAGGAGCTGACGCGCGCGGTGGCGGTGAACTCCACCACGTGGCAGGTGGCCACCATCGCGGGGCCGGCGGTGGGCGGTGTGCTCTATGGGTGGGCGGGACCGACGGGCGCGTATCTGGGCTCGGCCACGCTGTGCGCGCTGACGGTGGTGTGGATCCTCTCGCTGAAGGTGCGGACGGGGCGGGCCTCCTCGGCGCCCCTGTCGTTCTCCACGCTGGTGGCGGGGCTGGGGTTCGTGCGCCGGCAGCGGCTGTTGCTGGGCAGCATCACGCTGGACCTGTTCGCGGTGCTGCTGGGGGGCGCGGTGGCGCTGCTGCCCATCTATGCGCGGGACGTGTTGCACACGGGGCCGTGGGGGCTGGGGCTCTTGCGGTGTGCTCCGGCGGCGGGCGCGGCGTTGGTGGCGGTGGTGCTGGCGATGCGGCCGCTGGGGGGACGGGCGGGCGTGAAGATGTTCGTGGCGGTGGCCATCTTCGGTGCGGCGACGCTGGTGTTCGGGATGAGTCGCTCGCTGCCGTTGTCGCTGCTCGCGCTGGCGGTGGCCGGCGCGGCGGACATGGTGAGCGTGGTGGTGCGTCACACGCTGGAGTTGATGGCCACGCCGGACGAGATGCGTGGGCGGGTGGGCGCGGTGAACATGATGTGCATCGGCGCCTCCAACGAGCTGGGTGAGTTCCGCGCGGGTTGGCTCGCGGAGCACGTGGGCGCGGTGCCCGCCGTGGTGACGGGCGCGGTGGGGACGCTGGCCATCGTGGTGCTCTGGGCCTGGGGGTTCCCCGAGCTGCGGCGCGTGGACCGGCTGGAGACGGCGGCGCGAGGCACGCAGCCCGAGCCCCGGGAGGCCGAGGCGCCTGCCTCACAGGTGGGGTGACATCAGGCTGCGGCGCCCTCGTAGCTGACGCGCAGGCCACGGTGCGTCACGGTGATGACGGGGCGGCCCATCCATCCGCAGTGCTTGCAGACGCCGCTGGGACCTGACGCCGTGACACGCACGGGCAGGTCCGATGCGCAGACGGGGCAACCCTCGGGAATCTTGAAGTCGCGCGATGCGGGGTGTGCTTCGGTCATGCATTTGAGGTAACGCAGGCGTCGACCTCCGCAAGCGCGCGGGCCGTGCTGGGAGCAGGCGGGCACACGAGGGGCTGTGTGCCGTGTCGCTTCAGGTGGCCTCGTCGAGGAGCCGGCGATAGGCGCGGACGATCTCCGCGTCGGTGAGGTCGTTGAGGCCCTCGGTGACCTCGATTTCGGTGTCGATGATTCCGGGGACCCGCGTGGGGGCGAAGCCTCCCAGCCAGATGCGTGATTCCTTCGCCTGGGCGAGGGAGCGGAGCGAGAAGGACTGGGCGTCGCCTCGGACGTAGACGCGGAACATGTTCGTCTGGATGGGACGGGGTTGCACGGTGAGCCGTGGGTCCGCGGCCAGGGCTTCGCTCAAGGCCTTGGTACGGCGGAACAGCGCGGGGAGGCCGGCGATGGCGCCATCGAGACGCATCGCCGCGGAGGCGACGTAGGGATAGTGGTGGTAGAGGTTGCCGCCGTGTCGGTGGCGCCACAGGCGGGCTTCGCGGATGAAGTCCTCGCTGCCCACGAGCATGGCTCCGCTCAGCGCGCCGATGCGCTTGTAGAGGGAGACATAGACGGAGTCGAAGCCTCGGCAGATGTCGGCGAGGGGGCGGTCGTAGAAGGGCTGGCACTCCCACAGGCGGGCGCCGTCCATGTGCAGCTTCACGTTCTTTTCGCGACAGGTGCTCTTGAGCTCCTGGAGTTGTTCCCAGGTCTGGAGCTGGCCGCCCAGCCAGCGCACGGGGAGCTCGACGCTGACGGTGCCGAGGGGGTCCGGTGAGTGTTGTACGTCGCGGGCGAGGAGCGGACGGGTCCAGGGCGAGAGGATGACGTCGCGCAGGTTGTGGAGGACGACGTGGCTGCTGTCCTCGTGCAGCACGTGGTGCGAGGACGGGTGGAGGCCGACGTTCCGGTTGCCGCGCGCATCCGCGTAGATGCGGAGCGCGATGAGCTGGGCCATGGTGCCGGTGGGCATGTAGCAGCCGGCCGGGAAGCCGAGCAGCGTCGCGAGCTTCTTCTCGAAGGACTCGACCAGCTCGCCCTGCCCGTAGAAGTCGCTGCCGGCGCCCTGGCGGCGCATCCATTCACCGATGGCGATGAGCTCCGCGGCGGGGTCGGGAGCGATGGTGCCGGTGACGGAGCCGCGACAGGCGCGGCGGATCGCATCGACCTCGGCGCGGGTGGGTGGCGCGGTCGCGGGTTTCGAGGCCTGGGGCTTCGCGGGGGCGGCGGCGTGTGAGACGACGGGGGCGAGCAGCGCGCTCCCCGCGAGCAGGCGGGTCAACGCGAGGAACTCACTGCGGCTGAAGCGGTGGTGGGACATCGAGCACTCCTCGGGCACGGATGAAGGTCCTCGCGATTGAGCGTAATCGCGTGGCCCGTGCGACTTGGGCGATTCCCGCCTCTGACACACGCAATCCCGGATGCGGACGGCGGAGTCCTGGATGGGTTCAGCGCCCTCGTTGGCGCCATGGCCCGAGTCACCCCTGCCCCGCCTTGATGCGCCGGAGGCTTTCGCGCGAAGGTGCTGTCCACCATGGCGGAGAGCCCTCCTCGCGCGAACTCCTGGTGGACCTGGCCCCGTTCGCTCCTGTTGGCGCTCGCGCTCGGCACCCTCGTCTCCCTGCCCTCCCTTCGCGTCGGACTGTTGCTCGATGACCTGGTCCACCGTCTCGCCCTCTCCGGACAGGTCGCCGCGCTGGGCGACTGGGGTCCCCTGACGCTCTATGAGTTCGTGGGCGGCCCTCGCACCGATCCACAGCGACTCCGTGAAGCCGGGCTGCTCCCCTGGTGGACCTCGGACACGCTGTCGATTCGCTTCTTCCGTCCCATCCCGAGCGCCCTGCTCTCCGCCGATGAATGGCTCTTCGGCGAGGCTCCCCTCCCCGCCCACCTGCACAGCCTCGCCTGGTTCCTCGGTCTCATCACCGTGGTGGGCTGGCTCCATCGACGTCTCCTCCCCACCCCCGTCGCCGCGCTCGCCACCGTCCTCCACGCCATCGCCGCCGCGCACCTGTTCCCCGTCGCGTGGCTCGCCGCCCGCCATCCCCTGGTCTCCGCGCTGCTGGGCCTCCTCGCCCTCGCCGCGCACCTGCGCGCCCGTGAAGATGGCTGGACTCCGGGTCGTGTCCTCGCGCCCCTCGCGCTCGCGCTCGCGCTGCTCTCGGGCGAAGCCGCGCTGAGCGCCGTCGCCCTCGTCGGCGCCTACGAGCTGTTCGGCCGTCGCGACACACTCCGCTCCCGGATTCGCTGGCTCGCGCCCTACGTCGCCCTCGTCGTCGCCTATCTCCTCTTCTACGCAACCCAGGGCTACGGCGCGCGCGGCAGCGGCGGCTACCTCAACCCCATCGCCGCTCCCGGCGACTTCCTCGCCACCCTCCTCCAGCGCGTCTTCATCCTCATGGGCGAGCTCGTCGTCGCCACCCCCTCCGACGCCGCCGCGGGCACCCCCGCCTTCCACGCGGGCTTCGCGGCCTGGGGCGCCCTCACCTCGGCCCTCATCCTGCTGATGTTCCGCGCCATCCGCCCGCTCCTCTCCGAACAGGAGCAACACACCCTCCACTGGCTCATCCCCGGAGGCATCGCGGCCACCCTCCCCGGCGCCGCCGGCATCATCGGCGGCCGCGTCCTCATGGTGCCGCTCGTCGCCGGCAGCGCCCTGGTCGCGACGCTCATCCTCCGCGGCTGGACCGCCGCTCGTGAAGCCCAACGCCCCCGTCGCCATCGACTGCTGCTCTGGACCGCTGTCAGCGCCCTCGTCCTCGGCCACTGCTTCCTGGGCCCCGCGTTCCGCGTGGGACTCGGCATCTCCCTGGGCCGCCTCGCGGACGCCCAGTGGCGCATCGCCCGCGAGGCGCCTCCTTGCAAGGGAACCCTCGTCCTGGTCGCCGCCGCGGACCCGAGCATCTCGCTCTACGTCCCCGCCGCCATGGCGCTCCAGGGCCGCGCCCCCCAGCACTACCGCCTGCTCAGCGCCGCACCCCATGACCACGTCCTCGAGCGGACCTCCGCCCACGCGTTCGACCTCATCGTGCGCGGCACGCCCCGCAACCTGGGGTTCTGGGAGCAGGTCAACCGCGACGTGCCCCCGCCTCCAGGCTCACGACTGACGCTCGGCGACCTCCTCGTCACCGTGAAGGAGTCCACCGACACGGGCTTCACCCGCGCGAGCTTCGACTTCGGCCGCCCCCTCGAGTCCGACGCGTTCTGCTTCGTCACCTGGAGCGACACCGGCCTGCGCCGAATCGACCTGCCCGCTCCTGGCGAACATCTCGCTCTGCCTTACAGCCGGGGTCCCGCAGGGATGTGAACACTCCCCCGCGAGGGGCTGTGCATGAGCCGACGCGGGCCCGGCAGGTCGATTGCCCGAGCCAGGGCACCGGCGCGCAAATCGCGCCACTCCACCCCTGCCCCAGGCCCTCATGAAGCCACTCCGCATGCTCCGCCTCGCGCCGCTGCTCGCGTGCGCCCCGTTGTTCCTCTCCGCCTGCAACGACGACAACGACGATGACTCGCTGGAGCCCGACGAGACGCAGTTCAAGGTGATGACCCGCAACATCTACCTGGGCGGCAACATCGAGCTGCTCGCCACCGCCCAGGCCCCCCAGGACATCCCCGCCCTCGCCGCCCGCATCTACTCCACGGTCCAGGCCACCGACTTCGCCGCGCGCGCCAAGCTCCTCGCGGATGAAATCCAGGCCACCGACCCCGCCCTCATCGGCCTGCAGGAGGTCTCCCTCTTCCGCACCCAGAGCCCCAGTGACTTCGGCAGCAACCCGCTGCCCAACGCGACCACCGTGACGTACGACTTCCTGGCCATCCTCCAGGCCGAGCTCCAGGCCCGAGGCCTGAGCTACCGCGTCGCCGCCACCATCCAGAACGCGGACGCGGAGGTCCCCGCGGCGCTCGCCGGCAACGCCACGGACCTCACCGATGTCCGCCTCACGGACCGCGACGTCATCCTCGCGCGCGGCGACGTGCAGATCGCCAACGTGGAGACCGCGAACTTCGCCTTCGCCCAGGACGTCCCCGTGGGCGGCGCGTCCATCCGCTTCACGCGCGGCTACGCCAAGCTCGACGCCACCCTGAACCGCGTCCCCTTCACCTTCGTCAACACGCACCTGGAGACGCTCCGCCCCGGCAACGAGAACCAGGCCGCGGAGCTGGCCGCCCTCGTCAACACCTACAAGCGGCCGCTCATCGTCGTGGGCGACATGAACACCGGCCCGGGCGCGGTGACCACCGGCTACGACACCCTGGTCAGCGCGAACACCGGACTGGTCGATGCCTGGACGCGCGTGGGCACCGGCGACGGCTTCACCTGCTGCTTCAGCGAGACGGTGAACGACACCACCACCGCCGCGCTCGACGAGCGCATCGACCTGGTGCTGTTCGCCGACAACGACGACGACATCGACGTGCGCTCGGCCATCGTCGTCGGCAACCAGCTGGACGACCGCAACGCCGCGGGCCTCTGGCCGTCCGACCACGCGGGCGTCGTGGTGGAGTTCCGCATCGAGCGCTGAAGGGCGCGACACACTGGGGGCTGGAGGTCTCCCGGGTCCGGGAGTATTCAAGCCCCCACATGTCTCTTCGCCTCATCAAGCGCCTGTCGCGGGACTGGTTCCTCCTGGGGATGCTCGGTGCCGTGGGGCTCGCGCTCCTCTTCCCCGACTTCGGCAAGTCCGGTGGCGCGATGCACGCCGACGTCGTCACCAACGTCGGCATCTTCCTCGTCTTCTTCCTGCACGGCCTGGGCATGCCCACCGCCCAGCTCAAGGCCGGCGCCCTCCAGTGGCGGCTGCACGTGCTGGTGCAGTCGTTCACCTTCCTCGTCTTCCCCGCGCTGTGGGTGGTGCTCAACCTGACGGTGGGCCGGTGGGTGTCGCCCGAGGTGTCGCTCGGCTTCCTGTTCCTCTGCGCCGTGCCGTCCACCATCTCCTCGTCGGTGGCGATGACGGGCGTCGCCCGGGGCAACGTGGCGGGCGCCATCTTCGACGCGAGCCTGTCCAGCCTCCTGGGCATCGTCCTCACCCCGCTCATCGTCGGCCTGCTCGCGCAGACCACCGGGGCGCGCCTGTCCATGGGCGAGGCCATCCTCAAGCTGTCCGCGCTGCTGCTGTTGCCCCTGGCCCTGGGACAGCTGGCCCGGCCGCTGCTGGGCGCGACGTTCGCCCGCCATCGCAAGTACACCAACGGCATCGACCGGCTGTTCATCCTGGTGCTGGTCTACGCGTCCTTCTGCGACTCGGTGGCCTCCGGCATCTTCGGTCTCCACGGCGGCGCCACCCTGGCGCTGGTGCTCGGAGGGGCGGCGCTCATCCTGGTCATCGTCCTGACGCTGAGCACCCAGGCCGCGCGGCGACTGGGGTTCAACAAGGAGGATGAGATCGCCGCGGTGTTCTGCGGATCGAAGAAGACGCTCGCCTCGGGCGTGCCCATGGCGCGGCTCCTTTTCGGCGCGCACCCGGCCCTGGGGCTCATCGTCCTGCCCCTCATGTTCTACCACCAGCTCCAGCTGCTGGTGTGCTCGGTGCTCGCGGAGCGCTACGCGGCCCGCCCACCGTCGCCCTGAATCGGCGATGATACGCGCATGGCACCGATGCGACGTGACCCCACCGTGGCGGCGGTTCGGCACTTCAACCGCTTCTACACCCAGAAGATCGGCGTGCTGGACGAGGGCCTGCTCCAGAGCGAGTTCTCGCTCACCGAGGCGCGCGTCATCTACGAGCTGTACCACCGTGAGTCCCCCACCGCGACGGAGATCAGCCGCGAGCTGGCGCTCGACGCGGGCTACCTGAGCCGGCTCCTGCGCAACTTCAGCAACCAGGGCCTCATCGAGAAGGTCCCCTCCGCGCTCGACGCCCGCCAGCACCTGGTGCGGCTCACCGACAAGGGCGAGCAGACCTTCAACCGGCTCAACAGCAGCTCCAACGACACCATCCGGGCCCTGCTCTCCCCGCTGCGCGCCGACGAGCGCCCGCGCCTGCTGGACGCGATGCAGACCATCGAGGAGCTCCTGGGCGAGCGCTCCACCCACGACGCCCCGCCGAACATCCTCCTGCGCGAGCACCGCCCCGGGGACATGGGCTGGGTCGTCCAGCGCCACGGTGTCCTGTACAGCCAGGAGTACGGCTGGGACATGCGCTTCGAGGCGCTGGTGGCGGGCATCACCTCGCGCTTCATCCAGGAGCGGGACCCTGCACGGGAGCGCTGCTGGATCGCCGAGCTGAAGGGTCGTCCCGTCGGCTCGGTGTTCCTGGTGCGCGACACGAAGACGGTGGCCAAGCTGCGCCTGTTGCTCGTGGAGCCCTCGGCCCGGGGACACGGCGTCGGCACGAAGCTGATGGACGCGTGCCTCCAGTTCGCCCGAGAGGCCGGCTACCGCAAGGTGCGGCTGTGGACCGAGCAGCAGTTGCACTCGGCGCGCCGCATGTACGAGCGCGCGGGCTTCACGCTCGTGGGCAAGGAGCCGCACGCCATGTTCGGCGAGGGATTGATGAGCGAGACGTGGGAGCTGAAGCTCTGAAAGAGAAAGGCGGCCCCGTGCCTGAGCACGAGACCGCCTGGATGACTTCGACGACGGTGGGCGCGCCCCACCGTGCCGGAAGTCACGGTGAGCGCCGGACTACAGCGGGCTCACGCAGGTGCAGGTGCTGGCCGCCCCGTAGCAGGCGGCGCTGCTGCCCGCGGCGACGATGGAGTAGCAGGTGTTGTGACCGGAGAGGACCTCGCCGTCCACGTAGTTGGTGGCCGTCGTGGTGGCGACGCGCGCCTTGCCGTACTGGCAGCCGTTGACGCCGTCCGACTTCATCACCCAGTACTGGGTCGCGCCGCTGACGGCGCTCCAGCTCAGGGAGACCTGGCCCGTGGCCGGCGTCACCGTGACGGTGGGCGCCGCCGTGGGGCCGCCCGAACAACCGCTGTTCACCGGCGCCGGGGTGGCACAGGCGATGTTGTGGCGGTTGAACGCGTTGTAGATGGCCGTCATGTGCGGCGTGCCGTCGTTGATGTTGCCGTTGTCGTCGTCCGCCGCCAGCCACTGCTTGTAGCCGTTGGTGGCCGCGCAGCCGTCGGACGTGCCCGCCGTGCAGTTGCAGGCGTGCCACGAGCCGATGTTGCCGCTGCCCTGGTAGAACACCTTGTTGCCGATGTTCTGCGCCGTGTTCCAGTCGTAGTTGAACGGCGCCGAGCGCAGGTCGCGCGCGATGAAGTCCCACGCGGCCTGACGCACGGGGGACGCGGCGCAGTGCACCTGACGGCTGCAGGGGCCGGTGCCGCTGGAGCAGCGCGTGCAGACGAAGTTCTGCGGGGTGGTGGGCGTGGCGGGGTTGTGGGCCGCGTAGTCGGCGTCACGGACACCCGAGCAGTTGGTCGCGCACCAGGCCCCGCCCGTCTGGGCCTCGTTGACGTTGTAGCCCGTGCCGTCCGCCGTCATGCCGCAGCCGTTGTTCGTGGTCTGGAAGAAGCCGTAGCCCACGCACGAGGCCGGGGACTGGCCGGAGGTCGGCGTGGCCGAGGGGTTGAACGGCAGGCGGTACATGGACGCGATGTCGGCGTAGGCCTCGCTGGAGTTGCTCAGCGTGCCGGCCGTGTCGTTGTCATCCATGCCGTGGCCCCACTCGTGGTCGAACACGGCGGCAATCTCACCCGTGTTCCGGCAGCCACCGCCGCTGCGGTAGAAGTTCACGGTGGAGCCGTTCCAGAAGGCGTTGCAGGTGCTGTTGATGTTGACGTTGGCCGTCATGGACGCCTGCAGCCAGGTGTTGGTGGGCAGCCAGCCGCGCGCCAGCTCCTTGATGCGGTTGAGTTCGTAGAACGCGCTGCGGGTCGCCGCCGTGTTGCCGCTCGTCGGGGTCGGGCAGGTCACGGTGCCGTTGCCCAGGTTGATGTTGCCCGCGCCGGAGGCGCTGAGCGTGCCACAGGTATCCACCAGGCGGATGTACCGGCCGTTGAGTGTGGTGGTGGCCGTCGTGCCGGCGGTGTAGTCGAAGACGCCGTAGCCATCCGTGAAGTTGTTCGGCGAGGCCAGGCCCGTGTTCGCCCAGGGCATGGGGTAGTTGGGCTGGTGGGAGCCGCAAAACGAGCCGGGCGTGCACGTGGCCGGGACGCCCGTGTTGGTGAACACGTAGGCGCCGCCCCTCACGGACTGGTCGATGTAGTGGTTGTCGTCCTCGAGCGCGAGCACGTCACCGGTGGCCGCGTCCACGGTGACCTTCCAGTGCTCGTGGCCCTCGGTGGTGGTGAAGCCATACGTCCACACCAGCTGGTGCGTCATGCCCTTGGCGAAGCCCGCGTTGGGCACGGACACCGGCGTCACCTCCAGCGTGGGCTCCTTCCAGATGCCCTCCGGGCTCTCGTACAGGCCGAAGCGCTCGTGCGCGAGCACCGTGGCCTTCTCCGCGTCCACCAGCGGCATCGGCGAGACACCGACGTTCGCCCAGGACTCGGTGCCCAGGAGGATGAGGTTGCCGTGGCTGATGGTGGCCGCCAGCCGTCCATACCGCACGGGGATGCCCTGGTACTGCTGCGGGATGGAGACCTGCCACAGGTCCGGGTTGATCTGATCCGCCCGGGCCTCGCCCAGCTGGAGCATGTCCACGCCCACCGCGGCGCGGTTGGCCTCCACGAACTTGAAGACGAGGTCGGCCACGACGGCCCCGTCCACCTTGTCGACCGAACGACCCAACTGCCGGCCCAGGCTGCCCAGGGTCAGCTTGTTGCCCACCCCGTTGCCGGGGATGAGCGGAACGGCGCCCTGGATGTTGGCGGCCGTCCCCGTCACGACGTCGATGTAGATCTCGAAGTTGTTCCCGTTGCGGGCGAAGAAGTCGTCCCAGACCTTCTTGCTGTCAGGGCCCAGCTTCGGCAGGGCCTCGGACAGCGGCACCTGCCCGCTGGCCAACGACAGCTCGGGCTTGAAGAACGCCTGGGAGGCCAGGGCGCCCTTGGGGGAGTTGTCCGTGGGATTGAAACCCCACGCTTGGGACGTCGCCATCACTGCCATGCATACGGCGGCTTTCACGACGCTGCGCATTGCGGTGCTCCTTCAAGTGAAGGACCAACGAAACGGGGACCCCGTGGGCCGGGATTGGACCAAGGAATCCCCGGGTTGCGCATAATCCAGATTTACACGGAGAGTGCTCTAGATTGGCACTCAAAGTGTTTCCCGCAAGACTTTGACTAGACGCGGTACGTGGCCGCCACGGTGTCCATTTGAGCGGCGACCTCCCGCAGGGAGGCGGTGATGCGCTGGGCGGCCTGCAGGCCTTGCATGGACTCCTCCATCATCCGGGACAGGTCGGTGACGGCGGTGAAGATCTGCGCCACGCCGGCGTTCTGCTGGGTGACGGCGGCGGCGATCTGCTGAGCGGCGGAGGCGTTGTCCTGGATGATGCCGGTCAGCTCGCGGAGGCTGTCGCCGCTGGCGCGCACCTGGGTGAGGCCCGTCTCGGCGCTGCCCTGGCTCTGCTCGGCCTGGGTGACGGTGGACTGGATGGACCGGCGGATGTCCTCGAGGATCTCCCGCACGCGGCCGGTGGAGGAAATCGACTGGTCGGCGAGGCTGCGAATCTCGCGCGCCACCACGCCGAAGCCCTTGCCGTGCTCGCCCGAGCGGACCGCCTCGATGGCCGCGTTGAGCGCGAGCATGTTGGACTGGTCGGCCAGGTCCTTCACCGTCTGGGTGATGCCGCCAATCTGCTGGGTGCGCTCGTTGAGCGCGGCGATGCTGCGGGCGACGACGCCGACCTGCTCGCGCAGCTCCTCGAAGCCCTGGAGGCTGGCGGAGACCGTGGCCTCACCGGCCTGCCCCACCTCGCGGGCGCGGGCGGTGACGCCGAGCACGGCCTGGGAGCGCTCGGCGGCCATCAGCGAGGTCTGCTTGATCTCCTGCGCGGTGACTTGCGTCTCCTGGAGGGCGGCGGCCTGCTTCGTCAGCGTGCGCTCCTGCTGGGCGGCGGCGGCGGTGAGCTCGGAGACCGTCTGGCCGAGGACCTTGGTGCCCGCCTGCAGGCCGCGGGTGGACTCGCGCAGGTGCTCCATCATCAGGGCGAAGGCGGAGGCGAGCTCCCCCACCTCGTCGCGCCGGGTGGAGACGTCCACGCGCTGGGTGAGGTCGCCCTCGCGCACCACGCGGGTGACCACCTGGCTCAAGCGGGAGATGGGCCCGGTGGCGCCGCGCGCGAGCAGGAAGCCGCCCACGCCCGCCACGACGAGCGCCAGCGCCGTCAGCCCCACGGCCACCCTGCCCGCCTCCGCCAGCGGCGCGTACGCGTCCTCCGGGTCCACCGTGGCCACGAAGCGCCAGCCGTCGCCCACGTCCCGCACGCTGTTCGCGTTGACCGCCTCCACGCTGACGACGTCATCGGGCCGGGCGATGTCCTGCTCGTGCGTGTCGAAGAGCGTGGTGCCCTGGGCGTCCACCACCTCCAGCGCGAAGCTCTTCTGGCCGCGCGCGCGGGAGCGCTCCAGCGCGGGCGCCACCACCTCGCCCACCTGGCTCCACTCATACGCGGCCAGCAGCACGCCGATGCGCGCGCCGCTGATGGGGCTGAGCACGGGCACCGCCAGCGGGAGCACCGTGCGCTCGAAGAACGGGTCCACCTTCGTGAAGCCGGTGATGTCCTGGGTGCCGTTGAGCGCGGCCTTGAACCAGGGCGAGGCGCGCACCTCGCTCTCGCGGCCCTCGTAGGCGCGCCGCACCTTCTCCTCGCTGGCGGACACCGCGCGGCCGTCCTCGGTGAAGAGCACCAGGCCCGCGAACGAGGGGTGGCGCTTCTCCAGGGCGACGAGCACCGCGTCGCTCTTCTCGAAGGTGTCGAACAGCAGCGCGCCGCGGAGGATGGCGTCCTCTGCCCAGGAGCGCGCGTTGGCCTCGCGCTCCACCAGGGCGCTCTCCACCAAATCCCTCAGGCCCTGGGCCTCCACGCGCAGGGTGGCGTGGATCTGGTCCTGGAGGTTGTTGAAGACGAAGACGCGGCCGAGCAGGTTGAAGGGCAGCAGGGCCCCGAGCGTGAGCAGGGCGACGGCCACCGTCAGTCGGGTACGAAGAGAGAGTCCGTCGAAGAGGCGCATGGGGGCGGCGAGACTTCAGAGGTCGAGCAGGGAGAGCGAAAGGGTGACGGCGCCGATGACGCGGCCCGCGTCGCGGACCGGCAGGGACACCTGGACCACGTAGGCCTGGGAGGACTCGTCGAAGAACGGCTTCTCCTCGAGCATGCGTCCCTCGCGGAACGGCACCTGGAACTTCTCCTCGTCACCCTGCCAGTAGTCGGACGTGCGGCGCGTGGCGCCCACCAGCGCGCCCAGCCGGTCCATCGCGAAGGCCTCCGCCACCACCCGGTGGCCCAGGGCCTCGCGGTGGCGCGCCAGCACGCGTGAGCACCGCGCATCGAGCACGCGCTGCTTGAAGGGCGTGAGCGCTGGTGTGGACAACCACACGTCGTCCTCCGCACGGATGGTGGCGAGCGTCATGCCTCGCGCGTTCTGGGCCCGCACCGCTTGAACGAGCTCCGGGTCCGAGGCCACGCGCTGCAACGCCGCCTGGAGCCGGCTCACCTTCGCGAGCTGCGCGGCGCCGTCCGGAGGAAGTCCTCCGAGCAGCAGGAGCGCCATGCCGAATTGCCACATCCCGACCTCAACGCGTCCGCACGCTGCATCGGCGAGACAGACTTCCCCCTCTCCGCCGGCGGATGTGTCGACGATACATGAATGAGACGTCGCGGGTGAGCCCCACACATGAACGGACCCTCACCTTCCCTCCGCTCACCTGCCCGCCCGGAGCCATCCTGACCCAGGCGCAGCTCCGCTCACTCGTGAAACACTGAAACCCGGAGCGGACGACGTGGCTGCGCCGGGTGCATCGTGACCGCGAGCAATTCGCGTCAGCGATGTCTTCAGCGAACAGCCTGAGCGAAGTGACGCGCGAGTCGTTGCAGCAGCTCACGGTTCTCCGGCTCCGCGGCCTCGAGCTTGGGGAGCTGGCTCACGAGCTCCGTTACATCCTTCTGGCGTTGCGCCAGGTCGTCGGCGCCCAGCTCGAACCAGCGTCCCAGCTCGCGCGCCGTCAGCTCCAGATGGAACTGGAAGCCGTAGGAGTTGCCCAGCCGGAAGGCCTGCTGCGTGTAGCGGTCCGTGGACGCGAGCAGCGTCGCGCCGGGCACGGCCTTGTACGTGTCCCCGTGCCAGTGGGCCACGGTGCCGCGCGGGCGCGCACCGGCGATGACGGGGTCCTTCAGGGCCTCCGGCGTCCAGCGCACCTGTCCCACGCCGACCTCGAAGCCGTTCTTCCCGGGGAAGACCTCCGCGCCCGCCGCGTCCGCGAGCAATTGCGCGCCCAGGCAGATGCCCAGGCACGGGCGCTCATGGGCCAGCCGCTCCATGAGGATGGAGCTCTCGTCGCGCAGGAACGGGTGCTGGTCGGCTTCGTAGACGCCCATGGGGCCGCCCATCACCACGACCAGCTCCGCGTCCACGTCCTCGTGCCGGACGGCGCGGAAGCGGTGGACCAGCGTGAAGCCCACCTCCGTCAACGCGGGGCCCAGCAGGCCGACGCCCTCGTGCTCCTCGTGCTGATACACCACCGCGCGCATCGTCACGTCCTCTTCCGCCCCGCCTGGGGCCGCTCGGCCAGCGCCGCCCGTCGCTCAGCGCGCGGGCTTGTCACCCTTCAGGATGCGCAACAGCCCCTCCTGCGCCACGGACGCGACGAGCCTTCCCTCGCGCGTGTACACGGAGCCGCGCGACAGGCCGCGCGCGTTGCCGGACCACGGGCTGTCCATGACGTACAAAAGCCAGTCGTTCACCTTCAGGTCCCCATGGAACCAGAGCGCGTGGTCCAGGCTCGCGCCGACGACGTGGGGCTGGAAGAAGCTGGCCGCGTGCGGCAGCAGCGCGGTGCTGATGAGGTTGAAGTCGGACGCGTACGCGAGCACGTACTTGTGCACCTGCGGGTCATCCGGGAGCGCCCCGTCCGCGCGAATCCACACGGCCTTGCGAGGCTCTCCCGGCACCGGATGGAACGGGTCCATGTAGTCCACCGGCCGCATCTCGATGGGCTTGTCGCAGAGGATCTTCTCGCGCAGCCGCGCGGGGATGCGGTCCACCTGGCGCTTGAGCAGCTCCAGGTCCGTGGGCAGCCCCTCGGGAGGCGGCACCGCCGGCATGGGCGACTGGTGCGCGTACCCGGGCTCGTCGCCGTGGAAGGACGCCATCATCGTGAAGATGGGCTGCCCCTTCTGGATGGCGACGATGCGCCGCGTGCTGATGCTGCCGCCGTCGCGCACCCGGTCCACCGTGTAGACGACGGGCTGGCTCGCGTCGCCGGGCCGCAGGAAGTAGCCGTGCAGCGAGTGCACGTGCCGCGCGGTCTCCACCGTCTGGCTCGCCGCCGACAGGGCCTGTCCCAGCACCTGCCCGCCGAAGAGCTGACGGAAGCCTAAATCCTGGCTCTTCCCGCGAAAAAGGTTTTCCTCGATGACTTCCAGCTTGAGGAGCTCCAGCAGCTCGTCCAGGACGCGGCTCATGAGGCGTCGTCCTAGCCGACCCTGGCCACGGCTGTCGCGCCTGGCGTGCGTGACGCGTCCCGGAGAGGACGGCCGCTCGTGGGAGGAACGGAAATGAGGCGCGTGGCCGGACGTTGAGCCAGGGTAGCCCTCCTTCCACGAGCCCGCCCTTGCGCACACCCCACCTGCTGACGACGTTGTGCTTGTTGCCCTCGCTGGCCCTCGGCGCCGAGCCCGCCGCGCCTGTGTCCGACGCGGAGCGCTGGTGGGGCCATGTCCGCCACCTCGCGGACGACGCGATGCAGGGACGGGACACCGGCAGCGAGGGCCATCGCAAGGCCGCGGCCTACGTGGCCGAGCAGCTGGCGGCGCTCGGCGTGAAGCCCGGGGCCGGTGACAGCTACCTCCAGGAGGTGCCGCTCGTCTCCCGGCAGCTCGTCGAAGCGAAGTCGAGCCTGGCGTTGGTGCGCGATGGAACCGCCACGCCGCTGGTCATCGGTCAGGACGCCATCATCTCCCCGCGCTCGGGCGAGGCGGGCTCGGTGGAGGCGCCCATGGTCTTCGTGGGCCACGGCCTGTCCATTCCGGAGGCGGGCCATGACGACCTGGCCGGCGTGGACTTGAAGGGGAAGATCGCCGTGTATCTCCAGGGCGGCCCGGCCCAGGTCTCCGGCCCGCTGCGCGCGCACCACAGCTCCCAGGCCGAGCGCACGAAGGCGCTGAAGAAGGCGGGCGCCATCGGCACGGTGATGCTGCTCAACCCGAAGCTCGAGGAGACGCCGTGGTCGCGCACCGCCGCGTCGCGCCACCAGAAGGCGATGACCTTCGCGGACCCGGCGCTGGACGAGAGCACGGGCCTGAAAGTGGGCGTCTCCGTCAACGCGGCCCACGCGCAGAAGCTGTTCGCCGGCGCGCCGCACTCGTTCCAGGACATCCTGAAGCGGGCGAACGCGAACCAGCCGATGCCGCGCTTCGAGCTGCCCGCGCGCCTGAAGGCCAGCTCCGAGCGCGTGTCCTCACGGACGACGTCGCCCAATGTCGTGGGCCTGCTGCCCGGGAGCGACCCGGCCCTGGCCGGCGAGTACGTGGTGCTCACCGCGCACCTGGACCACGTGGGCGTGGGGCAGGCGGTGAAGGGTGACAACCTCTACAACGGCGCCATGGACAACGCGACGGGCGTGGCCGCGGTGCTGGAGGTGGCGCGCGCGCTCCAGGCCCGGAAGCCGGGGCGCTCCGTGCTCTTCGTGCTGGTGACGGGCGAGGAGAAGGGCCTGCTCGGCTCGCGCTACTTCGCGCTGCGCCCCACGGTGCCCGCGGACAAGCTGGTCGCCAACTTCAACCTGGACATGTTCCTGCCGCTGTTCGCCTTCGAGCGCGTCGTCGCGTACGGCCAGGAGGAGTCCAACCTCGCGGCGCCGCTGGCCCAGGTCGCCTCCCAGCACGGCGTGAAGCTGATGCCGGACCCGGAGCCCAGCCGGCTGCTCTTCATCCGCAGCGACCAGTACTCCTTCATCCGCCAGGGCGTGCCGGCCCTGTCCTTCAAGTTCGGCTACGCGCCGGGCTCCGCCGAGGAGCGCGCCTTCAAGAGCTGGTACACGCGCCACTACCACGCGCCGTCGGATGACCTGTCGCAGCCCCTCCACAAGGAGGGCGCCGTGAAGTTCGTCCGCATGCTCGCGGACCTGACGCTCGCGGTGGCCAATGCTCCGGAGCGCCCGCGCTGGAACGACAACAGCTTCTTCCTGCGCTTCGCGCCCACGAAGGCAAACGCGACCCCCTCCCTGAGCAATCCGTGACACCGCCCTTGCGGGCCCGGTAACACGCGTACAGGTGTAGCTTTCCATCGGCGTGACAAACAATGACGCCCGGCGTCATCGCTGCTCACGTGCGGGATGCAAATCGCAAGGGGTGGCTTGAAGCGAGACACCCATTTGCGCCACGCTTGTTTGCATTGAGACATCTGCCGCGAGACGGGCGACGAGCGCCCGCACATCGACGGGGGGCGAATGCAGTCAAACGTGTTCACCGCGGTTCTGATTCCACTGTCGTTGGCCGTCATCATGCTCGGCCTGGGACTGTCGCTGACGCTCGCGGACTTCAAGCGCGTCATCGTCTACCCGCGAGCGGTGATCGTGGGGCTCGTGTGCCAGATGCTGGTGCTTCCCGCCGGCGGTGTGCTCATTGCCCATGCCTTCGGACTGGGACCGGAGCTGGCGGTGGGGCTGATGTTGCTGGCGGCCTCCCCCGGCGGCGCCACGGCGAACCTCTTCAGCCACCTGGCCCGCGGTGACGTGGCCCTCAACATCACGCTCACGGCGGTGAACAGCGCGCTGACGCTGGTGACGCTGCCGCTCATCGTGAACTTCTCGCTCAACCACTTCATGGGCGAGGACCGCGCGGTGCCCATGCAGTTCGCCAAGGTGCTGCAGGTCTTCATCATCGTGCTGGGGCCGGTGAGCATCGGCATGCTGGTGCGCTCGAGGAAGCCCCAGGTGGCGCTCAAGCTGGACAAGCCCATCCGCATCCTGTCCGCCGCGTTCCTGGCGGTGGTCATCGCCGCGGCCGTGTACCAGGAGCGCCAGAACATCGGCGCGTACTTCCAGCAGGTGGGCCTGGCGGCGCTGAGCTTCAACCTGTTGAGCATGGGCGTGGGCTTCGTGACGCCGCTGCTGTTCCGCCTCCCCCGGCGTCAGGCGGTGGCCATCGGCATGGAGATCGGCATCCACAACGGCATCCTCGCGATGACCATTGCGATGAGCCCGCTGCTGTTGGGCAATGCCACCATGGCCATCCCGCCGGCCATCTACAGCATCATCATGTATTTCACGGCCGCGGCGTTCGGCTACGCGGTGACGCGACGCCACGCGGACGAGCAGGACTCTCCCGCCGCAACCCCCAGTCGTCCCTGAAGCACCCGCCGCGGTTGCTCCCCGCCGCGGTCTCCCCCACCCGAGGAAGTGTCGAGATGATGCTCAAGCGTCTATCGCTGTCCATCTGCACGCTCTGTTTGAGCCTGGGTCTGGTGTCCCCCGCGGCCGCGCAGCAGTCCGCGGCCACGCCCACGCCCCCGCCGGATGCGCCCACGGCCGGGCCCACGAACACCCCGGAGGTCGCCCCCTCCAGCGAGCCCTCCCCGGTCCCCCCACCCCGCCCCATCCCCAACGTCCGGCTGTACATGACCAGCTTCAACCTGTTCCGCGTCAACCCCATCGGGTTGGAGACGCAGAACCGGCTGGTCATCCAGAAGCGGCTGTTCAACAGCGAGTCCGTGCTGATGCGCGACACGTTCGTCAACGCCGCGGCCCTCATCAAGGCGAACCCCGCCTCGTTGAAGGTCGGTCCGATGTTCGAGATCCAGCCGATCGCCCTGTTCAACCTGCGGCTGAGCTACGAGTACACGAGCTTCCTGGGGACCATGGGCTTCCTGCAGGGGTATGCGAACCCGCTGAACGACTTCTCGGATGACGCGCTGGATGCGCGCGAGGACGCGGCCTACAGCACCAGCGGCCACCACTTCCTGGTGGAGCCGACGCTGCAGGCGAAGGTGGGCCCCATCGCGGTGCGCACCAAGTTCAGCATCGAGTACTGGAACCTGTCGCTGCGCGACGGCGAGACGACGTTCTATGATCCGATGCTCGACTCGCTGCTCGCGGGCAAGGGCTGGGTCTTCACCAACGACTCGGACGTCGTGTACCTGTCCGGCCGGTGGATGCTGGGCGCGCGCTTCAGCGGCGTGTGGCCGCAGTACACCGAGGACCAGGGTGTCTCCGACGCCTTGAAGGCCGACAACAGCCACATGCGCGCGGGCCCCGTCGTCTCCTATGCCTTCAACACGGACGAGGGCACGATGTTCAACCGCCCCACGGTGCTGGGCATGGTGGCCTGGTACCTGAAGCACCCCAGCCGCCAGGAGGCGATGCCGTACCTGCTGCTGGGCTTCTCCTTCAACTCGGACCTGATGGGCGGGCGCTAGTCCGCGTCAGGGAGGAAGGGCCGCTCCCGCGAGAGGACTTCGCGGGAGCGGAGGTGGGGCCCGGGGCTCACGAAGGCCCCGGGGATTCGAATCAGTGGTGGCTGTCCGGGCCGTGCGCGTGGCCGTGCTCCAGCTCCTCGGCCGTGGCGGCGCGAACGTCGGCCACGGTCAGCTGGAAGTGCAGCGTCTTGCCGGCGAGCGGGTGGTTGTAGTCCACCACCACGGTGTCGCCCTTGATCTCCTTCACGAGCAGGTCGACCTCGTCGCCCTCGGGGTCCGTGGCGGTGAGGATGCCGCCCTCCTCGAGCGTCAGGCCTTCCGGGAACTCGTCACGGGGGACCTCCTCGAGGCCCTCGGGGTCATGCGGCCCGTAGCCGTCCTCGGGGGGGATGACGACCGACAGGCTGTCTCCCTTCGCCTTGCCCTCCAGGGCCTTCTCCAGGCCGGGGACGACCTCCTCGTGGCCCTGCAGGTAGACGAGCGGGTCTCCCGGCTCGCTCTCGTCAATGAGCTTTCCATCGCCGAGGTGAAGCTTGAAGTCGATGGAGACGACACTGTCCTTCGCGATTTTCATGGCGCCTCTCTTAGCGCAGGCCGTTGTCCAACGCTCCCATCATGTGCTCGGCCGGTCTGCGGGAGGGCATGGGAGCCTGTCCCCCCGCCCGAAACCGGACGCAAGGGCTTTCAGGGGCCGGGGCGTGGTGGGCGGGCGCCCAGGTCCAGCGCGCGGGCTCGCGTGCTCCGGTCGATTCGGCCCTCCAGGCGAACGATGCGGCGCCGGTGGTCCTCCGGCAACTCCGCCGCCGCCGAGAGTCGGGCGTGGCGCAGCGCGGCCGCGAGGTCCTTGAGGGCGTGCTCGTAGAGCTTGGTCAGTTCCAGGTGCAGGCTCGCCGCCTGGAAGCCCCGGGCGGACTGGAGGGCCTGGTGCAGGTGGTCCGCGGCGGCCTCGGGCTCGCCGGCCATGCGGGCCAGGCGCGAGGCCAGGGCGTGGGCCTCCATGCCCACGGTGCCGGAGCCGCGTGTCGCCGCCCGCGCGAAGGCCCGCGCCCGGGTGTGGTCTCCCGCCCGGAGCGCCACGCTGGCGAAGCCGAGCAGGTCCCTGGGGTCCTCGTCCCGGGGAACGGCGGTCCCGTCACCGGCGCGGAAGCGGCGGACCATCTCGCCCAGGAGGGCGGCGAGGAGGAGGAGGTCGTTGGCGTTGTGCTCGAGCACGGGTGTCAGCGAGGCGCCGTCGCCGCCGCGCAGGTAGCGGAAGTACAGGTCCGGGATGAGCGAGCCGTCCACGTCGTCGACGCGGCGCAGGCCGAGCACCTGCTCCTCCATGTGGACCAGGCGGGTGCCAGCGCCCCGGTGCTTGAAGACGCGGCGGGCGCAGTGGAGCAGGTCCAGGTGGGGCAGCTCGGCGGGGGCCTTCACGCGGTTGAGGACGAAGCGCGTGCGCAAGAGGGGCCAGTCGAAGCTCTTGCCGTTGAAGGTGACGATGCAGGAGGACTGGGCCATGCGCGCGGCGAGCACGCGCAGCATGGGCGCCTCTTCGCCGAGCTTGCGCAGGAAGAGCTGATGGACGCGCAGCGAGCGTCCCTCGAACCAGGCGAGGCCCACGAGGAACGGCACGGTGCCGGTGCCGCCGGCGAGGCCCGTGGTCTCCGTGTCGAGGAAGAGCATGCGCTGGTAGTCCACGCCGGCCAGGTCCTCGTGGAGCGCGAGCCGGGCGACCAGGGCGCCCTCCACGTCGAGGGCGCCGGCCACGGGGGCGCTGCCGTGGTGGTGGTCCGGGGGCAGGAGGCGCTCGGAGACGTGGACGGTGCCGTGGGGCGTCTCCTGGGCCACGACGGGCAGCGGGCCAGGAGGAGGACGAGGCTGGGTGGGGCCCCGGCGCGCGGCCGTCTGCCCCTGGCGCTCGGACCAGTCCGCGAGCATCCGCCGGAGGGACTCGATGCGCGGATCGCTCGGGCGCGCGGGGGCCAGGGAGACCTGGGGTGATGTGGCAACGGGCTGAGACGGAGCGGGCCGGACCGTCGCGAGGGAGACGTCGCCTCGCGCTTCCACCTTCGCGCCCTCCTCGGCCGGGACAGGCGCAAGGAGCGCGTCCTCGTGCGAAACCGTCGTCGGCGGTGAAGCAGGAGCGAAGGTGTTCGCCTCGCCTGGACCATCCGCGACGTTCCCCGTGGGTGCCCTCCCTTCGCCCGAGGGCTCCGGAAGGGTGGCCATGCGGCTCGCGGGCTTGCCGCCGGGGCCCACGCCCGTCAGTCGCGCCAGCTTTCGCTTGAGGTCCACGCGCCGAGCCCTCCGCCGTCTACTGCACGCCCGCGACGCCGAGCAGGCTCAGCACCTCGAGCCCCAGGCGCTTGCGCGGATGCGGGTCCACGGGCGCCTGTCCCGGCATGACACCCGACGCCGGACCGATGCACGCCGGGCAGCCCTCTTCACACGCGCAGGACTCCAGCAGTCGCCGCGCGCGCACGAGCAGCTCGTCGCGCTGGTCATACAGCCGCGCCGCCAGCCCCACGCCGC
The DNA here is from genome assembly GCF_900111765.1 of Myxococcus fulvus. Next base: position 894,903 of record NZ_FOIB01000003.1, read on the forward strand.
CAGGGATGTTGTCGTAGAGGAAGATGGTCGGATCGAACCCCACCCCGCCATCCTTGCGAGGCGGCCCGTCCGCGTCATCGCGGCTGCCCAGCGTCTTGCCGATGTCCCGAGGATCGATCATCAACCCCACGCACGCCACCGTGCGCAGCGCCGTGGCGATGCCTCGCAGCGCGTCGATGACCGCGGGCCGGGGCGCCTTCATCGAGCGCACCACCGACTCCGGCACCGTCAGCCACAGCGCCGTGGTGTGCATCTGCATCTCCGGCAGCGCCACCTCGCCGTAACCCACGTTCTCATGCGTGTGGTACTTGATCTTCTTGTACCCCACCACCTTCTCGATGACGCTCACCTCGCCCATGCCGGCCTGGAGCGACGGGCCCACGGGCGCCCCCTGGTCCTCCTGGATGACATTCACGCGCACGTACGTCATCGCGTCCGTGAAGTAGTCCGGCGCCACCTTGCGCACGAAGGCCTTGTGGTTCTCGTAGTCGAACTGCTCGACCTGATACTGCTCGGCCTCGTGCTGATAGATGGCCTGCTCGTGCAACATCGTGTGCGCCGAGCGGAAGTCCATCTCCGCCAGCGTGCGGTCCGTGCCGCGCTCGATGATGACCACGTTGTCCCAGCCCACGCTGCGCAGTGACACGTGGTTCGCCGGATACGCATCCGAGGACCAGTGGAACACGCGCCGGCCACCCTCCCCCGCCGTCGGATGCACCACCTGGTGCTGCGCCAGGAACCCCAGCGCCTCCGCCGTCGACTCCGCCGGCACGTCGCCGAAGGCCTCGCCCTCCTCGAACGGCAGCTCGAACGACGCGCACTTGAGGTGCTGGACGAGGATCTCCACGTTGTCCGGGTCGATGCGCGCGTGCTCCACCGGCGCACCGATGAGGAAGCGCGGGTCCGCAGCCATGTACTGGTCCAGCGGCGCGCTCGACGTCACCAGCAACGCCAGGCTCCCCGCGCCACGACGTCCCGCGCGGCCGAAGCGCTGCATCAGCGCCGCCACCGAGCCCGGGTACCCCGCGCATACCACCGCGTCCAGCGAGCCGATGTCGATGCCCAGCTCCAGCGCGTTCGTCGCGACGACACACCGCACGTCCCCCGCGCGCAGCGCCGCCTCCGTCGCCCGCCGCGTCCCCGGCAGATAGCCGCCCCGGTAGCCCTGGATGCGCGACGGATCCAGCTTCTCCTCGACGAACCGGTCGCGCAGGTACTTGAGCATCACCTCGATGTTGTTGCGCGACTGTCCGAACAGCAGCGTGGACACGCCCGCGCGCACCAGGTCCGACGTCAGCCGCACCGCCGTCTTGAGATAGCTGGCGCGGATGCCCAGCTCCGCGTTGACCACGGGCGGGTTGAACACCATCACCCGCCGCTCCCCCGCCGGCGCTCCGCTCTCCGCCACCAGCTCCACGTCACACCCGAGCATCCGCCGCGCGTGCGCCTGCGGATTGCCGATGGTCGCCGACGCCGCGATGAACACCGGGTCCGAGCCATGGAAGCGCGCCACCCGACGCAGCCGGCGCAGCACGTTCGCCAGGTGCGAGCCGAAGACGCCCCGATACGTGTGCAGCTCGTCGATGACCACGTAGCGCAGGTTGGAGAACAAACGAGCCCAGCTCGCGTGGTGCGGGAGGATGCCCGTGTGGAGCATGTCGGGGTTGGTGAGCAGCACGCCCCCGCGCTCCCGGGCGGCGCGGCGTGCGTCCGCCGGTGTGTCCCCGTCGAAGGTGATCGCGCCGTGCGTCAGCCCGGCCTCACGCATGAAGGCCCGGAGCGACTCCTCCTGATCTCTCGACAGCGCCTTGGTGGGGAACAGGTAGAGGGCGCGCGCCTGGGGCTCCCGGGCGAAGCGATCCAACAGCGGCAGGTTGTAGCAGAGGCTCTTGCCCGAGGCGGTGGGCGTGGCGATGACCAGGTTCCTGCCGGCGCGGGCCAGGCGGAAGGCCTCGGCCTGGTGGGAGAAGAGCTGCTCGACGCCTCGCTGGCGGAGCGCCTCGCGCACCTGGGGGGCCACGTCCTCGGGGATGGGCGCGAACGAGCCGACCCGGGCGGGGGTGGCCTCGTCGAGCGAGAAGCAGGGCGACAGGCCCCGGTCCGCCTTCCATTGCTGGAGCACGGAGTCCAACCCCCGGGGGGCGTTCCACGGGGTGCGACGCGGGCCACCAAAGGCCCCTTCTTCCTTCTCGAACTTCATGGGTGGGGCACTGTACAGGTGTGTACCGGGCCGGACAACGCGAACACAGTCGCGCACGCCGGACGGGGCTCGGCTAGGTTCCCGCGCCCGTGGCCCTCGCCATCTTCCTGTTCACCTACGTCTTCATCGCCGGCGCCCGGCTCCCCTTCCTCAAGCTCGACCGCCCCGGAGGCGCGCTGCTCGGCGCGGTCCTCATGGTGGTGTTCGGCGTCGTCTCGCCCGCGGAGGTCTTCAATCACAGCGAGGCCACCGCCAGGCACGCCATCGACGCGGACACCATCGTCCTGCTGCTCGGGATGATGCTGCTGGCCGCGTACATGTCCCAGGCCGCCGTCTTCCGCACGGCCGGCGCCTGGGCGGTACGGCGCGCCCGCACGCCCCGCCTGTTGTTGATTGCCGTGACGTTCATCTCCGCGGTGCTGTCCGCATTCCTGGTCAACGACACGGTGTGCTTGATGCTCACGCCGCTGGTGCTCGCGACCGTGGATGACGCGAAGCTGCCGCCCGTGCCGTACCTGCTCGCGGTGTGCATGGGCAGCAACAGCGGATCGGTGGCCACCTTCACCGGCAACCCGCAGAACATGCTCATCCAGGGCGCGTCGGGAATCTCGTACGCGAGCTTCGCGGCGTACATGGCCGTGCCCGCGCTCCTGTCCACCGTCATCGTCGCCGCCGCGCTGGTGTACCTCTTCCGCAACGAGCTGAGCACGAAGCGCTTCGAGCCCCAGCCGCCACCGCCGCCCGTGGACCGCTGGCTCCTGGTGCTGACGCTCACGGTGACGGCGGGGGTCATCGTGGCCTTCTTCGCGGGGCTGCCCATGAGCTGGAGCGCGCTGGCCGGCGCCGCGCTCGTCATGGCGCTGTCCCGTCGTGAGCCGCGCGAGGCGCTCGAGCGCGTGGACTGGGTGCTGCTCTTGTTCTTCGCCAGCCTCTTCGTCGTGGTCTACGGCGTGAACAAGCACGGGTGGGCGGAGGAGATCCGCCTCATCTTCGCGCCGCTGATGGCGGGGCCGCAGTGGCGGGAGACGCTGGGCTTCGCGGGGCTGACGCTGGTGGCGTCCAACCTGTTCAGCAACGTGCCCTTCGTCATGCTCGCGCGCTCGTGGGTGCCCACGCTGCAGAACGTGGAGCTGGGCTGGCACGTGCTCGCCCTGGGCTCCACGCTGGCCGGCAACCTCACGCTCGTCGGCAGCGTCGCCAACCTCATCGTCTTCGAGGCGGCGCGCGGCAAGGTGGACATGTCCTTCATGCGCTACCTGCGCGTGGGGCTGCCCGTGACGCTCGTCAGCTTCGTGGTGGGAATCGCGGTGCTCCTCGCGGAGCACGCCCTGTTCTGAATCAGGGGTCCGGGTCCGGCAGCTCGCCCGGGGGCAGCTCCGGGTCCGACGGCTTGGGCGGCTCGGCGAAGGTGGGCGTGGCGGCGTCGGGAGCGGCGGGGCCGGGAGGCGCCGCCACCGTGGGGCCGCCGCGACGGTCCTTGGGCGTGAGGTCCTTCACGAACTCGAGCGCCACCTGATCGAGCAGCGTGGTGAGCGCCTGGCGGAACAGGTCCGGGTTCTTCCCCACCTTGAACGGGTCCAGGTGCTCCGCGCCCGACTCCACCTGGTCCACCTCGAACGGGTGACGCCACACCTCCGAGCGCCCATCCAGGGTGAACATCCGGCCATAGCCGCGCAGGAAGGCGCCCGCGTGGCCCTTCTTGCTGCGCATGCCGTACTCCTGCACGACGAACTCGACGATGGTGTCCGCGCCCAGCGGCGTCACCAGGTCGTAGTCCGGCGCGTTCGCGGGGACCTCCTCCACCAGGAAGCTCTCCAGCACGGACGCCACGCGCGCGGGGTCCACCGTGTACGTCCACGGGGCCTCGCGAGGCAGCTGCGTCAGCGTGTTGACGCGCAGTCGCTCGGAAATCTCGAAGCGCGTCACCGCCTGCTGCAATTTCACGGTGAGCCGCCGGTCCGCCTCCACGGGCTCCAGCTTCTTGAGCTTGTCGCCGTACGCGGAGTCTTCACGGAATACGAAGCTGCGAGGTCCCGCGCCGTCCTCGATGCGGGAGATGAAGGCGGGGCGGCGCACGCGGTCCAGGTCGGCGCCGGCGAGCCGCTGCGACGCACAGCCGGCGCAGAGCGCCAGCGCGATAAACGGAAGAAGGCTTCGCGTCATGACCTGAGACTTACCCCATTGCGGGGCGGCCCGCCCCTTCCGGGCCCCTGGCGCCGCCCTGCCCTCCCGCCAAGCCGTCCGCTGGTATGCTCCCGCGCGTGAATCCTTCCTCCGTGTCACCCCCTCCCCCCGGCCGTAAGCGCCGGCTCGGGGAAATCCTCATGGATGCGGGCCTCCTGACCGAGACCCAGCTCCGCTCCGCGCTGGCCGAGCAACGCAAGTGGGGAGGCCGCCTGGGCCTCACGCTGGTGCAGATGCGCTTCGTGGACGAGAGCTCCATGGTGCACGCCCTGTCGCGCCAGCTCTCCATCCCCACGGTGGACCTGGAGACCGTGACGCCGTCCGCCACCGCGATGCAGGCGCTGCGCGCGGACATCGCCGAGCGCTACACGGTGTTCCCCACCGCCTACGAGCCGTCGAGCAAGCTGCTCACGGTGGCCACGTCGGACCCGACGAACGTGGAGTCGCTGCAGGAGTTGGCGTTCCACACGGGACAGCGGCTCCAGGTGGTGGTGGCCGCGGCCTCGTCCATCGAGCGGGCCATCCGCCGGCACTACCATGGGGAGATCACCTCCACGACGGCGTCGCCGCTGGCGTTCGGAATCGACGAGCAGACCTTCGAGCTGGCGCCTCCGTCCGAGGCGGACGTGGAGCTGATGCCCGCCCCGCGCGCGTCGGGCCCGTCGTCCGTCCGGGAGGGTGAACTCACGCAGCAGGTGGATGCCCTCACCCAGAAGGTGGCGGACCTGGAGCGCATGGTGGCGCAGCAGGCGCGCTCGCTGCGCGCCATGCTGGAGCTCCTGGAGACGCGGGGCCTCGTCACCCGCGACGACTACCTCGCGAAGGTGCGCTGAGGGACGAGGCCCGGTTCAGACGAGGATGAGGTCCTCGTCGCCGTCCGGGGCGTCCACGCCAAGCACCTGCTCCGTGCGGCGGAGGCGCTCGTCGCTCAGCTCGGAGATGAGCACGAGGATTTGAGGGTGGCTGGAGATGAGCGCGTCGAAGTCGGCGCGCGGCAGGCGCAGGAGCGTGGTGTGCCGCCCCGCCGTCACGGTGGCCGTGGCGGGCGTCTTCTGGAGCAGGGAGATTTCGCCGAACAGGTCTCCCTCCTTCAGTCGCGTGAGCAGGTGCCCGTCCTTGTGCACCTCCACCTCGCCCGAGAGCAGGACGTAGAGCCCGTCCGTCTGGTCCCCGTCGCGGATGATGACGTCACCGCGCTCGACGTCGCGGGCGCGGAAGCGCTCCACCAGCGTGCGCCGGTCCTTCCGGTTGAAGGGCCGGAAGAGCGCGGAGGTGTTCATCACGTTGGTGAGCAGACGCTGCCGGACGAACTTCTTCAGGGCCGCGGCCACCTGCGGATGGCTCCGGGAGAGCGAGGCCAGGACGGGCGCGGAGATCTCCAGGAGCTGCGTGTCCTCGGAGGCGGCCTCGACGGAGGCGGTGCGCGGCGCTCCGGAGAGGATGGCCATCTCGCCGAAGAACGCGCCGCCTTCGAGCACGGCCAGCTCCACGCGGCGCTCCGCGTCCATCCGGAAGACGCGGGCCTGGCCCTCGCAGATGACGTAGAAGGCGTCGCCGTGGCTGCCCTGCTCGATGATGCGCTCACCCGCGCTGAAGCGGCGCAGCGGGCAGCGCTCGAACAGCTCGATGAAGGCGTCGCGAGGCAGGTCCGAGAACAGCGGGATGGTCGGCAGCGCGTCCAGTGAGGGCGCGTCGGTGATGACCTCCTCGGTGAGGCTGAAGACCTCCTCCTCGTCGCTGACGGAGGCGCTCTCGGCCCGCTGATTCAGGCCGGCCTGGGCCGCGAGCTCCACCGCGTGCAGCAGGGAGTCCGCTTCGAGTTCCAGCTCGGTGAAGGACGACGGGCGCGGCATCACCGCGCGCAGGGATGCGCCCAGTTCGCGGGACACCTCGCGGAACGGAACGGCGGTGGCGCCCGCGGGGGGCGTCACGTCCGCGCGGCGCGGGCGCAGGCCCGGAGGCGCCGAGGGCGGATCGATGACCGTGGGCGTCGGCGGGAGGCCGGGCTCCATCGCCTGTGCATCGCCGATGGGCGAGGACAACGCCTTCCACTTCCCGCTCACGGGGGACTTCGTCGCGGGCGCAGGTGGCGAGGGTGGCGTGATTCGCTGCGTGGTGCGCGGCGCGAGCCCTGGAGGCAGTGTGCTCGTCGCGCTTGCCGTGGGCGGCGCACTCGGCTCGGGCTCTCCCACCACGACGTCGAAGCCTTCGTCCTCGGATGCGGTGCTCGTGGGGGCGAGGCCCGCTTCGGCCAATCCGGTGCTCGACGGCTCGACCCCAGCCTGGGAGGACGGTGCCTCGTCAGGGTGAGGGGTGGGCTCGGCCTCCTGCCCCACGCTCACGGAATGGACGACGACCTCCTCCGAACTCGAGGTCGTGGAGGACGTCTCGACGGAGAGCTCGAGTTCGTCCGACACGGGTTGCGGAGACGGCGCGGGGCGCTCGGGAGGCGGTGGCTCGGAGAGCGCGCTGCCCATGGGCCCGCGGGCCCGGGCACCCACGGGCGTGCCGCGTCGCGCGTAGAGGTTCGCCAGCATCTGCTGGACGCCCTGGTGGCTCGGGTCCAGCTCGAGGATGAGCTTGCTCGCGGCGATGGCGCGCGGGAGGAAGCCCTCCTTCGCGAAGCCCTCGGCGGCGGACTGGTACGCGGCGACGGCGCGCTCGCGCTCCCCCGCCTTCGCCCAGGCGTCACCCATGCGCAGGCGCGACTGGTGGTCCTTCGGGTCGAGCTTGCAGAAGTCCTCGTACAGCTCGGCCGCCTTGGAGAAGCGCCCCTTGGTGAAGGCCGCGGCGGCGCTGTCCTTGAGCTTGCGTGCTTCCATTACCGAGCCCCCTCCGAAGCCGTGCCCCCCTTCGCCAGCGCCGCGCCCGCCGCGTCACGCACGGTCCGGAAGTAGTCGCTCTTGAGGGCATCGAGGAACTCGGAGTGCGTCGTCGCGCCCATGCGCTTGAGCGCCGTGGCCGCCGCCGCGCGAATCTCCGGCAGGTCGTGGAACAAGTCCCTCGCCACCACGTCGGCCGCCTGCACATCCCCGAGCGTCCCGAGCGCCAGCAGCACGTCGCGCCTGGCCACGCTGTTGGTCTCGTCGAGCGCCTTGATGAGCGTGGGCACCGCGTCCTTCGCCTGGATGCGCGCCAGCACCACCGCCGCGAGCGCCGCCTCCGGCCCACCCTCCTTCACCACGCCCTGGAGCACCGCCGACGCCGACGCCGGCACCCCGGGGCCCTTCGCCAGCGCGTCCAGCACCAGCAGCTTCTCGCCACCCATCTTCGGCAGCGCCTCCAGCAAGGCCACCTGCCCCGCCTCGCCCGACTCGGCGAGCGCCTGCGCCAGCGTCTTCTGGAGATCCCTCTCGGGCTCGAAGATTCCCTCGCGAGCCACGGCCACGCCCTCGGCGCCCAGGCGCGTCAGGCCCACGAGCGCCGCCGTGCGCAGGGGGATGCTGGAGTCCTGGCTGTAGCCCTTGAGCAGCTCCAGGGCGCCCGGCGCGCGCAGGGTCCCCAGCGCGCGAATCAGCGTCGCCAGCGGGACGAGCCGCTCGGCCTCCACGTCGTCGAACAGCTCGCTGGGCACGCGCGGCTTGACCACGGTGCGCCCCGCGTCCTTGGCCCGCTGCGCGTTGAGCGCCTTCACCCGCTCGAAGAGCGAGGCATGGCGGGACGCGCGCTCGTCATGCGGCGAGGCCGCGACGTGCGGAGAGGTCGTGGCGGAAGGGTCGAACCCGGCGCCGTATGTCTCGGGGAGCTTCTGGGTGACCCAGTCCGAGCGCAGCGCCTCGAGCCCCTTGGCCTCCTGCTCGTAGAGCTTCTGGAGCTGGGGCACGACGGCCGCGTCGCCCACCGCGGCCACGGCGTCCACCGCGAGCATGCGCAGGGTGGCATCGTTCTGGTTGAGCCACGGCGTGACCTTCGCGAGCAGCGGCTGGGCCACGGGGCCGAGCCCGGCGACGGCCTGGAGCCCGCTCGCGGCGGTGGCGGGGCGCGCCAGTCGCTCGCCGATGGGGTCCAACGGACAGCCTCCGCGGGTGCGCATCGCCAGGGCCGCCGCGAGCGCGTCCGACGGGGCACCATCGAGCGCGACGGCGCACAGCGCGGTGTCGGTCTCCGGCGTGCGAGGGAAGGACAGGATGGCGTCGATGGCCAGCGGGCTCACCGCGCTCTTCTCCACGGCCACGGCCTGGAGACGGAGCGCGGCGGCGGGGTCCTGCAGCTTGCTCAGCGCGATGATGGCGGACTCGCGCAGCTCCGGGAAACTCTCGTCGAGCAGCAGCGCGATGTCGCCCACGGCCCGCTTGTCACCCGCGTCGCCCAGGCCGCGCACGGCGGCGGCGGCGAGGATGACCTGGCTGTCGCGGACCAGGGGCAGGAGCCGATTCACGGCCTCGGGGCGGCCACTCTTGCCCAGCTCCTCGGCGGCGCCGACGCGCTCGGGGAGCTCGCCCTCGGTGAGCGTGAGGAGGTTGCGGTCCCACTGGCCCTTGGCCTCGGCGGCCACGACTTCCGCCATGGCGCCCGGCACGTTCGCGTTCTTGAGGGCCTGGACGATGACCTGACGGGTGGTGCGGCCCCGGCGCCCGTACTGGAGCGTGAGGTAGGCCTTGGCCTTGTCGTTGCGCACCTTGGAGAGCGCCATGGCCGCGCGGCCCTGGACCTCCTCGTCGGAGTCCTCGAGCAGCTCGCCCAGCAGGTCGACGACGCGAGGATCCTGACTCTCGCCGAGCGCGACGGCCGCCTCCGCGCGGACGATGGACGCCAGGTCCTTGGCCGCGCGGGTGAAGAGAATCAGGTCATCGGGATTGCCCTGTCCGGCGAGCTTCTTCACCGCCAGGGCGCGGACCTCCGGTCGAGGACTCTGGAGGTCTGCGAGGAGCTGGTCCCGGCTCCCGTTGCAACCGAGGACCAGGGCCAGCATGAGGATGTAGGGGCGTGCGCCGGTTCGCATCGGTCTCCGCTGAGGGAAACGGTGGAAAAGTCGCGGGGGGTTATATCAACACCCCCCTTGTCGCCCAATCCGCCGTGTGGTCCTCAGCGAGGCCGGCGAGGTCCCTTGGAGGGTCCGCCGGACCGGCCACCGCGCGGAGCCTGAGCGCTCCAGCGGGGCTTGGAGCCCGACTCCTTCTTCTTGCCCCAGTCCTGGAACCCCTCGGACTTGCCACCGCCCGTGGGAGCGGCCCCTCGGGCGCCTGCGCGGACGACCCGCTCACGGGGAGCGCCGCGGTCGTCGTAGGGGGCCCAGCTCTTCCCCTCGCCGCCTGCTCCCTTGGGGGCCCTGCCGCCGGGCTTCGCGCCGAAGCTGCCGCGGCCGCGCGGAGGGCCCTTGTCGCCGAACGAACGACGCGCCGGGCCACCCTCGCTCCGAGCACCGCCGAAGCGGGGACGACCTTCGCCGCTGGCGGAGCTGCCGCCACGACCGAACCGGGCCTGTCCCGTGCCACCCGCGCCACGGGGACCCCGAGGACGATCCTCGCCGCCGGCGCCGAAGGACTTGCGAGCCGGGCGATCCTCGCCGCCGGCGCCGAAGGGCTTACGGGCCGGGCGATCCGAACCGCCGGCACCGAAGGACTTACGAGCCGGACGCTCCTCGCTGCCCGCGCCGAAGGACTTGCGAGCCGGGCGATCCGTGCCGCCTGCGCCGAAGGGCTTACGGGCCGGGCGATCCTCGCTACCCGCACCAAAGGGCTTCCGGGCCGGGCGCTCCGAACCGCCTGCGCCGAAGGGCTTACGGGCCGGACGATCCTCGCTACCCGCGCCAAAGGGCTTCCGGGCCGGGCGCTCCGTGCCGAAGGACTTACGGGCCGGACGATCCTCGCTACCAGCACCAAAGGACCTACGGGCCGGACGATCCTCGCTACCGGCGCCGAAGGACTTGCGCGCCGGACGATCCGTACCGAAGGACTTACGGGCCGGACGATCCTCGCTACCAGCACCAAAGGACATACGGGCCGGACGATCCTCGCTACCGGCGCCGAAGGACTTGCGCGCCGGGCGATCCGTACCGAAGGACTTGCGGGCCGGACGATCCTCGCCACCCGCTCCGAAGGACCTACGGGCCGGACGATCCTCGCCACCCGCTCCGAAGGACTTACGAGCCGGACGGTCCGCGCCACCCGCGCCGAAGGACTTGCGAGCAGGACGATCCTCCCCGCCCGCTCCGAAGGACTTACGAGCCGGACGGTCCGCGCCACCCGCTCCGAAGGACTTACGAGCCGGACGGTCCGCGCCACCCGCTCCGAAGGACTTGCGAGCAGGACGATCCTCCCCGCCCGCTCCGAAGGACCTACGGGCCGGACGATCCTCGCCACCTGCTCCGAAGGACCTACGAGCCGGACGACCCTCGTCACTGCCGAACGTCTTGCGAGCCGGACGACCCTCATCACTGCCGAACGTCTTGCGAGCCGGACGCCCCTCGTCACTGCCGAAGGACTTGCGAGCCGGACGCCCCTCGTCGCTGCCGAAGGACTTGCGGGCCGGGCGACCCTCGCCGCGAGCACCCTCGCCCCACTCCTTCCGAGCAGGACGCGCGAAGCGCGAAGGTCCACCCTCGGCACGCGGTCCACGCGAGCGCGGAGCATCCCCGCTCCCGAACTCCTTGCGAGCCGGGCGACCCGCGCCCGCACGGTCCCGACCGAAGCGCGCGAGCCCCGAGCCACCCTCACCCGCCGGCTTCCGCTCCGCACGAGCCGCGGGCTTGCGCCGCACCGGCGCCGCGTCATCGTCCATGGCCAACTCGTCCTCATCCGCTTCATCGAAGCCCGGCGCCGCGCGACCATGACGCCGAGGCGGCAGCCGCAGGTCCGACGACGGAGGTGACGTCTTCCCGTCGGCCACCTCGTTCAACAGCTCGACCTCGGTCTTCTTCAGCGGACGCAGCTCACCCGGACGCAAGCCCTCCACGCCCACGCCCGCGTAGGCCGGACGGAACAGGCGCACCACCGGGTGACCCACGGCGGCGCACAACCGCTTGATGAGGTGCGGACGGCCCTCCGCCACCACGATCTTCAACCACGTGTTCTTCTCGGCGGCCTCGAACACGCCCACCGACACCGGCGTGGCCATGCCGTCCTCCAGCCGCACGCCGCCGCGCAGCTTCTCCAGCGTCGGCACGTCGGGCTGGCCCTTCACCTTCGCCAGGTACGTCCGAGGCACCTGGAAGCTCGGGTGCGTCAGCTTGTGCGCCAGCGCGCCATCATCCGTGAAGAGCAGCGCTCCCTCGGCGTCGTAGTCCAGCCGGCCCACGGGGAACAGGCGCTTGCCCGTCTCCTCCACGTAGTTCGCCACCGTCGGACGCCCCTGGGGGTCCGACAGCGTGGTCACCACGCCCACGGGCTTGTAGAGCAGGAAGTAGGACGATTCGTCCGGCGGCGTGACGAGCTTGCCGTCCACGGAGACCAGGTCCGTCCCCGGCTCCACCCGGCTTCCCAGCTCCGTCACCGTCGTGTTGTTCACCGCCACGCGGCCCGCGGTAATCAGTTCTTCTGCGTGCCGGCGCGAAGCAACTCCCGCGCGGGCCAGGTACTTCTGTAGTCGTTCGGCCGCCATTACTTCCCCTTCACTTGCTGCCCGTCACTCGGGCTTCTGCCCCTCGGTGCCCGTCTCGGGCTTGGGGGCTGTGTCCAGGACACTGGAGCTGGCCTTCTGTATCTGGTCAGCCGCCGCCATGGCTTCCTCCAGGTCCTCCAGCGCGGCCTCGCTCGCAGCCGCGCTCTTCTCCATCCGCTTCGTGAATCCCGGGTCGGAGAGTGCTTCCACCGTCCCCGCCGCCGGCGGTGCGGGTCGTACTTCTTTCTCCACGATTTCGCGATGCTCCTGCGTGAGCTCGTGGAATTCCCGCAGCGTGGGCAACGCCGACAGGTCCTTCAGGGCGAAGAACTCCAGGAATTCACGCGTAGTGCCATAGAGGATGGGTCGCCCCACCTCCTCGCGCTTGCCCAGGATCTTCACCAGCTTGCGGTCGATCAACGCCTTGAGCACGGCGCCGCAATCCACGCCACGGATGTCTTCCAGCTCCGGCCGCGTCACCGGCTGCCGGTACGCGATGATGGCCAGGGTCTCCACCGCCGCCCGGGTGAGCCGCTGGGGCTTCACGCGCAGGTAGCGCCGGACGTACTCGCCCGAGTGGGGGTCCGTGCGGAACTGCCAGCCGCCGGCCACCTCGTACAGGACGATGCCGCTGATGCCGTCCCGGTGGATGCCGGACAGCTGGTTGAGCGCCTCGGCGATGAGCGTCTGCTCGATGCCGGTCGCCTGGTACAGCTCGTCCACGGACAGGGGGCGCTCCGCGACGAAGAGCACGCTCTCGATGACCGTCCGGACGCGGTCCTGCGACAGCTTGCGGCTCTTGGAGACCAGCTTCTCGAAGGAGGTCTCCAGGTCGGGCGTGGACTCGGAGTCCTCCTCGATGGCGGCGGCCTCCACTTCGTCCAGCTCATCCGCCGGGCCGGGGCCCGTGACGGCCGCCAGCTCCTCCTCGGAGAAGGGGCTCGGCCCTCCGGACGCGGCGGACTCCTCGCCGTCTCCGCCTCGGGAGCCTTTCCTACCGGTAGTCACTCTCGTCGACCTCCGTGGGGGCCAGCCGCTCCAGGGCATCCCCGTTGGGCAACAACAGGATGGGCCCGAGCGGCTCGTCCTGTACCACACGGATGAGCCGGCGTTTCACCATTTCCAGAATCGCAAGGAAGGTGACGACAATCTCCTGGCGGGTGGGCGTGTCCTCCTCGGTGAACAGGCTCTCGAAGAGGACCTGCCCATTGGGACGCAGCCGCCCGACGATGCGCAGGATGGCCTCGGAGAGGGTGATTCGCTCCCGGACCACCTCGTGCTGGACCTTGGGCGTCAGCCGCTCCAGCACCCGGTCCAACGCCTCGATGAGCTTGAGGACGCTGAACTCCTGCAGGCCCACCTCCTCCTCGGGGATGGGCACCGCCTCCACCGGGACGCTGCGCGCGAACACGTCCCGGCCCAGGATGTCCTGGCGGGCCATGTGTTCGGCGGCGTCCTTGTACTTCTGGTACTCGAGCAGCCGGCGGACCAGCTCCGCGCGAGGGTCCTCGGGCTCCTCCACCGCGGCCAGGGCCTCGCCGCCCTCGGGCACCGCCACCGCGTCCTGGCGGGGCAGCAGCATGCGGCTCTTCAGGTGGGCCAACGTGGACGCCATCACCAGGAACTCCCCGGCGATGTCCAGGTTGATCTCCCGCATCCGCTCCAGGTGCTCCAGGTACTTCTCGGTGATGAGCGCCAGGGGGATGTCGAAGATGTCGACCCGGTGCTCCTTGATGAGATGGAGCAGCAGGTCGAGCGGCCCCTCGAAGTTGGGCAGCGCGACGCGGAAGGCGTCCGCCGGGGTCCGGGGCGGAGCGCCTTCGCCAAGGCCTTCATCGGCCGATGTCGGGCGGCCGTCACTCACCGGCGTGTTCCTGGCGGCCCTTCTGGCTGTCGGTGGCTGCTGGTCATCACGCAAGGGCCCGGATTCGCGTGATTCGAGCGCGAACCGGGGGACACACCTCCTTAACAGTGGGTCCCAGGTGGGTCAAACAAACGGCGGTAAACACCCGTTCAGGCCCCAGACCTCACGGGATGCCCACCGCGCGCCGGACCTTGTCCATCAGGACGGAGGCTTCCTGGCGGGCCCGCTGGGCTCCATCCTGGAGGATGCGCTCCAGCTCCGCGGGGTCGCCCGCCAGCTCGGCGTACCGCTGACGGGCCGGTCCGAAGGTCGTGTGGAAGGCCTCCAGGAGCTTCTTCTTGTAGTCCCCGTAGCCCTTCCCTCCCGCCCTCCACGACGCGTCCACCTCCGCGAACTCCGACGCCGGCAGCATCAGCTTGAGCAGGTCGTAGAGCGGCACCTCGCTGACGAGCGACGGGTCCGCCGGCTTGCCCTCGGGCACCGGCTTGGGCGCCTCCACCGGGGTGGAGTCCGTCTTGATGGACATGATGCGCTTCTTGATCTCCTTCTCGTCCCCGAACATCTCGATGGTGTTCCCGTAGGACTTGGACATCTTCTTGCCGTCCACGCCGGGCACCGTCTGGGTGGCCTCCTGGATGCGGGCCTGGGGCAGCTTGAGGATGCCGGGCGCGTGGCCGCGCTCCTTGCCGTCCGGGTCCGCCGGGTCGTAGCCCTTCACGTACTCGGTGTTGAACTTCACCGCCCAGTCGCGCGCGAACTCCACGTGCTGGATCTGATCCTTGCCCACCGGGACGAAGTCCGTGCTGTAGAGCAGGATGTCCGCCGCCATCAGCACGGGATAGGCGAAGAGGCCGAAGTCCGGGCTGATGCCCTTGGCCACCTTGTCCTTGTAGCTGTGGGCCCGCTCCAGGTGCGCGTGCGGCACCACGGTGCCCAGAATCCAGTTGAGCTCGAGCACCTCGCGCACGTCGCTCTGGCGGAAGAGCACCGCCTTCTTCGGGTCCACCCCGAGCGCCAGGTACGCCAGCGCCGCTTCGCGGGTGAGCTCCAGCGCGAGCTTCGCGTCACGCACCGTGGTGAGCGCGTGCAGGTTGGCGATGAAGTAGTACGCCTCGCCCTCCTCCTGGAGCTGCACGAACTGGCGAATGGCGCCGAAGTAGTTGCCGATGTGCAGCTTTCCGGAGGACTGCACGCCTGAGAGGGTCCGCATGTCGGGTTCCGAGGGAATCAGCGCGCGGAGTCGCTTTCGCGCGTCGTGTGTTTTCTGTGGTGTCGCGGTGGTTCGCACACCCGCCGCGCCCCTGCAATCTTCCGTTCAGTCGCGGGCACTCTCCGTCCCTGACGCCCGCCCGCCGCAAGCCCACCTGGAAAATTGCGGCGCACGCGGAAATCCTGAGTGATTCCAGGCCCTTGCGGTTGAGCGCCGGTGGGTGGAGCGGTACCCTGACCGCCACACCTGCGAGCAACCTCACCTCGGGAGGACAGACCGGCATGGAGTCATTCAAGGGAAGTCTCGCCAGCTATCGCCTGCAGATGGTGATGCCGCCGTTGTTCTCGACCGCGGGGGTGGAAGGCACCTTGCGCGTGGAGCGCGGAGCCATCCGGCGGTGTTTCCAGGTGAAGGACGGCTTCCTGGTGGGTGAGAGCTCGAATGACCCCCGCGAGCACCTGTCCCAGGTCCTGGTGAACCTGCGCATCCTGGATGCCCCCCGGGCCGCCGCGGCCTTCGAGGCGGCGGAGGGCGCTGGCACCCCCTACGGCACCTTCCTGGTGCAGCGCTGCTTCGTGGAGCTGCCCCGGCTCATCGAGGCGATGGAGCACAAGGCCCGCGAGGCCCTCTTCGACTGCTACGGCTGGGAGTCGGGCGAGGTGGAGTTCACCCCGAAGCTCCCGCCGTCCGCCCGCGCGGTGGGGTTGAAGCTCGCGTTGAACAGCCTGCACCGCGACGCGGTGACGCGGCTGCGTGAGTGGTCCGTGTTCCGCGAGGTCTTCCCGCACCTGGACGCCACCTTCAGGGTGTTCCGCGAGTTCGCCGTGGAGACCTTCTCCGAGGAGGAGGACAAGCTGCTGGAGCTGGCCGCGGGCGGCGCCACGCTGGGGGAGATGCTGGCCACGGCGAAGGAGGCCCCGCTGTTCGCCGCGCGGTGGATCCTCCACCTCTATCGCCGGGGTGCCCTGGCGCCGCGCCTGCCCAAGGGCCCCAAGCTGGGAGAGGCCGCGGAGCTGGCCGAACTCCTGAACCTGGTGAAGCGCTTCCTGGAGTCGGGCAAGTACGACCACGCGGTGGCGCTGGCGGCACAGATCCTCGAGCGAGGTCCCGTCCCCGAGGCCCACGCCCTGTACCGCGAGGCCGAGGTCCGCCTGACGCTGGCCCTGAGCGACGAGCTGTTCGCGCTGGACGGGCGGCTCGTCTTCGAGCCCATCCCCCGCCCCACCCCGTCGCAGCTCACGGCGGATGACCTCTACCTGTACTCGAAGCTGCGAGGCAGCCGGAGCATCCGCCAGGCGCTGCGCACCGCGGCCATGGGCGAGCTGGCCGCGTCGCGTTCGGTGCACCGGCTGATGGCCTCCGGGCTCATTCATGTCGCGCCCCTGCCCGGCTCCGACGCCACCTCCGAGGCACGCCGCACCAGCACGGACCCCTTCGGCGTCCCCGCGGTCAACGTGGGCTCCTGAAGCCAGAGGGCCCCCAGATCCAGGACCACCGCGTCGAAGGGCTCCGCGCGCATCCGGGCGGAGCCCTCGTGCACCGCCACCCGCGCCCAGCCCCTGTTCCCGCGTCGGTACACCTCCACCCGACACCGTGCCGGGTCGAGGAGCCAGACATGCGCCACGCGGGCCTGGTGATACGCGTGCATCCGTGAGGCGAGCTCCCCGCTCCGTGGCGAGAGCACCTCACAGACCCAGTCCGGCGCGGGCGTGAGCCAGGGTGACTCAGGCTCGGGAGGCTCCGGCACCGCGGCCCGTCGCCAGGCCGCCAACGCGGGAACGACGACGCCCGACTCCAGGTGCAGCTCCGGTGTCTCCAGGAACCACCAGCCACCCGGACCACCCCGGGCCCAGTCGAAGGGCCGCACGAGCAGCGCGCCCAGCCGATGCACCAGCGGGAGCAGGTCCACCGCCGCGCGGGACGCGGGCTCGGGCCACAGCCCCTCGAGCGTCTCCGCCACCCACGGCAGGGGCAGCGCCGCGATGTCCTCGTACGTCCTGGGCTTCTTTCCTCGGATGTCTCCCACGCCTGCCTCCGTCGATGGGACTCCCAGCGTCCCTCGCGCGACACCCCACCCCACGGGATGTCGACCTGATACGTAGGCAGTCTAACGCCCGGTCTGACATGTCGGGTCCATCGACCCCCCCCTCCTCGCTACGTCCCCGTCTTGCGCTTCTTCTTCGGGGTGAACGCGTCGCTGCGAGGGTGGAACTCGTCGTAGACCGAGCGCAGCCGGGCGCTGTTCACGTGCGTGTAGATTTGCGTCGTGGCCAGGTCCGCGTGACCGAGCATCTGCTGCACGGCCCGCAGGTCCGCGCCGCGCTCCACCAGGTGCGTGGCGAACGAGTGCCGCAGCTTGTGCGGAGACAGCGGCTTGAGGATGCCCGCCTTCAGCGCGTAGCGCTTGATGAGCTTCCAGAACCCCTGCCGGGTGAAGCCCGCGCCCCGGGGCGTCACGAACAGCGCCCGCGCCTCGCGCCGCCCGAGCATCGCCGGACGTGAGGCGGCCAGGTACTCGCGGACCTTCTCCACCGCCACGCGCCCCAGCGGGACGACGCGCTCCTTGGCGCCCTTGCCCTTCGCGACCAGATACCCCGCGCTGAGCTGCACGTCGTTGACGCCCAGGCCGCACAGCTCGCTGACGCGCAGCCCCGTGGCGTAGAGCACCTCCAGCATCGCCCTGTCCCGAAGTCCCGCGGGAGAGCCCTCGTCCGGCGCGGCGAGCAGCTGCTCCACCTCCTCGAGCGTCAGGAACGAGGGCAGCCTGCGCGCCGAGCGCGGCGTGTCCACGTCCTCCGTCGGGTCCTTGTCCGCCAGCCGCTCCGCGACGAGGAAGCGGTGGAAGCCACGCAGCGCGGCCAGGTGTCGCGCCTGGCTGCGCTTGCCCAGGCCGCCCTTCGTCAGCGCCGACAGGTGCGCCGTCACGTCCTCCTGGCGCGCCCGCGTCACGTCGTCGACGCCGCGCCCGCGCAGGTCCTCGAAGTACACGGTGAGGTCCGCGGCGTAGGCATCCACCGTCTTGCCGGACAGCCCGCGCTCGGCTCGGATGAACGCGATGAACGCGTCGAGCAACCCTTCCATGGCCTGGAGGCTAGCGGAGCCTCGCGCCGAGGCAACCCAACGCCCCCCACTTTCCTTCGCGCCCCTCAGCCATGGGGACCGCCCGCGGCGCCCTCCGGCGGCGAGGCGCGCTCCAGCGCCTGCACCACCCACGGCCAGCCCACCAGGATGTTCCCCGGTGAGCGCAGGCAGGCATCCGCCACCGCCAGCACCTCCGCGGGCCGCGAGCGCACCGCCAGCGCCAGGTGTCGGCTCAGGAACGGGTGCGGCAGGTAGCTCAGGTTGTGATGGCGCACCGGCACCCAGTGCAACGTGGGGCGCCCCGTCCACCGCTCCACCGCGTACGCCACCGCCGACGCGAGCACCTCCAGCGCGTACAGCGGCAACCGGAACGCGCTCACCAGGAATGCCACCAGCGCCGACGCCGCCACCGCGCCGGCGAACGACACGTTGGCCTGCCGGCTCCACACCAACATGGGCACGACGCTGGTGACGATGGCCGCCACCTGCACCCGCCACACGGACGGACCCCGCCCGCCGCTGATGCTCGCGATGCTGCCCACCGACAGCCCGGACACCATGCCCAGGCAGATGCCCACCGCCACCCCCGCCGCGCCCCCGAGCACCGGCCCGAAGGCCCCCGCCGCCGTCGCGTGCAACCCCACCAGCATGGACAGGCTCGCCAGCGAGCCCAGCATCACCCCGGCCGCGAGCCCCGACACCTGCGCGAGCGCCAGACCCACGGCCGAACAACACAACGCGGACACCGCCCAGCCGCCGCGAAGTGGAATGCCGGCGCAGTAGAGCCCCAGCCCCACCAGCCCCGTCACCAGCGGCGAGCCCACCACCAGCATCAACAACATCCGCCGGACGTAGAGCCCCGCGGCCCTGCCGCCGTTGGCCTGCTCACGCCACAGCTGGCCGATGCGCCCCCCGGGCGCGAGGATTCCCGCCGCGCGGAGCCTGTAGTGCAGGTCCACCGGACGGAACAACAGTAGCAATAGCAACCTCATCAGCGACGGAACCTGCTGCGGCATGTCCGTACGCGTTGGCTCCGCGGCCCCTGATTCCACGGCGGCCCCCCTCTTGTTCGAGTTTCAGTCCTCCAGCCTACCCTTGCCCTGCCGGAGGATTTCAAGCGTGTCGCCGATGAGTGAAACCACTGTCGACGGTTCGTTCAATGTCACGCCTCCGTCGAGGATGAGCTCCAGGCCGTGACCGAACGCGTCTTTTATCTCCCGAGCGTCCGTGAGCGGCTCACCGTCCGTATTGCTCACCGACGTCGTCACCAGAGGGCGCCCGAGTGCGCGCGCCAGCTCGCGCGCCAGGGGGGCATCCGGGACCCGGATGCCGACCTGCTTCTGTTTCGACATCATCAAATCGGGCACCAGCCGCGTCGCCTCGAGGATGAAGGTGAACGCACCTGGAGTGAGACCCTTCATCGTCCGATACGCGAAATTGCTGACGTGAGCGTAACGGGCGACGTCCGACAGGTCCGGGCACAGGAAGGACAGGGGCTTCTTCTTGTCGCGTCCCTTGAGCTGGTAGAGCCGCTCGATGGCCTTCTTCGAGCCCAGGTCACAGCCCATGCCGTAATACGTGTCCGTCGGGTAGGCGATGAGCCCGCCGCGCTCGAGCACCTCCACCGCGCGCTGGATGTGGCGCGGCGACGGGTGCTCCATGTCCACCTCGAGGATGGGTGCGGCCATGATTCGTGTGTCCCTCCTGCGTGCGGCCCTGGAGCCTACGCGGTTCCCTGTGCCTCGTCCGTCCTGACTTCACCACTGGCCGTCAGTGCACGTCGCGTCAACACCGGGCCCACCAGCTCGTGCGCGGTGATCATCGCGACGATGAGCACCTCCACCTGGGGCCCGAAGGTCGGGAACGTGCGCGACACCAGCGCCGCCAGGCCGAACGTCACGCCCGCCTGCGAGATGAGCCCCATCCACAGGTACTCCTTCAACCGCGGGTCATCCGTGGGGGCGAAGCGTCGACAGGCGAACCAGATGGCCAGCCCCCGCAGCACCACCAGGAGCAGCGCCGCCGGCCCCACCGTCATCAACGCGTCCAGCTTCAACCCCGCGCCCGCCGCCGCGAAGAAGAGCGCGAACACCGGCAGCCCCGCGCGCTGGATGGCGTGGTGGATGCGCTCCCCCTCGCGCTCGTCCAGGTTGGCGATGAGCGCGCCCGCCGCCAGCGACACCAGCAGCGGGGACAGGTGCAGCCGCGTGCCGCCCTCCGCCGCCGCGAAGGACAGCCCCACCAGGAACAGCGGCAGCTCCTGCTTCACGCCCCGCATGTAGAGGAGCATCACCACCGCGAGCACCCCGCCCACCACCACCGAGCCGAACAGCTCCCACCCCACCCCGCTCAACAGGCCCGTCACGTCCAGCCCGCCGCCGAAGCTCGCCCGCGTCACGCCGGCCGCCAGCGCGAAGGCCACCATGACGAACAAATCGCCGATGATGACCAGCGCCATCAGGAACTCCGTGAAGGAGCCCCGCGCGCTCGTCTCCTGGACGATGGCGATGGTCACCGTGGGCGAGAACGACACCACCACCGTGGACACCAGCGCGCTCACCGCCAGCGCCTGCTGCCACGTCATCGGCGCCAGGAACGGCAGCAGCGGCTTGAGCGCGAAGGTCGCCCCGAAGCACACGGTGAACGTCACGCCGCACACCGCGGCGCACAGGAGCGCCACCCTCGCGCCCACGCGGCGGATGAGCCCCAACCGCAGCTCCGTGCCGGCCACCAGCGCGATGAGGCTCACCGCCAGCCCCTTCACCAGGTCCAACCCCTTGACGCCTTCGCCCGGGATGAAGCCCAGCGCGTACGGCCCCACCGCCACGCCCACCAGCAGGTAGCCCGTGAGCCGGGGCAGCCCCAGCCCCTTGGCCACCTTGCCCGCGAACAGGCCGCACAGGAGCAGCGCGCCGGCCGCCAGCGTCACCGGCGTGCCCGCGTCCTCGCGCAGCACCTGGGCGCGGCTGATGATGGCCAGGAGCCCCACCAGCAGCAGCAACCGCAGCACCGCGCCCTTCATGTGGCCACCCCCACGTCCGCGGACGCTGGAGGCTCACGCGGCGGCGGTGGCGAGAGGACCTGACGGAAGGCCGGCCCCGCGAGCAATTCGTTCACCACCGCGCCCACCACCACCACGTCCAGCACCCGGCGCGCCAGCGTGCCCGGCACCAGGAACTCGTATTCGGCCACCAGGCACAGCGCGAGCCCGCCCTGCGCGATGAGCGCGTAGCCCACCCGGGGCGGCAGCTCCAACACGCCCCGCGCCAGCCGCTGCGCCATCCGTCCTCCCACGACCTTTCCCAGGAACCGCAGCCCCACGAACCCCGGCACCAGCGCCCAGGCCGCCCAGTCGCGCGTGTACAGCCCGCTGCCCACCAGGAACACCACCACCAGGAACACCGGCCGCTCCACCCGCCCGAGCGCGCGCGCCACCCGCTCCACCGTGCGCCCGCCCACCAGCGCCAGCGTCGCCCCACACGCCACGCCCGCCAGCAGCGCCGACACCCGCAGGTACGCCGCCGCGCCGCCCACGAGCGCCACCATGCCCAGCGTCACCGTGGTCAATTCCGCCGGGTCCTTCATCGCGCGCGTCAGGAACGCCAGCAGCGCGCCGCACAGGACGCCCAGGAGCATGGCCAGACACACCAGGCCCAGCCCCTCACCGGCGTTGGAGCCCGCGCCCAGCACCAGCGCCACCGCCAGCACCGCCAGCCCCAGCGCGTCGTCGAGCATCGTCAGGAGCGCCACCCCCAGCCCCCGCGCCCGGTCCATCCTGCCGCCCCGGTACGCCAGCACCGCGAAGTGTCCGGAGGACAGGCTCGCCGCCGCGCCCAACAGCGACGCCGCCCCCACCGCCGCCACCACCGAGGGCCGCGACGTCAGCATCAAGGGCACCACCAGCGGCACCGCCACGAACAGGAACGCCGTCCCCGAGTGCGCCAGCGCCGCCGCGTACACCGGCCGGGGCAACAGCCGCAGCAGCCGGGGCTCCAGGTTCAACCCCAGGATGACGCCCGCGGTCCCCAGCCCCAGCGCCATCACCGGGCGCATCAACTGGACGTCCTCCGCGGACAGCACCCCCGCCGCCGAGGGGCCCAGGACGACGCCGAACAACAGGAACAGGAAGCCCCCCGCCGCCAGCCGCGCCAACGCGGGGAAACGCCCCGGGTCCAACGCCGGACTCGATGCGAGCAGGGAGAGCGCCGCGATGGCGAGGAAGACGAGCAGCGCTTGCACGGGGCTTGCTTACACCGGCCGCGCCCCGCTCGTCACGAGCGCCGGTGGGTGGGTGCGGCGATCACCGGCAGGGCCACCAGCCGCCCCATCGGTGGATCATCCGCGTCCATCTCCAACTGGACACGTTGGATCATCCGCTCCATCTCCTCGGCCGACACGCCAGGGAGGGTGCTCACCAACAACACCCGGTCCTCGTCCGCTCCGAGGGCCAGACTGCGAAGCCCCGCGAACACGGGGACTTCGGCGGACAGCGCCGCGGCCGCGCTGCGAGCTCGGACCACCAGCGGCTCCGGGATTCCAAACTCCCGGAGCCGACGGATGGCTCGCTCGGTGCCTTCCACCTGCTCGAGGAACGTGATGACCAGGTACACGCGGCCCGTCTTACCGGGTCCGCGCGCGGTTGGCCACGCTACTCGTTCTGGCCGGGGCCCGCCGTCTCACCGGAAGGAGCCGCCGGAGTCGTGGTGGAGCCCTCCGGCTGCGGCGCGGCGCCGCCCTCCTGTGCCGCCATCGCTGCCCGGGCCGCGCGCTTGCCCTCCTCGATGAGCTTCTTCACCTTCTGCCCACCCTTGCGGCCAATCTCCTCGTAGAAGTTCGGCCCGCGGGTGGCCTTGACGCGGTCACCACCCTTCTTGCCGATCTCCTCGTAGAACTTGGCGCCGCGCTCGGCCTTCACCGTCTCGCCGCCCTTGCGGCCAATCTCCTCGTAGAACGAGCGACCTCGCTCCGCCTTCACGGTCGCTCCGCCCTTGCGGCCGATGGTCTCGTAGAACTCGCGACCTCGCTCGTTCCGGACCGTCTCGCCACCCTTACGGCCCGCCTCGGCCACCGTCATGCTGCCCTTGTTGTCCTTGTCCGACATTGCGCCCTCTCCTCTCTTGGCTGCCTGCCCCCATCCCTCACCGCGATTGCCCCTTGCCTGAAACCTTGGGACGGAAGCGCCCCGATGCAAGCAAGCTCCGTACACCGCCAGCCGTTCTCGCCTGACCCACCACACCAAAACCCCAATGATTCCGGAGGGTTCGTCAAGCTCGCCCTGCTTACTTTCCCGGCGGAGGCATGCCCGGCAGGACGCTCTCTTGTTGAAAACAATTCCCTCCTCATTGCCGATTCCCGAACCGACACTCACTTTCATGCCCGCGGCGCGCGCTCTCGTGCCGCGGGGAGGCGTTGCGTGGCGCAGGGTGCGAAGACATGGCTTCGGGTCCTGGCCCCGATGCTCGTGTCCGTGGGTGGACTGTTGACGCTCCGGCTCTTGGGGCCGGACTTCATCGACCAGCGACATCTCTCGGATCTGCTGGCCCCACTGGGTGATGCGGCGCCTTTGGCATACATCGCCTTCCTCGCCGTACGTCCCCTGACGTTGCTGCCCGGGCAGCTCATGACCGCCGTGGGCGGGATGATGTTCGGGACGCTTGCAGCGACCCTCTATTCACTAACGGGCAGCTTCCTGGCCGCCATGTTGCTCTTCGTGCTGGCACGCAAGCTGGGGACCCGGCCGATGAAGCGCCTGGCTGGCGGCAAGTACCCGGCGCTCGTGCGCGCGGCCAAGCGCAACGACTTCCTCTTCTCGTTCACCATGTGCATCAACCCGCTGTGCCCCACCGACGTGATGCTGGCCGCGGCCGCCGCCAGTGGCGCGCGCTTCTGGCCCTCGGTGGCCGGCGTGATGCTCGGCACCATTCCCGGCACCTTCCTCACCGCGCAGTTCGGCAGCGGGCTGGCCCAGGGCCGCACGGTGATGACCGCGGTGTCCGCCGCGGGCCTGGTCCTGTCGTTGGTCCTGGGCGTGTTCATCGGCCGGCGCTTCTACAAGGAGCTCAATGAGGCTCCGGAAGTCCCTTCACCGCCATCAGATGCGCGAGGGGATTCGACGGTTCCCGAGCTGCGGAGCGCGACGGCCGCGGCGGTGCCTGCCGCTCAGGCCAAGAGCGGCGGCGTCCCTGCCACGTATTGAGGCGCGCGCGGGCGTGGACACCCGCGCGGCCCCGGAGGTTCCCGCTGGCTTCAGTCCCAGCGGCTGGTGAGCTTCACGGACCACGAGCGGAGCGTGCCGCTGCCCTGCCCCGTGGGGTTGGAGATGCGCAGGAGCCACTTGCCGTTGATGATGCCGTCGCGCGGGATGCCACGCGTCACGGGGATGCGCGCCGGGGGCACGCCCTCGTTGGGGCCGTCCCACAGCAGGGCCGTCTCACCACCCGGGTCCTCGAGCGTCAGCACCAGCTTCGACGGCTGGGCGTGCACCAGGTCCAGCTCCACGGTGATGTCCTCGGGCACCGACGCGAGCCCCACCACGCCCACGGTGGACACCCAGGGCGTCGTCGTCGACGCCGGCAGCGACAGGTCCGAGTGGTTCGTGAAGGTGCCCGCCATCCACGACGGACGGCAGAGCCCGTCATCGGCGCCGGACTGAGGCCCCGAGCACGTCAGGCCCGCGGCGCACGGACGCAGCACGGAGCAGCTGTCACCGTCGCCCGGCACGTACGCTGTATTGCGGCAGCGGCCGTAGGCGATGGGACCGCCGAAAGCCAGGCCCGTGCAGGACAGGCCCGCCTGACACGTGTTCGGCCCGGTGCAGGGGTCACCTTCCGGCGCGAGCGCGACGTGGTTCTTCAGCGCCTGGAGCCCCGTGCCATCCATGAACGGCAGGCGGGACAGCTCCACCAGGTGGTCGATGCGGCGCGCGTCGATGATGGCCTGCGCCTGGGCCGCGCTCAGGCCCACGCTGCCCTGCAGGACGTTGAGGGGCGCCGTGTTCGCGGCGGCGATGACCCGGCGGGCCTCGGCGAGGTTGAACGCGATGCCATGGAAGATGCCGACCTGCTCATCCAGCGGCATCTCCACGCGGCCGGTGCCCCGGACGTAGGCCTCCAGCGCCTCCAGCGCGGCCGGGCCCACCTGGGGAACCGCGTCCACCTGGGCGATGGAGACGAAGTGGCGATCATCCGCCGTGGACTCGATGCCGTCCGGCCCGTTGCGATACGCGATGATGCTCTGCGCGGTGAGCAGGTTGAGCGGCACCTCGTTGTCCAGCACGGCCACCGTCGTCGAGCGGGTGTTGAGGAACGCCAGCACACCCGTGGACGCAGGAGTCCCCGTCATCAGCGCCTGCGCGCGCGTCATCAGCACCGCGGCGGGCTTCTCCTCGGCGGGGGAGCCACAGCCCAACATCATGGGAAGAATGGAAAGCGGTAGATACCGAATCAAGTTGAAGGTCATGGGAACCGTGTACATCAGGTATCCGACGTAATCTTCAACAGAGACGTCACGAGTCGCCTGTCACGGCCCCTTCAGGTCGGCTTCAGCCTGTTGGCGCAGACGAAGGCGCCCGCGGCGGCGGTGAAGGAGGTGGCGGCGATCCACCCGTTCGCGGGGAGCTGGAACAGGGCCATGGCCGCCCCGACTCCGGCCAGCGTCAGGAAGACGCGACGCGCGCGCGCACGGCCTCCGCGCTGACGGCCCGCGGTCACCGTGTAGAAGAAGGCCCCCGCTCCCGCGACGAACTGGGCGAACAGGAACCGGTAGGCCGAGTTCCGGACGAGTTCCTCATGGAGTTCCATGAGGGTGGGCGGCGCCGGGGGCTCGCCGGACAGGGCCCGGAGCGTCGCATTGAAGCGGACGACGAGCGCGTTCTCCGACCCCATGGTCAGGAGGAAGACCTGGACGAGGACGACCCCGAACAACGTCACGAGGAGGACGAGCCAGGGGACCGCGAAGCGCTGCCGTTGCCATTGGCGCAGGGCGTCGAGTTCCTCGGGCGTCAGCGTGAGCGCGTCGGGGTAGCCCAGGCTCAGGAGCGCCTGGGTGGCGGCGATGTTCGATGGCATCGTCGGCGTGCCGAGCCCCGCCAGGGCATGCGTCTCCAGGTAGGAGCGCACCAGCGTCGCGCTGCGCTGGGGTTCGGGCGCGGAGGGTAACTGGAGCAGCAGCGTGTTGATGTCCTCGGCCAGCAGCCCTCGCTCCTCCTCCGAGGCGCCCTGGGCCCGACGGACCAGGGCTTCGAGGCGCTCGGTCGCGGAGTCCTCCGCGCCAGGTCCTGTCACCGCCACTCGCTGAAGCTGACCCACCGTGTTCCTCCCGCGCCCCCGGTTGCGGCAGGGCGGGAGGCATCGTAGCGACCCTCCCCCACATTCCGGAAACGCCGGCTCAGGAATGGAGGATGGGCTCCAGCTGGGCGGCGATGCGCGGCGGCATGCGCTCCCCGGGACCCACGCCCGTCGGCCGCATCACCGCGCGGGCCCGGTCCTCGCCGTGACGCATGCGCATGCGAATCATCTCCGGCGAGAAGTCGAGCGTATCGCCCATGGGCGCGGTGGGCTCGATGACGGTGATGCGGCAATAGACATACGGCTTGCCGTCCGGTGCGCGGAGCGATGTCCCCTGCTCATGGGCCTGTCTCACCATGTCATTGATGCGCACGAAGACATCCACGTCGTTCATCAGGATTTCGTTGAGGGTGATGTCCGTGAGGCTCCGGCGGGCCACGTCCAGGATGTTGGCGGGATGGCGGACGGGCTCCAGTCGCGAGGAGGAACATGCGATGACGACGATCTCCGTGGGCGCGTACCCGAGCGCGTCGCCCAGCGGCGTCACGTTGCGCAGACCTCCGTCGACGATGGCCTGGGGGCCGATGGGCTCCCAGATGACGGGCATGGTCGCGCTCTGCCAGACCGCGGAGAGGAAGTCGCTCGCGTCGCTCGACACCAGCTCGTATTGCCCCGAGGTGAGCGACACGCGGCCCACGTGGGCGGGGATGGCGAAGGGCCGTCCGGCGAGATTGCGCTCCACCAGGTCTCTCAAGGGGGTGTTGTCGTAGATGCCCAGCTTGTTGAGCACGCCGATGCGCAGGGCGACGACGAGCCAGGGGAAGCGCCGGTACACGTCCGACTCGCGGAGGTTCATCCAGAGGTGCGTCAGGCGCTCGTACTCGCGCTGGGCGATGACGGCGCCGTTCAGCGCGCCCACCGAGACGCCGAAGACGCGCTCCCAGCGGAAGCCGTGCACCTCGCGCAGCACCCGCTCCGCGCCCACCTGGAAGGCGCCCTTGCCTCCACCACCTGACAGCACGAGCGTCGCGGGACGGTCCGACATGGGCTACCTCGCAGGGGACGGCGGGAAGCGGGAGATAGGCACCCCGCCGGCGGCCCGGTATCGCCCGAGGGCCCAGGCCCCGTGTCCTCCCCTGGGCCCTTCCGTGCCTGCTCAGCCCTCGGCGGCCCGCACCGCGCGCATGAAGCGCTGGAGCTTGTCCGCGTCGAGCGCCCCCTCGGTCCGCAGTCCGTTGCACACGTCCAGGCCGAAGGGCCCCACGGATTGAATCGCCTCCGCCACGTTCTCGGGCTTGAGGCCCCCCGCCAGGAAGACGGGGACGGAGACCGTCTCGCGGATACTCCGGCTGAGGGACCAGTCGTGCACGCGGCCGGTGCCACCGAGTTCCTTCACCGCGAGGGACGGGTTGCCGGAGTCGAGCAGCAAGGCATCCACCTCGCGCGCCACGGCACGGGCCTGCTCCACGGACGAGGCATCGACGACGTGGACCACCTGCACCACCTTCACCGAGGGCAGCGCCGAGCGCAGTCGTCGCAGCGTCTCCACCGGAAGGGTGTCGACGAGCTGCACGGTGTTCACGCGGGTGCGACGGGCCTGGGAGATGAGTTGCTCGGCGTCCTCCTCGCAGGTCAGCAGGAAGCTGGTGACACCGGGAGGTGCGGTGGCGGCGAACTCGGTGATGAGCGCTTCGTCGATGACGCCGGGACCACTGGGCATCCGCGAGACGAGCCCCAGTGCATCGGCACCCCACTCCACCGCGAGCCTCGCCTCCTCGCGTGACGAGATGCAGCACACCTTCACCCGGACATGTCGCACCGGTTGCATCGGATTCCTCCGTCCTTCGAGCGGGCCTGCGCCAGCACGGACACATAGGCAGCGCGCGGGAGCTGCGAAAGCAGAACGCCATCGGCTGCGCGCCGTGCCTCTGCGCCTCCCCGGCCTGTCGAGCTTCGAGGGCTGGAGCGGAGCGCCCCGGGCCCTCGCCGCGTCACGCCGGACAACCGAGGGGGCTGGCACTCGCGGTCCGTCTGGCGAGAGAATGAGCGCGGGAGGGACAATGAGTCGAAAGACTGTCTTCGTGGTGGCGATCGGCCTGGCTCTCGTGGGTGCACTCCTCATCTGGCGTGCGTCGTCGACAGAGAGGGGCGACGCTTCGACGCTCTCTGCGTCCGAGTCCACCGCTCGTGGCGAGTCGACCGAAGCAAAGCCCACATCACCTCCCACCACGCGAGGAGCAGCGGCCCAGGCCCCCGCGACAGGCACGCCTCCGGTCGCCGATGCCATGCGCGACGAGGAGGGGGCTGTCCAGGTCGAGGTCCACGGAAACTCACGGCCCATCGCCGGGGCGCAAGTCTCGCTCTACTTCCAGGGACCACGCTCTCCCGCGACAGGTCGACCCACGTGGTTCGTCGCGGGTCGGGGATCCACGGACGCCACGGGCGCCCTGCGCCTTCCCGCGAGGCCCGGGGCCTATCTCGTCACCGCGAAGGCGCAGGGGTTCGCCACCGCGAGGCTGTCGCTCACCCGCCCTCGTGGCGAAGCGCTCACGCCCGTACGTCTCGCCCTCGGCGCGGGCGTGACCTTGTCGGGCTCGGTCGTCGAGCGAGCCTCGAAGGTGCCTGTCCCGCTCGCGAGGCTCACGCTCACGCCGCGCACGGTGCTGGCCTCCGCCTCCGTCGCGACCACGTCCGTCCCCGAGGAGGAACGTCACGAAGCGTCCGCCGACGAGCGCGGCCTCTTCCGTTCCGAAGGACTCACGCCCGGCGAATACCAGCTCGAGGTCACGGCGCCCGCCCACTCGGCCCGACGCATCGCCCGGGTCCAGGTGCCGGCCTCCGGACTCGTCGTCGAGCTGGATGGCTCGGCCTTCATCGAGGGTTTCGTCGAGCTGCCGGAGGGCAAGCCCGCCACGCAAGCTCGCGTCACGGCCACGGGCATGGGCGAGACGTTCGAGACGGAAACCAGCGCGGGCGGTGGTTTCTCGCTCGATGTGCCCCCGGGCGTCTATCAAGTGTCGGCGCGGCTGGATGCACTGACGGGCACCGCGCGGGACCGCGCGGTCGTGGGCGCGGGGATGACCCTCCGCGACGTCCGCATCCGACTGGGCGCCGCCGCGTCGCTCACGGGAATCGTGCGCGGCAAGGGCACCTCCGCGCCCATCGCGGGAGCCACCGTGTCCATCGCCCCCGGAGCCATGGTGGCGACCTTCGACTCCGCCCCCGCCGAGGTCGCGAGCGCCACGAGCGGCGTGGACGGACGCTTCGATGCGGGGAACCTCGCACCGGGCTCCTACTCGGTGACGGTCCGGGCGAAGGGCTTCCGAGCGCTGCGGCGGGAAGGCATCACCGTGCTCGCGGGCCAGCGCTTCGAGTTGTTGGCCGAGCTGGACGCCAATGGCCGCATCGAGGGCACGGTCGTCGACGAGCGCGACCAGCCCCTCGCGGGCATCCAGGTCACCCCCGAGCGTCGCTGGCGGATGATGCCGATGGAGGGCGCGCTCACGGCCGTGACGGATGCACAGGGCGCCTTCGTGCTCGAGGACGTCCCACCGGGTGAGGTCTTCGTGGCCGCGCGAAGGCCGGGCAGCCAGCTCCATGTCCGAGAGCGCGTGGCGGTGAGCCCCGGACAGACGCATCAGGTGAAGCTCGAGCTGGGAGGCGAAGGCACGCTGGAGGGGACCGTGAAGCTCGCGGACGGTCGAGTCCCCACGGCGGCCGTCACGGTCTTCGCGCAGCTCGCGGACACGGCGCGCACGGAGGCGCATCAAATCCCCACCGCGGCGGACGGCACCTGGAGCATGCGGGTGCGCGCCGGGCGCTACCGCGTCGCCGCATGGCTCGTCGACGTGGGCAACCAGAACAGCGACCAGGAGAAGGTCGTCGACCTGAAGGTGGGTGCGACCGAGCGCGTGGACCTGCGGGTCCGCGAGGCGGAGCGTCCCCTCTCCGTCACGGTGCTGGAGCCCAACGGCGCGCCGAGCGTCTCGGCCACGGTCATGGGGGCGGAGGCGGGCAAGAACGAGATCTTCCTCGAGGACTCCACGGATGCCTCCGGACACGTCACGCTCGTGGCGGACTCACTGGGCACGCAGCCGCTGCACCTCTGGGCCACGAATGGCGGGCGCCGGGGTGACCTGCCCTCCGTGCCGGCCACGCAGAGGACACTGGTCATCCAGCTCCAGCCGGGAGGACGGCTCACGGGGGCGGTCCGCTCGGCGGGAGGCCGGAGCATCGAGGGCTTCCGCCTGGTGGTCTCCGCGACGAAGAGCGAGGACGACTTCCTGTCGCGACAGGAGCTGGAGCTCGCGGGAGATCGCTTCGTGGTCGAGGACGTCAACCCCGGAGCCGTGACGGTGTCCGTGACGCTGCCCGACGGTCGCGCGGGCAAGGCGGACACGACGAGCGTCGCGGGACAGACGACCCAGGTCGACGTCGTGGTGGAGGCGGGAGGCGCCATCACGGGCCGACTGGTCGACAAGGCGGGCAAGCCCCTTGCCCAGGCCTTCGTGGACGTGGATGGCCTGACGTCGGCGCCGACGGGAGCGGATGGACGCTTCCGGGTGGAGGATGTCGCGCCCGGCCAGCATCGGCTCATCGCCTGGAGCGAGAAGACGGAGCGCGCGGAGAAGACGCTCACCTTGGCGGTGGGCAAGTCCCAGGACGTGGGCGACTGGAAGCTCGGGCCGCCGCGCATCGAGCCGGGGCGGCTGGGCATCTTCTTCGGCATGGCCGGAGACGACGTCCTGGTGCGCGGCGTGCTCGAGAGCATGCATGGCGACGCGCTCCGCGTGGGAGACATCGTCCAGTCCATCGATGGCGCCACGGTGCTCACGGCGGGCGAGGCCCGCGAGCGCGAGCTGGGGGCGCCGGGCAGCCCCGCCATCCTCCTCATCCGGCGCGACACGAGGACCTACCCCGTCACCCTCACCCGAGCCCCCTGAGCCGTCTGTGAGTAGCGAGCCGTCTCGAGGGTCCAATCCGTGGTGCCCTGCATCAGGTTCTTGATGGCGGCGATGTCACGGTCGATGACGCTCCAGGTCTCGATGCTCTGGACTCCCTGTCGTATCCGCCGCTCCACGGCCGCGAAGGTCTCCACCCGCTTCGCGATTTCACCCGCGACCCGGTCCATGGCGGCGGCCTGCGCACAGCCCTCGTGATGCATCTGGAGGAGCACCATGTTGTGCATCTGCCCGCTCGCGGCCTCCTTGGGCGCCGAATAGAGGTCGTTGACCATCACCACGACGTCCGTGCACAGCGAGCGCAGCGTCGTCATGTCCTCGGTGCCATGCACGGCGGGCGGAACGTCGAGTCCCTCGGACCGTTCGCAGAGGTCGAGGCTCAGCAGGACGCCGATCGACAGCCGTCGCGTGCGCAGATAGCTCTCGATGTCCACGGGCCACCCCTGCGTGCGCTCCCGAGCCTCCTGGTAGTACGCCTCGAAGTACCCCGCGAGGTCCTGGGTGAACCGTGCCTTCCAGGACGCACTCGCGCCAGAGGTCGTTCGCCCCCACAGCTCCACCAGGGCGGCGCCCAGCCGCGATGAAGGATACCGCTGGGGGGCCGTGCTCTGGATGACCGACAACACCTCGTCCAGCAAGGCGCGGGTCGCATCGAGGTCGAGGCCCATCGGTCCATCGAACTGGTCGTCGAAGACGAAGAGCCACCCCATCCAGTCGCTCACCAGGTCGAGGCCCGCTCCCCGGCTGTTCGGACACATCCTCGCGGACAGCCGATCGAATCGACTCTCGTCGTAGGTCCGCAGGGCCTCCGGGCCCACGACGAGCCCCCGCCGTGACAGCCACCGCAAGGTGTGCGCGCGACAGGCCTCCGCATCCGGGCTGATGTCAGACGGATAGGGAATGCCTATCCGCGGAATCTCTGTTCGCATTCACGCACGATAATCAGCGCAATGTTCACCAGCAACGCGAAGGGTGTCCGGCGGAATGACTCTCATTCGCGTGCGGTGCGGGGGATGATGCCAGCCGGGTGCGGGGGCGGCGTGAGACAGCCATCCACCTGAAGACAACTCATCCGCGGAACCGTCCAGCCTCTGACGTGTGCGGGGAACCGAGCCCCTCTCGCGCGCTGTTTCATGCGCGCCCGGCCCCATCATCCGGACGCGCGCCGGCATGACGCCGACCGGGAGGTCCGCCGTGGGAATCCTCGACCTGATGCTCCGCTGGCCCGTGCTGCGTCGAATCGCGAGCGGATCCGTCTGCCCGCACTGCGCCGTGGGTTGTGGGCAGGACACCTACGACAAGGACGAGCGCATCATCGACATCAAGGGCGACTCCGACTCGCCCATGTCCCGGGGCCACCTGTGCCCGGAGGGCTCCGCCACCTTCCAGTTCGTCACCGGCACCCACGCCGCCTTTTAAAGCAAAAGCCGAGCTTTGAAGAAAGCTTTACAGATTCATGGGCGCGGAACTTTGCCACCCTTTCGAACTTACCTTCCGCTCAATGACTCACCGCCGCGCATCAGTCCCCTGTCCTCCAAGAGCGCAAACACCTTGCAACACCAGTCTTCACCCTGGTAATGTCTAGAATCTCGGCGTGGCCCGAGATTGCACCTTGATCAGGAGTCCACATGAAGCGCTGTCATATCGGTGGCGTCGTTCTTGCGGTTTCACTCGCTGCCTGCGGTGAGCCATCGCGCGAGAGGGGGGCTTCGGGCGCGCTCGATAGCAATAAGGCTTCTTTGTTGCCACCAGGCGATCCGCTCATTGGGAGCTACTATCTCACGGTGGGTCCGGCGTACACCATGGCTATCTTTGCCGATGGAACCGGCGAAATCACAGGGCTTTCGCCTCTGGATACGTGCAGGTCTGTGGGTGATCCACTTTATCGCAACATCACGCTGGTGACGTCCACACCCGAGTGGAGTGTCTACGAGGGTGAGCATTACGAAGAATGCGGCGTCCCAAGTCCTGGTTGGCAACCCACGATCATTCAACTCGGTTGCAATTCAGCCACATCTTTCTGCGGCCTCTCGGAAAACGACGGTCATGGGCTTGATTGGGTTTTCTATCAATTCTGACTGACGTCTTTGCCGTGACAGCCAGGTAGGAAGGGCTACTTTCAGCCCTTCCTACATCCAGTCGACAACACAACTCACCAGCAACCGTCTGGAGTCCGACGTGGTCAGGGCATGGTGGCCCTCCCGCTAAATGTCTCGGGCACTCTCGGCGTCCATCATCCGGACGCGCGCCGGCATGACGCCGACCGGGAGGTCCACCGTGGGAATCCTCGACCTGATGCTCCGCTGGCCCGTGCTGCGTCAAATCGCGCGCGGCGACGTCAAGGCGCTCGGCGAGACGGCCATG
Source organism: Myxococcus fulvus (assembly GCF_900111765.1). The sequence goes on from NZ_FOIB01000003.1 coordinate 928,591, forward strand.
ACGGAGCGCAGCCGGACGCTGGAGCCCCGCACCGCTCGCGCGGACCGCGTCGTCAAATCCGTCTGCCCGTACTGCGCCGTGGGCTGCGGGCAGGACATCTACGTCAAGGACGAGCGCATCATCGACATCGAGGGCGACCCCGACTCACCCATCTCCCGGGGCCGCCTGTGCCCCAAGGGCTCCGCCACCTTCCAGCTCGTCACCGGCACCCACCGCGTCCAGCACGTCCTCTACCGCCGTCCCGGAGGCACCGAGTGGGAACGCCTCCCGCTGGAGCAGGCCATGGACATGGTCGCCGAGCGCGTGAAGCGCACCCGTGACGAGACCTGGGAAGACACCGACGTCAACGGCTTCAGCGTCCAGCGCACGCTGGGCCTCGCGCACCTGGGCGGCGCCACGCTCGACAACGAGGAGAACTACCTCCTCAAGAAGCTCTTCACCGCCCTCGGCATCGTCCAGGTGGAGAACCAGGCTCGAATATGACACTCGTCCACGGTGCCCGGTCTGGGCATCACGCTAGGACGTGGCGGGGCCACGACCTTCCAACAAGACCTGCGGAACTCTGACTGCATCCTCATCCAGGGCTCCAACATGGCCGAGTGTCACCCGGTGGGCTTCCAGTGGGTGATGGAGGCCAAGGCCCGGGGGGCGACGGTCATCCACGTGGACCCGCGCTACACGCGCACCAGCGCCGTGGCGAACCAGCACGTGCCCATCCGTGTCGGCTCGGACATCGCGTTCCTCGGAGGGCTCGTGCGCTACGTGCTCGAGCACGAGCGCTACTTCAAGGAGTACGTCGTCCACTACACCAACGCCGCCAACCTGGTGCGCGAGGACTTCCAGGACACGGAGGACCTGGACGGGCTCTTCAGCGGCTTCCTGCCGAAGGAGAACAAGTACGACGTCAGCTCGTGGAGCTACGAGGGCGTCGAGGGCCCCACCCCCGCGTCCGGCCACAAGGAGCTCTACTCGGAGCCCGGCGCGGGCGAGGGTGAGACGCACGCCACCCTCATCACCGAGGCCACCAAGGACCCCACGCTCCAGCACCCGCGCTGCGTGTTCCAGGTCCTCCGACGTCACTTCCAGCGCTACACCCCGGCCATCGTCGCCAAGGTCTGCGGCGTCCCCGAGGAGCAGTTCCTGAAGGTCGCGGAGACACTCTGCGCCAACTCCGGTCGCGAGCGCACCACGGCGTTCTGCTACGCGGTGGGCTGGACGCAGCACTCGGTGGGCGTGCAGTACATCCGCACCGCGACCATCCTCCAGCTCCTGCTGGGCAACATCGGCCGGCCCGGTGGCGGAATCCTCGCGCTGCGCGGGCACTCGTCCATCCAGGGCTCCACGGACATCCCCACCCTGTTCAACCTGCTGCCGGGCTACCTGCCCATGCCGAGCTCCACCCAGTCCCCTTCCCTGGCCGACTACCTGGAGTCCCACACGTCCAGCACGGGCTGGTGGAGCAACTTCCCCAAGTACGTCGTCTCGCTCTTGAAGGCCTGGTTCGGGGACGCGGCGACCGAGGAGAACGAGTTCGGCTTCCGGCACCTGCCCCGGCTCACCGGCAATCACTCGCACATGCAGACGGTGGTCGACATGGCCGAGGGCCGCATCAAGGGCTACTTCGTCATGGGCGAGAACCCGGCGGTGGGCTCCATGAACGGGGCGCTCCAACGCAAGGGCCTGCGCCAGCTCGAGTGGCTGGTGGTCCGCGACTTCACGCTCATCGAGACGGCCGAGTTCTGGCGCACGACCCCCGAGGTCCAGCGAGGCGACGTGAGGACGGAGGACATCCGCACGGAGGTCTTCTTCTTCCCGGCCGCCGCGCACACGGAGAAGGACGGCTCCTTCACCAACACGCAGCGGATGCTCCAGTGGCACCACGCCGCGGTGGAGCCACGCGAGGACGTGCGCAGCGAGCTGCACTTCGCCTTCCACCTGGGCCGCAGGCTCAAGCGGCTGTACGCGGGCTCGGGAGCGCCCAAGGACCAGGCGCTGCGCCAGCTGACGTGGGACTACCCGACCCACGGCGCACTCGAGGAACCGAGCGCCGAGGCGGTGCTCCGGGAGATCAACGGCTACACCGTGAAGGATGGCCAGCCGGTGAGCGGCTTCACCGCGCTGAAGGACGACGGCTCCACCGCGTGCGGTTGTTGGATCTACTCGGGCGCCTACGCGGATGGCGTGAACCAACCGGCGCGTCGCAAGCCGGGGCACGAGCAGACCTGGGTTGCGCCCGAGTGGGGCTGGGCGTGGCCCGCCAATCGCCGCATCCTCTACAACCGGGCCTCCGCGGACCCGCAGGGCCGTCCCTGGAGCGAGCGGAAGAAGTACGTCTGGTGGGACGAGACCCAGCGCAAGTGGACCGGCGAGGACGTCCCCGACTGCATCGCGGACCGCCCTCCGGACCATCGCCCTCCTCCCGGCACCAAGGGCATCGATTCCCTGGCCGGGGATGATCCATTCATCATGCAGGCCGACGGCAAGGCCTGGCTGTTCGCGCCGAGCGGGATGCTCGATGGGCCTCTGCCCACGCACTACGAGCCCATGGAGTCGCCGGTGAAGAACGCGCTCTACGGGCAGCAGTGCAACCCGACGCGGCTGGAGTGGCACCGCAAGGGCAACCCCTACCACCGCGCGTGGGGAGACCCGCGCTACCCCTTCATCCTCACCACGTACCGACTCACCGAACACCACACGGCGGGCGGCATGAGTCGCTGGCTGTCCTGGCTCAGCGAGCTCCAACCGGAACAGTTCTGCGAGGTCTCCGTGGAGCTGGCTCGCGAGCGGGGGCTGAGCAACGGCGGCTGGGCCACGCTGCGCACGGCGCGTGGGGACCTGGAGTGCCGGGTGCTCGTCACCGAGCGCCTGCGTCCGTTGAAGCTCAACGGCACGTCGGTGCACCAGGTGGGCATCCCGTATCACTGGGGCGTGACGGGCCGCTCGCGCGCGGATGGCGCGAATGAGCTGCTGGGCTTCGTCGCCGACCCCAACGTGGACATCCAGGAGTCGAAGGCCCTCACCTGTGATCTCATCGCGGGTCGACACGCCACGCGGGCCCGGGCGGCGACGGGAGCCACGCCTCCCGCCCTGCCCTCGGACCTGGCGCCGCACCGCCGTGACAGCCTCGCCGCGGGCGAGGTCGACCATGTCCCCTGGCAGGAGAAGAAGGACGAGGAGCGATAGCGCATGAGTCGCAAGGGCTTCTTCACCGATTCGACGGTGTGCATCGGCTGCAAGGCCTGTGAGGTGGCTTGCAAGCAATGGAACCAGCTCCCCGACGACGGCTTCCACTTCACCGGGATGTCGTATGACCAGACCGGGGATTTGGGCTGCTCGACCTGGAGGCACGTGGCCTTCGTGGAGCGGCCGGTGCCGATGCCGGGCCACTCGACGGGCGTGGGGGACTTCTCGTGGTTGATGGTGTCGGACGTCTGCAAGCACTGTCAGCGCGCGGGCTGTCTGGAGGCGTGTCCCACGGGCGCCATCGTCCGCACGGAGTTCGACACCGTCTACGTCCAGCCGGATGTCTGCAATGGCTGCGGCTACTGCGTGGTGGGCTGTCCCTTCGGCGTCATCGACCGGCGACCGGATGACGGCCGGGCCTGGAAGTGCACCCTCTGCTACGACCGGATTGGCGAGGGCATGACGCCCGCCTGCGCGAAGGCGTGCCCCACCGAGTCCATCGTCTACGGGGACCTCGATGTGCTGCACGAGCGCGCGGACCATCGACTGCGTGAGCTGCATTCACAAGGCATCATCAGCGCCTATCTCTACGGGAAGGACGCGACGAACCAGCCAGGGACGGGCGGGCTCAACGCCTTCTTCCTGCTCGTGGATCGCCCGGAGGTCTACAACCTGCCGCCGGACCCCGTCGTCCCGACGATGAAGGCCGGACAGGCCTGGGGCGCGGTGGCCGTGGGAGCGCTCGGGATGGCGGCCATGGCCGTGGGCGCGGTGCTGCTCGGTCGTCGAGGGGACTCATGAGCGCGCGTGACGCCGAAGACACCTTCCTGGACAGGCTCCAGCGGCGCTCGGACGGCCGCAATGTGAACCCGGCCCTGGGGACGCTGCTCGGCGAGGGCGCACAGCAGCGGGTGACGGACCTGGACCGCGCCAATCCGACCCATGGGGTCCAGGCTCAAGTTCCGTCCCACTTCGTCGCGGACACCGTGGATGCGCCGAGCTACCACGGGCTGGCCGCCATCAAGCAGCCGGTGTGGATCGCCACCGTGCCCGCGTATCTCTTCGTGGGAGGGGTCGCGGGCGCGGCGAGCCTGCTGGGGCTGGCCATCGATGTGCTCGGCGAGAAGTCGATGGAGCGGCTCGCGCGGCGCTGCGCTCTGCTGGGGACCGCGGGGGACATGGTCAGCGCGGGGTTGTTGATCGCCGACCTCGGACGCCCGACGCGCTTCTTGAACATGCTGCGAGTGTTCCGGCCCACGTCGCCGATGAGCGTGGGCTCGTGGGTGCTCGCGCTGTCGGGAGCGCTCAACACGGCGGGCCTGGTGCTGGGGAAGTCGCGAGGTGTGCTCGGTGTCACGGGCAAGGTCGCGGGGTATTCGGCCGCGCTGCTGGGCATGCCGCTGGCGGGCTACACGGCGGTGCTGCTCAACAACACGGCCGTGCCGCTGTGGCAGTCCACGCGTCGCACCCTGCCCTTGTTCTTCATGGCCTCGGCGAGCGCGAGCGCGGGGAGTCTGTTGTCCCTGGCCCCGCACTCGGAGCGAGAGGCGGACGTGCTGCGGCCGTATCGCCTCGCGGGCAAGGCCGCGGAGGTGGTGATGGCGCACGTGGTGGAGCTCGACGCGCGCCGGGCTCCGGAGGTCGCCCGGCCGCTCTCCGAGGGTCTGTCGGGGGTGCTCTGGAAGACCTCCCGGGCTTGCTCCGTGGCGGGGTTGGCGGTGGATGCCCTCCCGGGGAGGCAGCGCTGGAAGCAGGTGGCGGCGGACGTGCTGACGACGGTGGGCGCGGTGGCGGCGCGCTTCGCCGTGTTCCATGGCGGGCAGGCATCCGCGAGGAATCCGCAGGCGACGTTCAAGCCGCAGCGACAGGGCCATGGGGCCGCGGAGGTGACGGGGCACGCGGTGGCCTCGGATGGGAAGCCCTGGAGCTTCCCGCTGCCGGTGGTGCGGTGAGGGTGCGCCCTGGTGGTTCGGCCCTGTCTGGGGAGGGGCGCTGATACCAGGGGTAGTGGCTCCCACGAGGCCCTCCCTTTTGGTCGCCAGGAGCGATAAACCTGGGGGAACCATGGCCGAGACCTCTTCGCTGAACATCCCCACTGTCGACCTTGCAGACCTTGCCTCCGGCGAGGCGAGCCGCATCGAGCGCGCCGCTGCGGCGCTGCGTGAGGCGTTTGGCGTCTTCGGGCTGGTGTACATCAAGAACCACGGCGTCGACACGCAGGCGCTCAACCGCTACTACGACGCCTTCGCGGCCTTCATCGCGCGCTCGGCCGAGGCGAAGAAGCCCTATGGTCGCGCGGAGCTCTGGTACCAGCGGGGCTGGACGCCGCCGAACACCGAGGTGGCCGTCGCCGGCAATGGTCAGCCGGACTTCAAGGAGTGCTACTTCGTCGCGCCCTACCCCAACGACGAGGTGGCGGCGATGGAGTTCCCGGAGCTGTATCCCGAGAACGTCTGGCCGCCCGACGCGCCGGAGTACTTCCAGGAAGGCATCGTGACGTTGGGGCGCTCGCTCCACGAGGCGGGCCTCAAGCTGCTGCGAGGCTCGGCCGTCGCGCTGGGGCTGCCCGAGGACACCTTCACCTCGCTCTGCGAGCGGGCTCCGCACATCACCCGCGCGCTCCAGTACCTGCCGCTGCGACCGGAGCAGGTGAACACGGACATCGTCTGGGGCGAGGAGCACACGGACTTCAACCTGCTCACGCTGCTGCCCGGTGGCCGGTTCCTGAACCCCGAGGGCAAGGCCGCGCCGAGCCCGGATGACAAGAGCGGGCTGTATCTGCGCACGCGCGCGACGGACGAGGATCCGCAGGGTCGCAAGGTCCGTGGCACCGCGCCGGCGGGCTGCATCGTCGCGCAGGTGGGGCAGCAGTTGGAGATCCTCACGGGCGGCACGTTCCTGGCGACGCCTCACGTGATCACGGCGCCCGGAGTCGCGGGCTGGCAGCGTCAGTCCGCCGCGCACTTCGTGCATGTGCACACCAGCGCGGTCTTGTTCCCGCTGGAGAAGTTCCGCACGCCCACGGCCATCCGCAGCTACGCGCCGCCGGTGCTCGCGGGGACGTATGACATCAAGACGCTCGTCGACATCGGCCTCGCGCCGCCGAGCGCGCTCGACAAGCTGGGCTATCGCCACTACGACCGGCTCAACCGTCAGCGCGCGGGCGAGTAGTTCCGCGGCGAATCAAGACAAAGACAGACATGAATTGTGTTGGATTTGAGCAATCAATGTCTGTCTTTGTTTGGGTAAATACCCTCCCCGTCCAGGTCCTTCAATCCCACCTGATGGTTCGTGCATGTAGGCATGAAGCTCTGCCGCAGTACGACCGCAGCCAGAGGGTCCTGAAAAATGGCTGAAGAGTCGTTCATGTAGGCATTGTCCTCCATGACGCAGCTCACGGTGGGGCGACAGGCCCTCAAAAAAACAACTGATAATTCGTTCATGTAGGCATTGGGCAGCTGGCAAGTGTCATCGCCTGCAAGGGACGCAGCGGAAAAACCACTGAACATCATGACAGTGGCTCTCAGAAGGAATCGCGATGCGAAACAGACGCACAACGACCTTGCTCGTGGCGATCAGCCTGAGCCTGGTGATGGCGGCGGGATGCGCGCAGAAGCCAGATGTCCCCGGCTCTCCCGAGGATGTCTATCGGCGCTTCGCGCTCGCGAACCTCACCGGCAGTGAGCAGGCCATCCGCCCACTCATCATCGACCACCCGGACGCGGCGATCTTGTGGTCGGAAGGGGCCTACCCCGCGGACGTGGCGGAGGAGCTTGGCAAGCACTACCGCGAGATGAAGATCGTCCGCATCGAGGAAAAGTTCGAGTGGGTCCTCATGAAGGGCTCCGACTCTCCCATTCCGATGGAACTTCGTCGCATCGACGGAGTGTGGCGATTCGATGCGTCGCCGATCATCGACTTCCGCAAGCGGGCCGCCGCCCAGCGGGGAGCCGACGTCCAGTCGGCACCCCTGAAAAACCCCTGAGAGTCTGTTCAGGGTGAGCGCGCGCCGCGACGCCAAGCGGCGGCGAGAATCCGGCGCCGGGCCACGACACGAGCCTCACTCCACGAAGAAGCAAAGGCAGCGTCGGGAACCCACGACGCTGCCCCACCCTGCTTCAGGCCACCTTCTCCTCGATGACCGCGAGCTCCGTCCCCTCGCTCACCTGCTCACCGGGGTGATGCCGGAAGCTCGCGAGCACGCCGTCGCGCGGGGCGGAGATGGTGATCTCCATCTTCATCGCCTCCATCACCAGCAGCGGCGTGCCCTTGGAGACCTTCGCCCCCACCTCGGCCAGGTGCGCGATCACCTTGCCCGGCATCGGCGCGCGCAGCCCTCCCTCCGCCTCCGGAGCGGTCGCCTCGACGTCGAGCGGATCGAACGACTCCAGCTCCCACCGGCGCCCCCGCGCGAACACACTCCAGCGCGCCCCCACCGGGACCACCGTCGCGTGCACCGTCCCCTCGGGCGACGCCAGCGTCACCGCGTCCCGCGCGCCCACCGTGAAGCGCACCGGCACCCGCGCCGCGCCGTCCTGCCCCCCCGGCGCGGACACCCGCATCACATACGCCCCAGGCCCGGTCTGCTCGGCGCGAATCTCCCGCACCACGTCCCCCTGGCGCAGCGTCACCAGGAACGGCGCCACCGCGCCCAGCCGGAACCCATCCAGCTGCGCCCACGGCGAGCCCGGCTCCTCCTTCGCGGCCTCGTCACGCGCCCGCGAGAGCACCGCCACCGCGCCCAGCCGCCAGATGTCGTCGGGAATCTCCCCCTTGGGCGGCTGCAGCGCCTCGCGCTCACGCTCGATGAGACTCGTGTCCAGGTTCGCCTGGGAGAACGACGCCGTCCTCACCAGTCGTCCCAGGAACTCCACGTTGTTCGCCACGCCCACGACCTGGTAGCGCTCCAGCGCCTCGCGCATCTGCCGCAGCGCCGCCTCCCGGTCCTCGCCCCAGACGATCAACTTCGCGATCATCGGGTCGTAGTGCGTGGAGATCTCATCCCCCTGCTCCACACCCGTGTCCACGCGCACGTGCCGCGACGTCTCCGGCGGCACCAGGTGCACCAGCCGACCCACGGACGGGATGAAGCCCGCGTCCGGGTTCTCCGCGTAGATGCGCGCCTCCATCGCGTGGCCCCGGATGGACAGCTCCGCCTGCGTCTTCGGCAGCCGCTCCCCGGAGGCCACCCGCAGCTGCCACTCCACCAGGTCCAGGCCGGTGATCTCCTCCGTGACGGGGTGCTCCACCTGGAGACGCGTGTTCATCTCCATGAAGTAGAAGTTCCCCGCGGGGTCCGCGATGAACTCCACCGTGCCCGCGCCCACGTAGTTCACCGCCTTGGCGGCGAGGATGGCCGTCTCGCCCATCTTCGCGCGCAGGGCCTCCGTCATCCCCGGCGCCGGCGCCTCCTCGAGCACCTTCTGGTGACGCCGCTGCACCGAGCAGTCCCGCTCGAACAGGTGCACGTAGTTTCCGTGCGTGTCACCGAACACCTGCACCTCGATGTGCCGCGGCCGCTCGACGTACTTCTCGATGAGCACCAGGTCCGAGCCGAACGCGCCCAGCGCCTCGCGCCGACACGACGCCAGCTGCGCCTCCAGGTCCTCCGCGCGGTCCACCCGGCGCATGCCCTTGCCACCACCGCCCGCGCTCGCCTTGATGAGCACCGGGAAGCCGATGCGCTTCGCCTCTTCCCTGAGCCGCTCCAGTCCCTGCTCGTCGCCGTGGTAGCCCGGCGTCGTCGGCACCTTCGCCTTCTCCATCAGCGCCTTGGACGCGGACTTGGAGCCCATCGCCCGGATGGACTCGGCGTTCGGCCCCACGAAGACGATGCCCGCCGCCGCGCAGGCCTCGGCGAGCACGGGGTTCTCCGAGAGGAAGCCGTAGCCCGGGTGGATGGCCTGGGCGCCCGTCTTCTTCGCCGCGTCGATGAGCTTCTCCACCACCAGATACGACTCGCGCGCGGCGGGAGGCCCCAGCCGGACGGCCTCGTCCGCCAGCCGGACGTGACGGGCGCCCGCGTCGGCGTCCGAATAGACGGCCACCGTGCGGATACCGAGCCGACGCGCCGTGCGGATGATGCGGCAGGCAATCTCGCCGCGATTCGCGATGAGCAGACTTTCGAACATGGTCGAGTCCTACATCCGGAAGACGCCGAATCGAGTCTCCTGAATCGGAGCATTCAACACGGTCGAGAGTGAAAGGCCGAGCACGCGACGACTCTGCGAGGGGTCGATGACCCCGTCGTCCCACAGTCGCGCGGTGGCGTAATACGGGTGCCCCTGCTCCTCGTACTGCGCGCGGATGGGCGCCTTGAACTCCTCCTCCGCCTCCTTCGCCCACGCGCCGCCCTGGCCCTCGATTCCGTCCCGCTTCACGGTGGCCAGCACCGACGCCGCCTGCTCGCCGCCCATCACGCTGATGCGCGCGTTGGGCCACATCCACAGGAAGCGCGGCGAATACGCCCGGCCGCACATGCCGTAGTTGCCGGCCCCGAAGCTGCCGCCAATCAGCATCGTCACCTTGGGCACCCGCGCGGTGGCCACGGCCGTCACCATCTTCGCGCCGTCCTTCGCGATGCCCGCGTTCTCCACCTTCCGGCCCACCATGAAGCCGGTGATGTTCTGCAGGAACACCAGGGGGATGCCACGCTGCGAGCACAGCTCGATGAAGTGCGCGCCCTTCTGCGCCGACTCCCCGAACAGGATGCCGTTGTTGGCGATGATGCCCACTGGGATGCCGTAGAGGTGCGCGAAGCCCGTCACCAGCGTGGTGCCGTAGCGCGCCTTGAACTCGTCCAGGCGCGAGCCGTCCACCAGCCGGGCAATCACCTCGCGCACGTCGTAGCGCTTGCGGGCGTCGAACGGGATGATGCCACCCAGCTCGCTCGGGTCGTAGAGCGGCTCCTCGGAGCGCTCCAGCGCCACCGTGTGCGGCCGCGAGCGGTTCAGGTTCGCCACGATCCGCCGCGCGAGGAACAGCGCGTGCGCGTCGTTCTCCGCCAGGTGGTCCGCCACGCCGGAGATGCGCGTGTGCACGTCACCGCCGCCCAGGTCCTCGTTGGTGACGACCTCGCCGGTGGCCGCCTTCACCAGCGGCGGGCCGCCCAGGAAGATGGTGCCCTGGTTCTTGACGATGATGGTCTCGTCGCTCATCGCCGGCACGTACGCGCCGCCCGCCGTGCACGAGCCCATCACCACGGCGATCTGCGGGATGCCCGCGGCGCTCATCTGCGCCTGGTTGAAGAAGATGCGGCCGAAGTGCTCCCGGTCCGGGAACACGTCGTCCTGGCGCGGCAGGTACGCGCCGCCTGAGTCCACCAGGTACACGCACGGCAGGCGATTCTCCTGGGCGATCTCCTGCGCGCGCAGGTGCTTCTTCACCGTCATCGGGTAGTACGTGCCACCCTTCACCGTCGCGTCGTTCGCGACGATCATGCACTCCTGGCCCTGGACGCGGCCGATGCCGGCGATCATCCCCGCGGACGGGGACTCACCGCCGTACATGTTCCAGGCCGCCAGCTGGCCGATCTCCAGGAACGGAGAGCCGGGGTCCAACAGGCGCTCCACGCGGTCCCGGGGCAGCAGCTTGCCTCGGGAGACATGGCGCTGGCGGGAGCTCTCGCCGCCGCCCTTGGCCGTGAGCGCCACCTTCTCGCGCAGGTCGCCGACCAGCTTCTGCATCGCCTCCGCGTTCGCGCGGAAGTCGGCGGAGCGGGTATCCGTGGTTGATTTGAGGATGGCCATGGTGGTGTTCCCTATGCGGTCTCGGCGAACAGCTCGCGCCCGATGAGCATGCGGCGGATTTCCGACGTCCCGGCGCCGATCTCATAGAGCTTGGCGTCGCGCCACAAGCGCGCCGTGGGGTATTCGTTGACGTAGCCGTTGCCGCCGAGAATCTGGATGGCCTGTCCCGCCATCCACGTCGCCTTCTCCGCGGAGTAGAGGATGGCGCCCGCGGCGTCCTTGCGCAGCGTCCTCGCGTGGTCCGCCCTGTCGCAGGCCTGGCCCACCGCGTAGACGTACGCGCGGCACGCCGACCAGGACGTGTACATGTCCGCGAGCTTCGCCTGGATGAGCTGGAACTGGCCGATGCTCTCCCCGAACTGCTTGCGCTCGTGGACGTACGGCAGCACCACGTCGATGCAGGAGCCCATGATGCCCAGGGGCCCGCCGGCGAGCACCGCGCGCTCGTAGTCGAGCCCCGACATGAGCACCTTCACGCCCGCGCCCACGCCGCCGAGCACGTTCTCCTCCGGCACCTCGCAGTCCTCGAAGAAGACCGGGTACGTGTTGGAGCCGCGCATGCCCAGCTTGTCCAGCTTGGTGCCGAAGCTCAGCCCCTTGCTGCCGCCCTCGACGATGAAGGCGGTGATGCCCTTGGGGCCCAGCGCCTCGTCCGTCTTCGCGTAGACCACCAGCACCTTCGCGTTGGCGCCGTTGGTGATCCACATCTTGGAGCCGTTGAGGATGTACTTGTCCCCGCGCTTCTCGGCCTTGAGCTTCATGCTGACGACGTCCGAGCCCGCGTCCGGCTCGCTCATGGCCAGCGCGCCCACGTGCTCGCCGCTGATGAGGCCGGGCAGGTACTTGCGCCGCTGGGCGTCGGTGCCGTTGCGGTAGACCTGGTTCACGCACAGGTTCGAGTGCGCGCCGTAGGACAGCCCCACGGACGCGGAGGCGCGGGAGATCTCCTCCATGGCGACGATGTGGGCCAGGTAGCCGAGCCCCGCTCCGCCATACTCCTCGCTCACCGTCATGCCGAGGACGCCCAGGGCGCCCAGCTTCGTCCAGAGGTCCTCCGGGAACAGGTTCTCCCGGTCGATGTCCGCCGCCCGGGGAGCAATCTCCTTGGCGGCGAAGGCGCGCACGGTGTTGCGCAACATCTCGATGGATTCACCGAGCGCGAAGCCCAGCTCTGCGAAGTGAGCCATGAAGTCGTTTCCCAACCAGCGTCTCGAGGTGGCTGGCGGACATTAGGTACGAGGGAGGGCTCGCGTGCGCCAGGGTGGTTGCAAATCGTGCCAACCCGGCCATGCTGCTCGCCGATGCCCCGACGCCTCCAGCGCTCCCCCGAACCCCTGCCGCGCGCGGAGACGCCCATGGCGTTCGTCCGGGCCATCGTGCTCGCGTACGAGAAGTACGGGGTGGACCCGCACGACGCACTGCGAAAGGCGGAGATCACCCGCGCGCAGCTCGGCCGGGTGTCGGCGCGCATCAACGCCGGGCAGTTCGAGACGCTGTCGGCCACGGCCATGCAGGAGCTGGATGACGAGGCGCTGGGGTGGTTCACCCGCCGGCTCCCCTGGGGGACGTACGGGATGCTCTGTCGGGCCTCGCTCAGCTCGCCGACGCTGGGCATCGCGCTGCAGCGCTGGTGTCGCCACCACCGGCTGCTCACCGAGGACGTCCTGCTCTCCCTCGAGGTGGAGGGCGCGACGGCGCGGCTCGTCATCGAGGAGCGGCACGAGCTGGGAGCGATGCGCGAGTTCTGTCTGCTCAGCAGCCTGCGCTACGTGCACGGGTACGCCTGTTGGCTGGTCAACTCCCAGCTGCCCCTGCGAGAGGTGACGTTCCCCTTCGCGACGCCGGCGCACCAGTCCGTGTACCCGCTGCTGTTCCCGGGCCCGGTGCGCTTTTCGGCCACCCGCGCCAGCATGAGCTTCGACGTGGGCTACCTGGAGCTGGCGGCCAAGCGTGACGAGCAGGCCCTGCGGGCGATGCTCAAGCGGGCGCTGCCGCTGACGGTGCGGCAGTACCGGAGGGACCGGCGACTGGTCGAGCGGGTGCGCTCGCAGCTGAGCGACCCTCGCGCCTCGGGGACCACCGCGCAGCACGTGGCGTCCGCGCTGCACGTCTCGGTGCGATCGCTGCATCGACAACTGGCGCTCGAGGGGACGTCGCTGCAGAACCTCAAGGACGACGTACGGCGGCGCCATGCGCTGGAGCTGCTCGGACGCTCCTCGGTGCCCATCAAACACGTGGCGCTGGACGTGGGATACGCGGACGAGAAGATCTTCTCGCGAGCGTTCAAGCAGTGGACCGGCGAGTCGCCGAGCGAGTACCGCCAGCGGCTCCAGCGCGCGGGCGAGTGAGGGCTCAGAACGACTGGCGCAGCACGGCCTCCACCGCGGCCTTGCGTCCAGGGCTGAGGCGCAGCCGGGTGCCGTCGCGCAGGATGACGACCCAGCCCTTGTCCACGTCGGGCTCCAGCTCCTTGATGCGGCTGACGTTCACCAACGTGGACCGGTGGACGCGCACGAAGCACTTCGGGTCCAGCCACTGCTCCACCCGGTTGAGCGTCTCGCGCAGCATGGGGCTCTTCGCGCCGGAGTGCAGCACGACGTAGTTGCCCTCCGCCTCGCACCAGTCCAGCTCGGCGACGGGCACGACGAGCACCTTGCCGTCCGTCTTCACCGCGATGCGCTCCAGGTACTGGCCGGTCTCCGCGGTCGGCTCGTGGGCCGGTTTGTAGCCCGCGAGCAGTGACGACAGTCGCTCCAGGAGCGCCCGCTCCCGTCCCTGCTCACGCTGCTTTCGGGCTCGCGAGAGCGCCTCCTGGAAGCGGGCCGCGCTGAAGGGCTTGAGGAGGTAGTCGAGGGCGTTCGCCTCGAAGGCGCGCACGGCGTGCTGGTCGAAGGCGGTGACGAAGATGACGGGGGGCATCAGCTCGGGCCCGACTTCGCGAAGGACGTCGAAGCCGTCGACCTCGGGCATCTGGACGTCGAGGAACACCAGGTCCGGCTTCTCGCGGAGGATGACGTCCACCGCGTCGCCGCCGCTCTCGCATTCCCAGAGCACCGTGACGTCGGGGGCGCGTGACAAGAGGTGTCGCACGTTGTCGCGGGCCAGCGGCTCGTCGTCCACCACCAGCACCCGCCAGCCTGCCTCGCGCCCCTCACCCATTCGCTGCCCTCCCCTGTGGTAACAGCCCGACCGTGGACACCTGGAACGGAAGCTCCACGCGGGCCAGGGCGCCACCGCCCGGTGCGTCCTCGAGTGTCACACCATAGCCTTCGCCATGGAGTTGCTGGATGCGCTCGCGTGTATTCGCCACGCCGATTCCCGTTCCGGGGGGGCTCCCCGTATCGAGCCCGGGACCATCATCGCGGACCTCGAGCACCAGCCGGTCGCCCCGTCTCAGGGTGTGCACCCAGATGTTCCCCCGGGCCGCGCGGCGTGAGGTGCCGTGCTTGATGGCGTTCTCGACCAGGGGTTGAAGGATGAGCATGGGCACGCGTGCACCGAGCGTCTCCGGCGCCGCTTCCAGGTGGAAGCGCAGGCGACTGCCGAAGCGGAGCTGTTCGATGCCGAGATAGCGGCGAACCAGGTCCAGTTCCTCGGACAGCGCGATGCCTTGCTCGTTGCGTCCGTCCAGGCTGGCCCGCAGCAGCGAGCTCAGCTCCACGAGCGCGTCCTCGGCCTCCGTGTTCCGCGTCTGTCGGACGAGGGAGACGACGGCGTTCAACGTGTTGAAGAGGAAGTGCGGGTCGAGCTGCGCCCGGAGCGCGTCCAGCCGCGCCTCCGCCAGACGTGCGGCGAGCCGTGACTCCCCCAGCTCCCGCTCACGGGCTCGACGGAACGCGCCCAGCGTCGCCCAGGCCGCGAGGAACAGCAGGTACTCGAAGGACCCGAGCACGCCTCGCTCCAGCAGGAGCCTCCGGAGCCCGTCGGTGAACGCAAGCCCGCGAGCCGACCAGGATTCCAGCACGGAGAGCCCCAAGGCGAGCAGCACCGCATGGGCCAGGACGAAGCCGCCCCCCAGCGCGATGAGCCAGCCCCCGGTCCGAGCCTCGAGCGGCGCCTCCCGCGACACCCGGCGGAACGTCATGAGCACGAGCGGCGCCAGCAGGGCCCAGACGCTGTAGGGAATCAGAGCCAGAACCAGCGCCGAGACGAAGCCCTGCGGGTCACGAACCTGAGCGGTCAGCGCCTGCGGCAACGCCGCGAGCAGGCCGAGTCCCATCCCCAACCCCCAGGCTCGGCTCACGGTGCGCCCCCTCTCTGCTCCAGGCTGTCGCTGGACGCACTCGACTTCACCACACTTCTCGTCGGTTGAAGATGCCCATCGGTCGCCGTGCCCTGCTCGGTTGGATCGACGCCCCTGGCCTGGGCGTGGCATCCCGCCCGGCGGCCGGGCCTATGGGCTCGTGACGTGAACGAGGCTCGTCATCGCGTCCACGTACAAGGTCGTGTCGTCGGCATACAGCGGCAGCAACGGGGTGACCGCCACCTGGTTCAGCTTCGTCTTGCGGAGCTGCTGCGTGACCGGATCCTTGAACACGGCGAACGGGACATCCTGGATGACGTAGGGCTCGCCATCCACGTGGCCGATGATCATCAGGACATGACCGGGCACGACGATGAGGTCACCCACCTGCGCCTGGGCCACCGCGCGCAGCCGCTCGGCATGCGAGTCGCTCGCCGTGAAGAGTCGGTGGTTCAGCGCCGCGCTCTTCCCTTGCATCCCGGAGTTGGGCGGCAGGAACAAGCCCAGGCTGCGGTACACCTCGCTGGTCAGTCCGCTGCAGTCGCGCGCATTGAACTGGTGCCCCCAGCCGTAGCGCTCGCCGAGGAACTTGAACGCCTGACGGAGGATGTTGGCGCGTGTCAGCGGCAGGTAGCCCGGCGCGGTGTCGGCGGTACGGCGCAGCAGCGCGCTCTGGAAGGCCAGCGTTCCATCCTGCTCGCGCACGGGCAGCAGCACCGGCCACGACGCATAGCTGCTGGCGCCGTTGACGGGCTCGCCGGGAGCCACGTCGGCCCGTGGCAACGCGACCCCCATGTCGAGTTCGATCTCGGACACGCCGGGGGCTTCCGGTGTGAAGACCGTGCGCACCTGGTCGCCCGTGACGACACGTCCGGGCGCCTTCGCCACGTAGGAGAACACCTCGTCCGCCGAGCCCACCGCGACGTCTGCGCGCCGGACCCACGCGGGCCCCTGGGTCGTCTGGACGAACAGCCAATGCGTGTCCGCGCTTTGGTGCGCGATGACGACGGGCTCGCCCGGGAACAGGATGCCGGCCTGGAGGCTCTCGTAGTCGCGCAGGTTCTCCGCCGCGAAGAACCGCCGGTCGGACGGCAGTGACCGCAGGGGCGTGCGCCGCACGCTCAGGCCGTAGCGCGCGGGGGCGGCTTCGGGGATGTGCTCGGTTGCGGCGTTCCGGCGCAGCTCCTCGAGCATCGCCTCCGTCACCGGCTGACCCTGTTCGTCGATGACGGCCTGAATGGGCGTCTGCTGCGCATCCTTGACCCAGCCGGCGACCTGCGCCCGCGTCAACGCGGTCGGCATGCGCTTCAAATCGATCAGCCCGCCCTCAGGGCCGAACGCGCGCGTGCGCCTGGCCGCCACCTGCTCGGCGTCGAGCAGCACCTCGTCGGGAGAGGGGGCGCGGCGGATCCAGAACTCGGCTGACAGCATGTCTTCGCTGAACGCGGGCACCCCGGATGGCGACACGGCGACCGCGGACGGCGCGGCGCACGCAGTGCTCCCTATCACCGCGAGCGACAGCATCCGCAGGCACCATGTGCGTGCGACAGCCCGGCATGTCGTCGCACGTGGTTGGGCGGAGGGGGATTCCAGGCGGCTCATTCGTTGAACTCCCTCAGAGGAAGACGGCTCCGTGTGGCCGGTCGCCCACCCTTTGGCACAACGAACGCTCAGCGCGAGCTATTTCGCGGGCCCGAGGGCCATCCCGATGTCACAGTTCCTGCTCTTCCTGGATGAGCATGTTGCGTGAGAGCATCCCCACCACAGCACAATCCGAGGAGAACGCATGCATCGCAGCCTGTCGCTCACCTGTGTGGCGCTGTTCCTGATGGTGTCCCCGCTCGCCGCGCATGCCCAGACGGCGCCCCCGGGGTACGCGCTGGAGTTGGACGAGCAGTTCACGCCTGGGGACATCCAGGACTTGGAGATGCAGGGCTACAACCGCTGTCTCGGCCAGTGCCAGGGATGGACGCGAGTCTTCACCTTCCCCTGGGAGTTCGAGGACGCGCCCACGGTGGAGATGGCCGCGCGCGCCATCCAGGCGATGCCAGGCTTCAATCCCAACCTCGTCAGCGCCGGCACGATCACGTACGAGCAGTTCGCGACCCGGCTCTACTACCCCTTCCAACCGCTGGCGGACGCCTACCTGAACAACTGGTGGGATGGTGAGGAGGAGGTCTTCGTCGCCGCCTACCAGCACTATCGGCTCCCCCGGTACTACCAGGCCTACGTCATCCTCTTCGCCCATTCGGGGACGGTGCTGTTCTACGAGCAGGCCGACTTCGAGTAGCCGTTCGACGCGCGAGGCCTGTTCTGTCCCGAGGGCAGGCCTCGCGTGGGTGACCGAGCGTTCGGCTATGCTCCTCCGACCTCCGTGACCACGACGCCTCCGGGCTCCTCGCCCGCTGACTCCCGACACCGCGCGCCTGATAGCTCCACCGAGCGTGGTCGCATGCTGCACGTGACCGAGGCTCCGGTGCCCACGGTACGTGGAGGACTCGCGAGAACCACGGGGACCGCGCTGCTCGTTGCCCTGGGGCTCGCCCTCCCGGCGCTCACGGCCTACCTGATTCGCCCGCAACCCCGGAGCCATGTCAGCGAGTCCTCGCCCACCTCGACTCCCGCGCCCGCTGTGTCGCCACCGCACGCGCGCACGGGCCCGGTGAGCATCTGCGTCCTGAAGTTCCGTGAGGTCAACGAGGACACCTCACTCGAGCTCGCCCTCGCCGAGGCCGTCATCACGGACATCGGCGCGCATCCCGGCCTGCGCATCGTCGAGCGCGAGCAGCTCGACCTCCCGATGAAGGAACAGGACTTCCACCAGTCGGACCGCGTGGACCCGGAGACGCGCGCACAGCTGGGCCGTCTCATCGGCGCCGAGGTCGTCGTGCTCGGCAGCATCCAGCGCGCCGGTCCCCGGCTCCGCGTCGCCGCCCGGTTCGTCCACGTGGAGACCGGCGAGGTGCTCGACACCGCGCGCGTCGAAGGCCCCGCACAGCAGCCTTTCGAGGTGCAGGACGCCCTCACCACGAGGGTGCGCACCCTCCTCCCGGCCCTGTCCGCGAGGCTGCGCCCATGAGCCCCGCTCGCGCGCTCCTGCTCCTCCTCCTCTGCGCCCAGACCACGCTCGCGGCCACCCCGTCCAAGCCCCCTCCGGGCCCCGCCGCGGTGATGCCGTTCCGCAACCTCAACGGCGACACGTCCATGGACTGGCTCGCGCGCGGCATGACGGAGACGTTGATCTCCGACCTGCGCGCCAGCGGACGCGTCCAGGTCGTCGAACGCGAGCAGCTCGAGGCGGCGCTCGCCGAGCTGAACGCCCAGGAGCGACAACAGCTCACCGAGTCCTCGGCCGTCCGCGTGGGCCGGCTCGTCGGCGCCCGGACCCTGGTGCTCGGCAGCATCCAGCGCGCGGACCAGCAGGTCCGCATCAACGCACGCTTCATCGACGTGGAGACCGGCGTCGTCCTGGACACCGCCAAGGTCACCGGGCCCCTGGAGCGCATCTTCGCCCTCCAGGACGAGGTCTGTGGCCGACTGCTCCGCGAGCCCGTGAAGCCACGCGCGGGGCGCCCCTCGGGCAAGGCGGCCGTGCTCGCGCTCGAGACCTACGGCCGCGCCATGGCCACCACCTCGCCCGATGAGCGCGCCTGGCTGCTGCGAGCGACGCTGGCCGGCTCGCCCGACTTCGCCTACGCCCAGGAGGAGCTGTCCCGGATGGACCAGCGCCTGGCCGAGCTCGCGCGAAAGGTAGAGCCCGAAGTGAAGGACGAAGAGTCCCGCCTGCGCGTCGTCCTGGAGGACCTGAAGCGCCCCGCTGACGAGCGCTCGGCCGCGGCCCTCCAGCTCCTCAACCTGACCCGCGCTCGCGGACGCTGGCGCACGCTGATCCGTGATTCGGAGCGCATCCTCGCGCTCGACCTGCCTGAGCATCTCGGTCGCCGTCCTTCCGAGGAGGCCTCGCTCTACCGCTTCCAGGCCTTTGGTTACCTCGACGACTGGGACGCTCAACGCGTCGCGGGCGAGGACTTCCTGCGCCGCTGGCCGCTCAGCCCCATGGCGGCCTATGTGGACCTGATGCTGCGCACCACCGCGAGCAACGTGGCGGCCGGTCAATGGGCCTTCGAGAAGATGCGCGCCGACCTCGCCACGGAGGAACAGGCCGCGGCCCTGCGCATCACGGCGCTCGAGAAGAAGGGCCAGCCCACGCAGGAGGAGCACCGCAAGATCGCGATCCGTCGGTGCCTGGAGCACAACAACCACCCGCGCTTCCGCGTCCATGCCCTGGCTCCGTGCCGCACGTACTACGAGACCTGGAGCGCCAGCGCGACGACCCCCGCGCAGAAGAACGACCTGCGCTACGCGAGGGAGGCGGAGCTGACCTCCCTCGTC
Source organism: Myxococcus fulvus (assembly GCF_900111765.1). The sequence goes on from NZ_FOIB01000003.1 coordinate 948,157, forward strand.
GGCCTGCGCCGCTACGCCGAGGCCCGTGAGCGCCTCGCCGCCTTCCGCCAGGAGGACCCCGACGGCGAGCGCATCAGCCACGCCCGCGCCACGGTGCTCAACATCGGCGCCCACGAAGAGGAGTGAGCCTCCACGTCACGGCACGGCGGGCAGCTTCGTCACGAACCCGTCCGGATTGCCCAGGAGCGTGTTGCCCTCGTAGTTCCCCTCCAGGTAGCCGCCCAGGTACACGTTGTCGTCCTCGTCCAGGACGACGCCCATCGGGTACACCGGCTTCTCCACGCCGCCGAGCACCGCCGGCGCCGTCTGCCGGATCCACTGGATGGCGCCCGCCGTGTCCATCTTGAAGACGAACGGGTGCCCCGCGCCTCCCGCCGTGTCCGTGGGCGAGCTCACGTCCCCGTGCCCCGTCCCCGCCACGTAGAGGGAGTTGTCGAACTGATTGATGAACAGGCTCCAGGCGAAGTTGCCCGCGCCGGAGTCCAGCTCCTTCACCCACTGCCGCGTGCCCGCCGGGTTGTAGCGAGCGACGAAAGTCGAGACCTGGGGCGTGCCCACCGGCAGCCCATCCATGCCTCCGCCGCTGTACCCCGTCACGTAGACCTGGCCGTTCACGTCCACGGCCGCGTCACGGAGGATGGCGTTCGTGCCGGGCGCCCCCAACAACCGGGTCCACTGTCGCACGCCGTCCGCGTCGTACTTGACGATGAACGCATCCTCCGTGCTGCTCAGCACCTGCCCGTGCAGGTTCCCCGCGGTGATGCCGGCGACGTAGACATTGCCCGAGTCATCCGCGGCGGCCCGAGTGGCGCGCGTGCGCTGCCCCGCGACGCCGAACTGCCGCGTCCACAACAGCGTGCCCGCCGCATTGAACTTGCTGACGAACCCATCGAAGGTGCCCGTCTTCGTGTTGCCCGGCAGCGCCCCATCCGTCTGCCCCACCAGGAACGCGTTGTCGACGTGGTCGATGGACACTCCAATCCCCTCCGTCGCGGCGCCCGAGGCCCCCACCTGTCGCGTCCAGCCATGGACGCCCGTGTAGCGGTAGCGCAGCAGGAACGCGTCCTTCGTCCCGATCAACGGCGCGCCTTGCAGCGAGCCGCTCGTGTACCCGGCGACGTAGATCTCCTCGAACTGCCGATTGCGCGCCACGCTCTCGCCCACGACGATGCCGTTCGGAACGCCCAGCTGCCTGTGGAAGCTGACGCTCCCATTCCAGTCTCTCGAGGTGAGGAACGCATCCATGCCGCCCACCTGAGGCGAGCCATGCAGCCCCACCGTGGTCATGCCCGTGGTGTAGGTCCGCGCCGCCGGGTCGCCCGCCATGTCGTGGATGCGCGTGAAGCCGCCCGTCGCGCCCGACGTGTTCGTCCACAGGTCATCCACCGACGGGAACGCGCGACACTCGTACATCTCCACCAGGTTGAGCGCGATGGTCTCGATGCCCGCGCGGGCGTCGTTGTCGTCCGTGATGTTCAGCCGGTACTTCTTGTATGCCCCCGGGGTGGCCACGTCGAACTGCCGCCGCTCGACGCCCGCCCAGCCCGTCTGCGCCGTGCGCGTGTCCAGCACCACCCACGCGCTGCCATTCCATCCCTCGAACGTCCAGTTGCGCGGCGCCCGCGATGTGATGCCGCCGTTGTTGTAGCTGAGCGCGTAGCGCCGCACGATGCGAGGCAGCCCGGAGAACTCGTATGCCAGCCACGCGGGCGCGACGCTCTTGGTGGACAGCCAGAAGGCTCCCGTGTTGTCGAACGCCTTGTACGCCTCGTAGATGGTGGGGTTCGACGTCCATCCACCGGAGCTGGTGACGATGCCCGAGGGGCTCGTCGCGCTCGTCATCACCGGCAGGATGTTGACGCAGTTGTCGATGGCCTGCGCCGAGCTCGTCAGCTCCTCCTGGGGCCCGTCGGCGGGAGGCTCCCCGCCCTGGCAGCCCCCCAGCACCAGCGCGCCGAACAACGTCCACCCCGTTACCGCGTTCACGCCTCTCATGGTGTCTCTCCTTCGACCGTCCGCGGGCCCCAGGGAGGGGCGCCGGTGGTCCAGGGAGATACCGGTCCCCTGTCAAACGGCCGGGAGGAGAGTGACGAAACCGCCCTGGCGCGGGACGAAACCGCCCCCGCCGGGGATGAGACCTGAATCAAAGTTCATATTTTCCAGGCCCTTGCAAGCGGGCCGCTTTTGCACGCGCTGCGTCGAAAGAATCGCCCTTGCCGCAGGGCGACCCAACCCATTGAATGGTGCTCATGAAATTCCTGCGTGAGCTGCGCTCGGTCCTGAACCTGACGGTGCTGGTGGCGGGGCTCGGCTACTTCGTCGACCTCTTCGACATCACGTTGTTCGGCGTGGTGCGCGCCGCCTCGCTCCGCGACATCGGCATCACCAGTCCGGAGGAGGTGCTGTCGAAGGGCATCCTCATCTACAACTGCCAGATGGTGGGGATGATGGTGGGCGGCCTGTTGTGGGGCGTGCTCGCCGACAAGCGCGGACGGCTCTCCGTCATGTTCGGCTCCATCCTGCTGTACTCGTTCGCCAACCTGGCCAACGCCTTCGCGTGGGACGTGACGAGCTACGCGGTGTTCCGCTTCCTGGGCGGCGTGGGGCTCGCGGGTGAATTGGGCGCGGCCATCACCCTGGTCGCCGAGTCGCTCCCCAAGGAGAAGCGCGGCCTGGGCACCACCATCGTCGCAACGCTCGGCATGCTCGGCATCGTCGCCGCGGCCTTCGTGGGGCAGCACCTGAACTGGAAGGTGGCCTACTTCACCGGCGGCATCATGGGCATCGCGCTGCTGTTCGCCCGCTTCAAGGTCTCCGAGTCGGAGCTCTTCACCAAGAAGACGGACCCGTCGCGCGCCAACCCGCTGCTTCTGCTGCAGGGCAACCGCTTCCTCAAGTACATCTGCTGCATCCTCATCGGCGTGCCCATCTACTTCACCACGGGCATCCTCTTCACCTTCGCCCCGGAGCTGACCGCGGGCCTCAACGTCCAGGGCACCGTGACGGCCGGCAACGCCATCCTCTACGGCTCCATCGGCCTGACCATTGGCGACCTGCTCGCGGGCCTCTTCAGCCAGTGGCTCAAGAGCCGCAAGCGCGCCGTGGCGCTCAACCTGGTCGGCGGCTTCCTGCTGATGCTCGTCTACGGGCTGGTGCCCGGGCTCACCAGCACCATGGTGTACATCCTCAGCTTCCTCATCGGCATCATGGTGGGCTACTGGGCGGTGCTGGTGACGATGGCCGCCGAGCAGTTCGGCACCAACATCCGCGGCACGGTGGCCACGACGGTGCCCAACTTCGTCCGGGGCTCCGCCGCCATCGCCGCCAGCGGCTTCGCCGTCCTCAAGGGACACATCAGCGTGCCCGCCGCCGCCCTCACCGTGGGCAGCATCTGCTTCGGCCTGGCCCTCATCGCCCTCACCCGCATCGAGGAGACCTTCCACCGCGATCTCGACTACGAGGAGACCGGCCCCGACGCGGCCACCGCGCCGTCGACCGGCCCCCAGGCCTCCTGAAGAGGCCCCTTCAGCCCTGGCGCGCGCGCACCCGCACGGGCATGCCGCGCTTGGGCACGAAGGTCAGCCGCGTCTGCCACTCCACCGGCGAGCGGCCCAGGTACTCCACGTCGCAGCGCTGCAGCAGCAAGGCCAGCGTCTGCACCGTGTCCACCTGGGACATGTGCTGGCCCACGCAGATACGCTGCCCGGCCCCGAAGGGCACGTAGGCGCACTTGTGCTGCCCCACCTGCCGCTCCGGCAGGAAGCGGTCCGGGTCGAACGTCTCCGCGTCCTTCCAGTGGTCCGGGTGCCGGTGGATGGCGTACGGGCACATGAGCAGCTGCGTCCCCTTCGGGAGCATCACGCCGCCCACCTCCACGTCCTCCGCCGTCTCGCGCAGGATGGTCCACGCCGGAGGGCTCAGCCGGTTGATCTCCTGCACCACCCGCGTGGTGTACGTCAGCTTCGCCACGTCCTCGTACTTCGGCGCCTCGTCGCCGCACACCTCCCGCACCTCCTCGCGGATGCGGCGCACCACGTCCGGGTACTGCGTGCACGCGTGCACCGCCCAGGTGAGCGACGTGGCGATCATCTCGAAGCTCGCGCCGAAGAGGTTCACGATTTCGTCGCGCACCTCCTTGTCGTTCATGGACTCGGCCGTCTCTCGCGCGCGGGCCTCCACCAGCATGGAGAGCAGCGTGATGTCGCCGTCACGGGTGCCGCGCTCGCGGCGCTTGCTCAGCCGGCCGTAGATCCACCCGTTGATGAGCCACAGCGCCATGCCCATGCGCGGGGCCTTGGGGTCGAAGCGGGGCAAGAGCTTGTAGAACAGCACGCCCCACGGAGTGTGCCGCCGGCCGAACACGTCGATGGCGTCCATGATGCGCGCGAAGTGCTCCTCGCGGGGGTTCTCGTCGAAGCACGTGCGCCACATCACCCCGAACATCAGGCGCGCGGCCTCCGTGTACATGTCGAAGGACTCTCCCTTCGCCCCCAGCGCCATCCACCGCTCCACGCCCTTGTGCAGCTCGTCCGAGAACAGCCCGGACCACAGCCGCACCTTCTCCTTGCTGAACAGCGGCTGGACCATGTGCCGCTGGCGCTTCCAGTGCTCGCCCCGGCTCACCGTCAACCCATTGCCGTTGAAGGGGTTTTCGATGCGCGGCTTGGGGAACAGGTGGGGCTCGTCGATGAGCACCCGCTTGACGTCGACGGGGTTGCGCAGGAACGCGATGGGGGTGCCGTAGACCCGGACGAGGGACACGTCGCCGTACTCGGCATGGAGCTTGTTCGCGAGCGCGAGGGGCTCGTTGAGCATGGGGAAGAAGCTCCCCAGGACGGGCAGTCCCCGGGGGCCGGCCACGCGGCGCCCGGAGGATGAGTTCACGGAGGTGTCCATGGCCCGATTTGCGCCGGTCATCTCCGGGCCGTCAAGGTGGCCCCACTGACTTGAACCCGACGTCCGCCCTCGGACCGGTTGCACCGGGCCCCCCAGGCGCCCTATCCCCTGGACCCAAGCCATGGCTCCCTCTTCCATCCGCCCCATCCAGAAAGTGCTGTGCGCCAACCGCGGCGAGATCGCCATCCGCGTGTTCCGGGCCTGCAACGAGCTCGGCATCCGGACCGTCGCCATCTACAGCGACGAGGACCGGACCCACGAGCACCGCCACAAGGCGGACGAGGCCTACCTGGTGGGCCGAGGCAAGCGCCCCGTGGAGGCCTACCTGGGCATCGATGAAATCCTCGACGTGGCCGAGCGCGCCGGCGTGGACGCCATCCACCCCGGCTACGGCTTCCTGTCGGAGAACGCCGCCTTCGCCGAGGCCTGTGAGCGCCGGGGTATCCGCTTCATCGGCCCCACCTCCGCCGTCGTGCGGACCATGGGCGACAAGGTCGCCGCCAAGCAGCTGGCGAAGCAGGTCGGCGTGCCCACCGTCCCGGGCACCACGCTGGAGGGCGACGACGCGAGCGTGCTCGCCCAGGCGCGCAAGTTCTTCCAGGAGCACGGCGGCCCGGTGCTGGTGAAGGCGGCCCACGGCGGCGGCGGACGCGGCATGCGCGTGGTGCGCGAGGAGAAGGAGCTGGAGGCGGCGCTCACGTCCGCGCGCTCCGAGGCGAAGAGCGCCTTCGGCTCCTCGGCGGTGTTCCTGGAGAAGTTCCTGGAGCGCGTGCGCCACATCGAGGTGCAGCTGCTCGGGGACCTCCACGGCGGCCTGGTCCACCTGCACGAGCGCGACTGCTCGGTGCAGCGCCGGCACCAGAAGGTCATCGAGATCGCCCCCGCGCCCAACCTGGCCCCCGAGCTGCGCAGCGCCATCTGCGACGCGGCGGTGCGGCTGGCGCGCGAGGCGGGCTACAGCAGCGCGGGCACCGCGGAGTTCCTCGTCTCCGAGAGCCACTTCTACTTCATCGAGTGCAACGCGCGGCTCCAGGTGGAGCACACCGTCACCGAGCAGGTGACGGGCGTGGACCTGGTGCAGAGCCAGATTCGCATCGCGGAGGGCTACGCGCTCGGCTCGCCCGAGGTGGGCATCACCTCGCAGGCGTCACTCCAGCCGCGCGGCTACGCGGTGCAGCTGCGCGTCACCACGGAGGACCCGTCCAACAACTTCGCGCCGGACGCGGGCATCATCACCGCGTGGCGCGCGGCCACCGGCTTCGGCATCCGCCTGGACGGCTCCAACGGCTACACCAACGCGCACATCTCGCCGTTCTACGACTCCATGCTGGTGAAGGTCATCGCCTACGCGCCGACGTTCGAGGGCGCGGTGATGAAGGGCCAGCGCGCGCTGCGCGAGTTCCGCATCCGCGGCGTGAAGACCAACCTGCCCTTCCTGGAGAACGTGCTGCGCCACCCCGCCTTCCAGGCCGGTGAGACGTACACGCGCTTCATCGACGAGACGCCGGAGCTGTTCCAGCTCACGCCCCGGCGAGATCGCGCGAGCAAGCTGCTCACGTATCTGGCCGAGGTCATCGTCAACGGCCACCCCACCATCAAGAAGCACCAGCGGCTCAAGCCCACGCAGTTCATGGAGCCGCGCGTGCCGGTGGCGCCGCCCGGCCCCGCGCCGAAGGGCACCGCGCAGATCCTCGCGGAGAAGGGGCCTCGGGGGCTGGCCGAGTGGGTGCTCGCGCAGAAGCGAGTGCTCCTGACGGACACCACCATGCGGGACGCGCACCAGTCGCTGCTGGCCACGCGCATGCGCACCCGCGACATCCTCCGCGTGGCGCCGGCCACCGCGCACCTGGCGTCGGAGCTGTTCAGTCTGGAGAGCTGGGGCGGCGCCACGTTCGACACGTCCTACCGCTTCCTCAACGAGGACCCGTGGGCGCGCCTGCGCTCGCTCAAGGCGGCCGCGCCGAACCTGCTCCTCCAGATGCTCCTGCGCGGCGCCAACGCGGTGGGCTACACCAGCTATCCGAACAACGTGGTGGAGGCCTTCATCGACGAGGCGGCCGAGGCGGGCGTGGACGTCTTCCGCATCTTCGACAGCCTCAATGACCTGGGCAGCATGGAGGTGTCCATCCAGCGCGTGCTCAAGACGGGCAAGGTGGCGGAGGTGGCCATCTGCTACACGGGCGACGTCGCCAACCCCAAGCGCAAGAAGTACACGCTGGACTACTACGCGGACCTGGCCAGGCGCATCGAGGACTCGGGCGCCCACTTCCTGTGCATCAAGGACATGGCGGGCCTGCTGCGCCCCCGCGCCGCGGCCATGCTGATGGACCGCCTGCGCGAGGTGACGAAGCTGCCCATCCACCTGCACATGCACGACACCGCGGGCAACGGCGTCGCCAGCTACCTGGAGGCGATTGAACACGGCGTGCACATCGTCGACGTGGCGCTGGGCAGCATGGCGGGCCTCACCAGCCAGCCCAGCCTCAACGCGCTGGTCAGCGCCCTGCGCGGCCACCCGCGTGAGACGGGGCTGGCCAACGCGCGGCTGCAGCCGCTCGCCAACTACTGGGAGGACGTGCGCGAGTACTACGCCCCCTTCGAGAGCGGCCTCAAGAGCACGACGAGCGAGGTCTACTACCACGAGATTCCGGGCGGTCAGTACTCCAACCTCCGGCCGCAGGTGGCGGAGATGGGGCTCCTGAGCCGGTGGAACGACGTGAAGGACGCGTTCGCGCTGGTCAACGTGCTGGTGGGTGACATCCCCAAGGTGACGCCGTCGTCGAAGATGGTCGGCGACTTCGCCATCTTCCTCTTGAAGAACGACCTGATGGTGCGCGCGGCCACGCTCGCGGAGGCCGCCACGCTCACCCACGAGAAGCTCATCGCCGAGGCGCCCCGGCTCGACTTCCCCTCCAGCGTCGTGGGCTACTTCCGCGGCGAACTGGGCCAGCCGCCCAACGGCTTCCCCGAGGACCTGCGCGCCGCGGTGCTCAAGGGGCTGCCGCGCGTGGAGGGCCGCCCTTCGGCCAGCATGCCGGCGTTGGACCTGGAGGCGCTGCGCGCGGAGCTGGCGAAGAAGACGGGCCAGCCCATCTCCCACGCGGACGCCATCTCCAGCGCGCTCTATCCACGCGTGATGGCCGGCTACCTGGACGACGCGGGCCGGTTCGAGGACGTGTCCATCCTCGACACGCCGAACTACTTCTACGGCATGGAGGTCGGCCAGGAGATCTGGGTGGACCTGGAGCCGGGCAAGACGCTGGTCATCAGCCTGTCCGCGGTGGGCGAGCCGGACGAGGACGGCCTGCGCACCGTCTACTTCGCGCTCAACGGCCACAACCGCACCGTGCAGGTGCGCGACAGGAGCCGCGCCGCGCGCGTGGAGGCCCGTCGGCAGGCGGACCGCGCCAACCCCAACCACGTCGCCGCGAGCATGCCGGGCACCGTCATCGCGGTGCACGTGAAGGCCGGGGCCAGCGTGGAGTCCGGCGCGCCGCTCGTCACGCTGGAGGCCATGAAGATGGAGACGGTGGTGCGCGCCCCTCGCGCGGGCACCATCGCGGAGGTGGCCACCACGCTGAAGGCCGCGGTCCAGGGCGGGGACCTGCTCGCGGTGCTCCAGTAGGGTCGCTTCACGAAACCAGGGCGGAACGTTGAGTGTGGGCGCGGCCTTTGACATGGTCGCGCCCCATGAAGCGTTCACTCCTGTCCTTATTGGCACTGACGTCGTGCGCCACCCCTTCGAGCACCACGGCACCGGGCTCGGACACCACCGCGTCGCAGGTCCCCGCGTTGCCGGAAGAGGTCCGGCTGGCGGACCTGCGGCAGATGACGTTCGGCGGTGAGAACGCGGAGGCGTACTGGTCCTTCGATGGCAAGCAGCTCTCGCTCCAGGCCCGTCACGAGGGCATGGGGTGCGATCGCATCTACCGCATGGAGGTGGACCCGGCGAGCGGCGCGGCCGCCAAGGTGTCCCCCGTCTCCAGCGGCGAGGGCGCCACGACGTGCGCGCACTTCCTGCCCGGTGACCAGGAGGTCATCTACGCGTCCACGCACCTGGGCGGCGCCGCGTGCCCTCCCAAGCCGGACCACTCGATGGGCTACGTCTGGGCCCTCTACGACTCGTACGACGTCTTCAAGTCGAACGCGGATGGCTCGGGCCTGACGCGGCTGACGGAGACGCCGGGCTACGACGCCGAGGGCACCGTCTGCGCGAAGGACGGCTCCATCATCTTCACCTCCGTGCGGGATGGGGACCTGGAGCTGTACCGGATGGACCGCGACGGGAAGAACGTGAAGCGGCTGACGAACACGCCCGGCTATGACGGCGGCGCGTTCTTCAACGCGGACTGCTCCAAGATCGTCTGGCGCGCGTCGCGGCCGGCGCCGGGCAAGGCGCTGGATGACTACAAGTCCCTGCTCGACAAGGGGCTCGTGCGGCCGACCAAGCTGGAGCTGTACGTGGCCAACGCGGACGGCTCCGAGGCGAAGCAGATCACCTGGCTGAACGGCGCCGCCTTCGCGCCCTTCTTCCACCCCAACGGCCGGCGCATCCTGTTCTCGTCCAACCACGGTGACCCGAAGGGCCGTGAGTTCGACATCTGGGCGGTGGACATCGACGGCGCCAACCTGGAGCGCATCACCCACGCGCCGGGCTTCGATGGCTTCCCCATGTTCTCGCCGGACGGCAAGTGGCTGGCGTTCTCCAGCAACCGCGCCACCGCGCCGGGCAAGAGCGACACCAACCTGTTCATCGCCCGGTGGGTGGAGGACGCGAAGCCCGTGTCGACCACCACGTCCGCCGCGGACCGCGTCCGTCAGGACGTCACCTGGCTGGCCGCGTCCGAGCGCGAGGGCCGTGGCATCGGCACGGATGGCATCGAGGCCGCCGGCGGCTACATCGAGAAGCGCTTCCAGGAGCTGGGCCTGAAGCCCGCGGGGGACTCGGACTCCTTCCGTCAGGCGTTCCCCGTCGTCACCGCGGTGAAGCCCGTCGTCGGCACCCAGGTGCGCATCGGCAAGACGACACTGACGGGCGATGCGTTCTCGGTGCTCGGCTTCTCCGCGCAGCAGCAGGCGCAGGGCGCGCTCGTCTTCGCCAACTACGGCATCGTCGAGCCATCGCTCTCCGTGGACGACTACGCGAAGCTGTCGGTGAAGGGGAAGATCGTCGTGGTGCGGCGCTTCGTCCCGGACACGGCGGCGTTCGCCGACACGGACAAGCAGCGGCGCTTCGGCGACCTCCGCTACAAGGCGTGGCAGGCGGCGCAGCGGGGCGCGAAGGCGCTCATCGTGGTGGACTGGCCGCAGGCTCCGACGCCCACCCCCAAGGAGTGGCAGATGCCGCCCGAGGCGACGCTGCCCGCGCTGCACCCCGAGGGGCCTGGTGACGCGGGGCTGCCCGTCGTCGTGGTGAAGCGCGCGGCGCTGGAGCCGGTGTGGGCCTCGCTCACCAAGGGCCAGCGCGTGGACGCGGCGGTCGGCGTGAAGCTGGAGGTCGAGCAGCGCTCGGCGTTCAACGTCGCGGGCCTGCTGGAGGCTGGCGAGGGCAAGGCGCCCGGCGTCATCGTGGTGGGCGCGCACTATGACCACCTGGGCTTCGGTGGCCGGGGCTCGCTGACGCCGGACCGGCACGAGGCGCATGTCGGCGCGGACGACAACGCCTCGGGCGTCGCGGGCCTCCTGGAGATCGCCCGCGCGCTGAAGGAGCGCCGCGCCGAGCTGAAGCGCGACGTGCTGTTCCTGGCCTTCTCGGGTGAGGAGTCGGGCCTCCTGGGCTCCACGCACTTCACCCGTCAGCGGGGCGACGCGGGCATGAAGCAGGTGGCCGCGATGCTGAACCTGGACATGGTGGGCCGGCTGCGCGCGGGCGGGCTCTCCGTGCTGGGTGCCGAGTCCGCGAGCGAGTGGGCCCCGCTGCTCACCCGCGCGTGCGCCGAGGCGCGCGTCACGTGCAACCCGAGCGGTGATGGCTATGGCCCCAGCGACCACTCGCCCTTCTACGCGTCGGGCGTGCCGGTGCTGCACTTCTTCACGGGGACGCACACGGACTACCACAAGCCCTCCGACACGGTGGAGGGGCTCAACGCCGTGGGCACCGCGCAGGTGGCGCAGGTCGCGTCCGTCGTCGCGCTGGGCCTGGATGGCGCCACCACGCTGACGTACCGCAAGGTCCCCTCCCCCACGCCGCGCGGAGACATGCGCAGCTTCAACGCGTCGCTCGGCACGGTGCCGGACTACGCGGGTCCACCGAACGGACTGAAGGGCATGCTGCTGGCGGGCGTGCGCGCGGGTGGCGCGGCGGACCAGGCCGGAATGCTGCGCGGCGACGTCCTGGTGAAGCTGGGCAAGCACGTCATCGGCGGCGTGGAGGACCTGATGTTCGTCCTCAACGCCTCCAAGCCCGGTGAGACGGTGGAGGCCCGGGTGATTCGCGACGGCAAGGAGCTGCCGCTCGAGGTCACGTTCCAGGAGAGCAAGCGTCCTCGCTGAGGCGCGGGTGTTGGCGCGGGTTGGCGGGAGACCGCCAGCCCGCAGTAGTGTGGTGCGGTGCCCACCGCGAAGAAGCAGTCACGATCGAAGATGCAGCGACTCAGCGATGGAAGCCTCTCGCCGGAGGGAGTCCCCGCGCTCCTGAAGCGGACCGTTCGTGGGAGGTTCGCGCAGTCGAGCACCCTCCGCGCGGCCCGACGCTTCGTGGAGGAGCGCCTTGAGGGAGGCCGCAAGGACAGCGACATCGTCCATCACGAGGGACGGCTGGTCCTCGAAGAGCTCACGACCGGCAAGCGGCCGCGGCTTGGCCTCCTCATCGTCGAGGGAGACCTCCACCTGAAGGGACGGTATGAGGACTCGCTCGACCCCGAGTCCGTCGTCATCGTCACCGGCACCCTCCGCGCGGGAGATGTCATCACGAGGGGGTTCCTCGAGGTCCAGGGCGAGCTGCTCGCCGAGCGGTCCATCCTCTTCCTCGACAACGACGCGTGCTGCGAGGTCTTCGGAGATGTCCGCGCGCCCTTCGTCTACACCAGCTCTCACGCGGTGAAGGTGCACGGCGGCGTGGAGGCACGCCTCGTCACCGGAGACGGGAAGCACATCCGGAGCGCGCGGAAGCACACCTTCATCGAGGAGACGGAGCGCGAGGTCCGCGACCTCCTCTCGCCCAAGCTGCTCAAGCGCTTCGCCGATGAGATGTTCGAGGACGAGGAGGGCGAAGAGGTGGACCCGGATGAGCCGTGGATCGACGCCATCGACACGGAGAAGCTGGCCGCCTACGTCCGACGCGGCCAGCCCGTGCTGGCGGAGGCTCCTCCAAGCCGACGGCGGAAGTAGCCCGCCCTCCACGCGCCCCCAGGTTCGTCTCCCGGGGGCTCGCGGAGCTCAGCAGCCCACGTTGCCCCAGCAGTACGGGACGATGCCCAGCTCGAACTCCACGCCGCCCAGGGGCGCGAAGGCGAAGTTCCAGGGGTTTGAGCCCGCGCCCCACATGAGGCCCGTCAGCGCCACGCCATTGGCGGTGAAGATGTACACGGGAGAGCCGCTGTCACCGCCCGCGCCGTTCTGCGCGCCGCTGGTCGCGATGTAGTTGCAGTAGAACGTGTCGGGCACCCCGCCGCCGTTCACCGTGGCGCAGGCCCACTCGATGGTGCCACTCGTGGTCCCCGAGGTGCGGCCCGTCTTGAACACCGTCTGCCCTTGCGAGGGGTACAGCAGCTTCCCCGTCACCTCGTGCCAGGCGGAGATGTTCAGGTTGAACGCTCCGGGCGTCTGGACCACGCGGGAGCTGATGGCCGCGTCCGCGCGGAAGAAGGCGCTGTCGCTGTAGCGGCAACGACGCCCCGCGGGACAGCTGCCTCCCGTCGCATAGAACGGGTCCGTCGTCTCCGTCCCCACCTGCCACGGGTACACCGCCTGATACGCGAGGGTCGACTCCACGCCGCCCTGCACCGTGGTGCAGTGGGAGTTGGTCACGAAGCCCAGCGTCCCGCCCTGCAGCGCCGCGAAGCCGAGCGTGCAGTACTTGCCCGGCGTCTCAATCTGGAGTCCGCCCGCCACGGGCGTCCAGCCGCTCTGCACGCTGGCGGGACGGATGGGCCCCACTTCGACGACGTCCACCGCGTCGCGGTCCACCGCCAGCCGCCCGAGCGTCCACTCCACGCGGGCGCGCGACTCGGCGCGCTCGACGCCGATGGCGACGCGGTTGGACTTCTCGTCCACGTCCGTGAAGACGGCGCCCGGCAGCGCGAGCACCTCCGGCGTGAGCCGCTCTTGAATCGCCTTGAGCTGGGAGAACGTCCGCGTCGCGGGCTCCGTCACCACTCCGGCCGCGGGAATCTTGTCCGCGCCGAACACGGAGGTGATGGCGCTGCGCGCCGCCGGGGCCGCGGTGGCATTCACCAGCCGCACCACCAGGCGCCCCTTCTCGTCGTGGTACATGCCGGCGAAGCCCGGCGCCGAGCGCTCCACCTCGAGCAACGCGTCATCCAACGTCCGGGGACGCGCGGCGCTCGTACTGCTGGCGGACTCCGAGGTCGGCCCACCGGCCCACGCCGCTCCACCGAAGCCTCCCAGACACAGCGCGGCACTGCCCAACACGACACGAAGAATCGCTTGCTGGCGCATGACGTTCGTCCCCACGACCACGGGTGATTCCCGGCCGGTCGGTCGCGAACACACGCCGGGCGCTGCGACCCGGGACTCCATCACTTCGTGCAGTGGACTTGAAGCAGGATTCTGTGAATTTCCGGAAATATCTCAGGCCAGCAGGAGCTCTCGGATGGCCTCGGCGACCAGCCCCTTCGCCTTGTTCGCGGCCTGTTCGAGCGAGTCCCGGATGCGGCCCAGCGTGGCGGACTCCACGCCCTCCAGCGCGGTGAGCGCCGCCATGTCCTTCTCCGAGTCCTCCGACGTGAGCAGCGTCGACAACAGGGTGGCGGCTTCCTGTGGAGGCGCGCCGACCCGCAGCAGCGCCACCGCGGCGCTGGCGGCCACGCGAGGGCTCTCGTCCAGCAGATGCCTGCGCAGCGTGGCCACCGTCGCGAGCGAGGACAGTCGCCCCAGTCCGAGCAATGACACGGACTCCAACCGGATGGGCGCCTGCGAGTCCTCGGCCGACTTCAGCAGCACGGGCTCCAGCGCGGCCAGCTCGGGCGCGGCCTGCCCTTCGCGTCGGTCATCCTCCAGCAGGCTGCGCAGGGACATCAGCGCCAGGTACTGACGCGTGCCCTCCGCGCGCCCCACCTGGTCCACGAGCGCGGGCACGGCCAGCCGCGGCGCCGCGGGCGCGAGCGAACCCAGTGACTCGAGCGCGGCGCCGGCCACCGGCTCCACATCCTCCAACGCCGTCAGCAGGCGCGGCAGCAGCGACACGGCGGACTCGCCCACGCGGCCCACGACGCCCGCGGCCACGCGGCGGACCGAGGCCTGCTCGTGCCCCAGCGCCTGCTCCAGCGCGCTCAGCGGCAGGGGCGCCATGCGGTACAGGTTCGCCACGAGCAGCGCGGCGTCATCCAGCGCGGGCGCCTCCGCATCCAGGCGGGACACCGCGGACAGCACCGCCACCATCGCGGGCTGCGTCAGGGACACGGGAGGCGGCCACCAGGTCGTCTGGAGCAGGTGGAGGATGGGGGCATAGGCCTTCGTCGCCTCCGGACGCTCCAGCTCCTTCAGGAGCAGCCGCGCGACCCGCTCACGGACCTGATGGTCCTCCGCGCAGAGCGCGTCGCCCAGCGTCTCCAGCGCCTCCGACACGCCTCGCGGGTCCGAGGAGGAAAGGCGGGACACGGACTCATCCAACGACGGGGCACGGTTCGCCACGGATCCTCACATCTCGAAGGGTGCCCTGGAATCATCCCGCCGGTGCCGATGGATTCCAAGGCGGGGATTCACCCGCGTTCACGTGCACGCATCCGGTAGGCCCGAGGTGAAATACCGAACGCTCGCGTGAAGCTCATCGTGAAATGGGACAGGTCACCGAAGCCGGATTCCAGGGCGATGTCCGTGACCCGGGTCCGACTTGCCCTGAGTAGATTCGCCGCCAGTCGCAACCGCATGGCGATGACCCACTGCCGGGGCGTCTGTCCCGTCACCACGCGGAACACGCGCAGGAAGCGGAAGCGCGTCAGTCCCGCGATGCTCGCCAGCGTCTCCAGCGAACAGTCCTCCCCGACGTGGTCCTCGAGGTAGCGCAGCACGCGCGCGACACCGCGGGCCTGTCGCTCGGAGAGCTCCACCCGGGTATCGGCCCGCTCACCGCCCAGGCGCAGCGCGACGTCCACCACGGACAGCACCACCTCGCGCAGCGTCTCCGCGTCGCCCGGCTGCAGGGCCTGTCGCGCCAGGAGGACCGCCTCCAGGGACGCGAGCGAAGCGGGGACGCTCGTCCGCTCGAAGGGACGCGTGTCATCTCTCCGAGAGCCCAGGAGGGCCTCTTCGAGCATCGCGTCCGAGCACTCGATGACGAGCGAGCGATCTCCTCCGTCATCGACGTGGCGGAACTCATAGGGCGCCGCGCGATTGCCGAGCAGCAGCGCGCCCGGCCCCACCACCGCGTCCCCTTCGGGGCCTCGCGCGTGGAAGGCCCCGGACAGCACGACGCTGACGCAGACCCGCGCGTGCGCGCCTTCGACGACGGGACTGTGGCAGCCCGCGCGACAGACGCAGTCGCTGACGTCGAACGCATCGCCCTCCCCCAGCACGTGGTAGCCGGGGGCGCGCTCGGGGAGCACGGCAACATTCCCAAAGTTTCGCGTCATGGGCCGATGCTACTCCGACCTCCGAGGGACGGAATCGTCGTTCAGGAGGAGTGGCACATGGCGGGGTCGATGCGCGGCGTGCTGATGACGTTGGGATTGCTGGGCCTGGGGTGCGGCGCGCACCAGGGCGGTGAGCGGGTGACGGCGGCGAAGCGCGCGGACGGCTGCACGCCGGAGCTCTACGGCGCGGGCCTCTTCACCACCGGGGCCTGGGACTTCTTCATGGCCTTCTCGCCGGACCAGCGGCGCGTGCTCTTCGGCCGCGCGGATGACGCCTTCGAGCGCTTCACGATGTACGAGACGCGGCTCGACGCCCAGGGACATTGGTCGCGCCCGGAGCTCCCGCGCTTCGCCAGGGAGTGGAGCAACGCGGATCCGCATCTGTCGCCCGACGGGCGCACGGTGTTCTTCATCTCGGACCGTCCCGAGCCGGGCGAGCCCGGGCCTCGTGCCAGCTACGACATCTGGTCCGCGTCCCTGGGCGCCGATGGTGAGTGGGAGGACGCGCGCCGACTGCCCGCGCCCGTCAACGACAAGGGCCGTGACGAGTGGTCTCCGGCCGTCGCCGCGAACGGCAACCTCTACTTCGGCGGAGACTTCCAGGGCACGCACGGAGGCAGTGACCTCTGGGTCTCCCGCCAGGTCGACGGGGTCTACCAACCGCCGGAGAACCTGGGGGCCGCCATCAACTCCTCGCTGCACGAGCTGGAGCCGTGGATTGCCCCTGACGAGAGCTACCTCATCTTCAGCGCCCTGCGACGACCCGATGGCCTGGGCCGGTACGACTTGTTCCTCAGCCGCAAGGTCGACGGAAGGTGGGAGCCCGCGCGGCGACTGTGCGAGGGCATCAACACGCGCGACAGCGAGTACAACCACAGCGTGTCGCCGGACGGGAAGTGGCTCTACTTCAGCAGCACGCGGCCATTCTCCGGAGACGTGGGCGAGCGCTTCGACACGCCCAGGGATGACGCCAGCCTCCAGGGCATCGGCAATGGCACCGGGGACATGTACCGCATCCCGATGAGCGCCATCGGCCTCTGACCTCAGGCGCGGAGCGTGGGCGAGCCCGTCTTCCGGACCGCGCCGGGAGACACGCCCATGAAGCGCTTGAAGGCGCGGCTGAACGCGGCCTCGGACTGATAGCCCATGCGCGTGGCGAGCTCGCCCAGTCCGGGACGCTCGTCCTTGAGTGCCGAGTGCGCGACGTACATCCGCCAGCGCGCGAGGTAGTGCATGGGTGGCTCGCCGACCCGCTGGGTGAAGCGCGCGGAGAACGCGGAGCGGGACATCGCCACGCTCGACGCCAGTGAGGCCACCGTCCACGGCCGCGTGGGTTCGCGGTGGATGAGCGCGAGCGCGCGGCCCACGTCCGGGTCCTGAAGGGCGCCCAACCAACCTGACTTCGCCTGGGTGTCCTGCGCCATCCACTCGCGCAGGGCCTGCACCACGAGCACGTCCGCGAGCCGCGTGATGACCGTCTCTCCGCCGGGCCGCAACTCCTGTGCCTCGGCGGCCATGAAGCGCAGCGTGCTCTGGAGCCAGTCCATGCGCGGCGAGTTGGACGGCTCCACCAGGATGATGCCTGGCAACAGGGACATGAGGTGTCGCGCGGCGGGATGGTCCAGGCGCACGGCGCCGCAGATGAGCGTCGTGGGCGCGCCACCGCCACCGTGTCGCAGGATGGAGTAGCGCTCGCTCACCAGCTCCTCGGAGAGCTCCTCGAGCTTGCGCGCGGGTCCGCCTCGCTCGTGCGCCAATCGATGTCCCGCGCCGTGCGGCACGAGCGCGAACGTGCCCGGCTGGAGCAACCGCGGCTCCACGCCGTCGACCTCGAGCCAGCACTGTCCCGTGGTGACGACGTGGAACATGAGGCTCCCCTCGGTCGCGGGAAGGTCGAGCCCCCACGGCGCCGTCAGCTCCGAGCGGCAATAGAACGTGCCGCTCATCCGCAGGAAGTGCAGCGCCTCGCCCAGCGCGTCGACCGGAGGTCTGAGTTCCGCCATGCCGTGACGATGCGCCCTGCCCTCCTCCAAGTCCAGCCCGGCCTGGACGAATGAGCATGAACCAGCGACTTGGCGTCATTGAGAGTCCTGGCTCCGGGCCCGATATTGGACTCCAGGCAAGCCAATGCCGTGGGGCCTCGGGCCCCGGGGAGAACACATGCTGACCGTGATGGGAGCGACCGGGAACACCGGCAAGAAGGTGGTGGAGCTGTTGCTGGCGGCGGGCCAGGACGTGCTGGCCCTGGGCCGCTCGGAGGAGCGACTGGGGGAGCTGGCGGCGAAAGGCGCCAAGGTTCTCGCGGGGGATCCGGAGGACGCGGCGTACCTGACGCGGGCCTTCCGTGGCGCCCAGGCCGTCTACACGCTGCTCCCCACGGACCGCGAGTCCGCGAGCTACCACGAAGCCCAGCGCCGCAAGGGCGAAGCCATCGTCCAGGCGCTGCGTGACAGCGGCGTGCGACACGTCGTCGCGCTGAGCAGCCTGGGCGCGGACCTGGCCGAGGGCACGGGCCTGCTCGCCACGCTGCATGCGCAGGAGCAGCGGCTCCGGACGCTGAAGGACACGCACGTGCTGCTGCTGCGTCCGGTGTCCTTCTTCGAGAACTTCCTCGACGCGCTCCCCGTCATCGAGCACGAGGGCGTCAACGCGGACTCCGTCACGCCGGACCTCGCCCTGCCGATGATTGCGTCGCGGGACATCGCGGAGGTCGCTGCCCGAGCGCTCGTGCGACGCGACTGGACGGGCGTCGTCGTCCGCGAGCTGCTCGGTCCCCGCGACCTGAGCTACCGCGAGGCCACCCGCATCCTCGGGGACAGACTGGGTCGCCCCGGCCTCGACTATGTGCAGCTCCCGCCGGAGGGGATGCAGCAGGCGCTCATGCAGGCCGGAATCTCCGAGACGTTCGCCGGGCTCTATGTCGAGATGACGCGCGCCTTCAACGAGGGGCGCATCCAGCCTCGCGCGGGCAGGACGCCCGACAACACGACCCCGACGCGATTCGAGGACTTCGTCGCCACGCTCCGGTGAACACCATGCTCGAAACCCTGCTGCCTCTCCTGACGTGGGCGTCCCTGCTCGGCTGCGGTCTGATGGCGGGCGTGTTCTTCGCCTTCTCCACCTTCGTGATGAAGGGCCTGGAGCGAGTGCCTCCGACGACGGGCATCACCGCGATGCAAGGCATCAACACCGCCGTGATGCCGAGCGTGTTCCTGGTGGTGTTCATGGCCACGGCCCTGCTCTGCGCGGGGCTGGTGGTGTCCTCGGTGTTCACCTGGGCCCAGCCGGCCGCGCGCCTGCGACTGCTGGGCGGCATGCTCTACCTGGTGGGCTGCTTCGGGGTGACGGCCGGGTTCAACGTCCCGCGAAACGACGCGCTGGCGAGGCTCTCCGCGCAGAGCGCGGAGGCTCCGGCGTACTGGGCGCGCTACCAGTCGGAGTGGACCGCCTGGAACCACGTGCGGACCCTGGCGTGCCTGGGGGCGCTGGTGAGCCTGGTGCTCTCGCGGGACTGAGGCGTCAGTCCACCTTCGCCACGCGGTTGCGGTCGCCGAGGAACTCCTCCACGCCGTGCGCGATGGCCTTGGCGACGTCCATCTGGTACGCGCCCGAGGCCAGCCGCTTCTCCTCCTCCGCGTTGGACAGGAACGCGGTCTCCACGAGGATGGCCGGCATCTTCACGCCGAGCAGCACGTAGAACAGCGCCTCCTTGTGGCCCAGGCCCTTGATGTCCGAGTACTTGCGGGACAACTCCGTCACCAGGCTGCGCTGCACCTGGTTCGCCAGCCGCGAGGACTCCTCGGTGTTCGCCTTGGTTGCCAGGTCCGCGAGGATGAACTGCAAATCACTGATGCCCTTCTCCGACGACGCGTTCTCGCGCGCGGCCAGGCGGATGGAGTAGCGGTCCGCGGACGTGTTCAGCGTGTACGTCTCGATGCCGCGCAGCTTCCGGCTGGTGGCCGCGTTGCAGTGGACGGAGATGAACAAGTCACCGCGCTCGGTGTTGGCGAACTTGGCGCGGTCCTCAAGGCGGATGAAGCGATCATCCTCACGCGTCAGCACCACCTCCAGGCCCTTCTCACGCAGCAGGTCCGCCAGCTTGAGGGAGATGGACAGGGCCACCTCCTTCTCGCGCGTCCCTTCCTTGCCGATGGCGCCCGTGTCGTGCCCACCGTGACCGGGGTCGATGATGACGCGGCGGACCTTCAGCCCGAGCTGCTCCGCCAGCGTCAGCTCCGCGCGGCGCGACTGCTTCGCCACGGCCTTGAGGCGCGCCTGCGCGACCTCGTCGTCGACGGGACGGGTGATGGGCTTGGGGGGCTCGACCGGGCTCTTCTGCTCGGCCTTCGGGGCCTCGGCGACCTTCACGGGCTCGGGGCGGTGCTCCTGCGCACGAGGCGTCTCCGACTTCGTCGAGGCGACCTCCACCGGCGCGGACGTCTTCACGTCCACCACGGGCGCGGGCTCGACGGGCTTCGTCGCGGTGGCGACCTTGACGGTCTCCGCCGGCTTCGACGTCTGGGACTCCTTGGATGCCAGCGCCGAGGCGACGGCGGCGTCGAGGCCGCCCTTGCTCTCACCGGACGGCTCACCGCCCACGGGGGTGGTGGGGTCGAGGCGGGGGATGATCGGGGACGGCTCGCGGGCGAGCTTCTCGATGGCGCCGACGAGCGCGGACGCGGGCTTCTCGGCCGGCGTCTCGACGTGGGCCACCGCGGTGCCCTTGTCCTCCTTCACGGGGACGGGCGCTGGAGTCGGCTTGCGCGCCGGGGGCGGCGTGACCTTGGACGCGGGGAGCGAGGCGAGCAGCGCCTTCATCTCCTTGGTCTGGTCGCCCTTGCTGTTGGCGGCGAGCATCTCGGTCAGGACGCGGCGGGCGTCCTCGGGGCGGTCCGTGCGGTGGACGTGGATGCGCGCGAGCGCCAGCGCGGCGTCATCGGCGAGCCGGTGCTTGGGGTAGTCGGTGCGCAGCTTGTCGTAGTCCGCGATGGCCGCCTTGAGGTCCTCCTCGACGAAGGAGATGCGGCTGAGCTCCTGGAGCAGCTCGCCCGCGGTGAAGAGGGCATCCGGGGCGCGGTCGGACTTGGGGTGGGCCTTGGCCACCGCCTGGAACTTGTGCACGACGTTGAGCCAGTGGTGGCGCAGCTTGCGCCGGGCGGCGTCGTCCTTCAGCGCGTAGTAGGCGCGCCGGGCTCCCTGGTAGGCGTCCTCCGCCTCGTTCCGCTTCGCGGCGCCCACCGTGCCCGGGACGAGCAGGAGGACGAGCAGCGCGAGCAAAAGGCGTGGGGACATGAAGAACCTCCGGCGGGCTGGGAGCTACAGGCGTGTGTCACACAGCCCCACGTCACCGGCAAATTTTCGACCCCCTCCGAGGGCCCGTCAGCGCAGCCACCCGAGTACACCGGCGAGGTCCTGGTCGATGACCCGCGCCCAGCCGGGCTCCCGGGGCACCACCGCCGCGAGCACCTTGGTTCCGTTGCGCACGGGCGCCCTGCCCGGCCGCACCCGCGCGCGGACCTCCATCTTCACGTCCTGACGGAAGTAGTGGGCGGGGAACACGACCTCGCCGCCCTCCTCCGGCAGGGGGCCGTCTGGAGTCAGCCACACCAGCGCGCCCAGGCGCAGGGGCTCCACCTCGGAGCGGACGAGTCGCTTCGCCTCGCGGGTGAAGAAGATGCCAGCGAGGATCAACCCCAGGAGCACGCCCCAGGGGACCAGGTTGGTGCGCAGGGCCTGCGAACGGGCGAAGCGCGCCTCGCGGGGCTGACCCGGGGCGGCGGGGTCCACCAGCAGCTTCACCGTCGCGCCCTTGCCGAGCCCCTCGGCGTCCTCGGCGTAGGTCCGGACGTTGGAGACGGAGTGCTCCACGTCCTGGAAGGTATAGAGCACCTCCAGGGTGGCCTCCGCGCCCACGCGGGCATCCACGGGAGGAAGCCGCGTGGAGACGATGGTCCCGTCGACCTCCTCGGCGCGGGAGGTGAAGCCCTGCTCCTCGACGAAGTGGCGGCCGGCCCACAGGGCCACCGCGCCGAGCAGCGCCACGAAGGCCAGCCCGAGCACGGCGTCACGCGCGAGGCGGCCCACCGCGCCGGGGACCTGCGTCAGACGGACCTTCCGAGGTGCATGAGGGATGGCGAGCTGCATGGCGGCACGAGCCTACACGTGATCCGCCTTGGCGCCAGCCGCCCGCGTACGGACACGAAGGAAGGAGCCCTGTCGAGACTCTCAGGTCACGCCCTCGATGCAGGACGGTGCGCGCTCGCGCCAGCCGCCCGCGCCCAGGCACGAGGCAAGGAGCCTTACCGAGGAGCCTGGGTCGCGGCCTTGACGCAAGACGGTGCGCTCGCGCCAGCCGCCCGCGAACAAGCACGAGGGAAGGAGTCCTGTCGAGGCGCGACCTGCGCGCCTCGATGCAGGATGGTGCGCCCGGCGAGGCAGCGTCGACGCGGTCAGCCCTGCGCGGGGAGCTTCACCCAGACGCCGCGGAAGCGCTTCTTCGCCGGCTCCTTCAGCTTCTTGCACGCGGTGCCATCGACGGGGACGGTGCCGTCATCGCTGAGCAGGAGGATCTCCTCCGCGTCCTCGGGCGTGAAGAACGCCTCCGGGTTGAAGCCCGCGAGGTCGACGTCGCTCGCGAGCACGGGCGCATCATCTCCGCCCGACCAGGTGAACAAGCGCGAAGTGCCCGAGCCATCCGTGCCGCCGCTGATGATGAGGTATCGGCCGTGCCACCAGGACAGCGAGCGGATGCCCATGCCGCCCAGGTCCACGAGGCGGGGCTCGCCCACCTGCGCGGATTTCCCTTCGAGGACCATCTGCACGGGGTTGAGCACGGGGACGAGGAGCGCCTTGCCCTGCGGCACCGGGCTGCGGAAGCCAACGTAGATGGATGCGCCATCCGCCATCGCCGTCATGCCCTCGATGTTGAGCCCCCCCTCGGCCTTGGGCGCGAGCGGCTCCGCCTCCGCGAGCCGGAGGCCCGACAACTGCGGCGCCGCGAGCAGGTCATCGAGGAGCTGGGTGTAGGGCCGGCCCACGAGCTGGGGCTTGCCGTCGACCTCCTCGGTCGCGAAGAAGCGAAGCCGGCTGGGCGCCTTCTTGCCGGAGCTGTTGCGCCCGTGGGACGTGAGCCAGAACGAGTAGGTGCCCAGCCCCGTCGCCGCCTCGATATCCGCTTCGGGGGGCTTCTTCTTGTGGGCGGGGAGCTCCAGGTCCGGCGACAGGTCCACGCTCTGTACGGGAGCACCGCCGCGTCGCGCGTCGTAGACACGGAGGATGTTGTCCTCGTCATCGCCCACGACGAACAGCGAGCCCCCGAGGGCCACGGCCCCGGAGGCATCACACATGCCCTCGAACACGAGGACATCCCGTCCCGAACCACCCGCGGCCGGAGCACTCTCGGGCGTCGAGGACACACCACGGGCCGCACAGCCCGTCACGCAGATTCCCAGGATGATGGAGGCCAGCCTCATAGACCCCCAGATCTCGTCACGAGCCGGCTGTGCGGGAAGCCCCCGTGGCGTGAGTGTGGGCTGAGTGACAGTTCGCTGCGCCACCGCGAGAGAGCGTCGCCGCGTGACGCATCTGCGTCTTCCAGGAACGCACGGCGCGCCCGGAGTCCTCTCCGGACCACGCGCCCTGGACCGGTACGTCCCTTGCTCAACGGTGAGGCCATGGTCCCGTGGAGGCGGTCTGAGGGGCCCCACCCTTTCGCGTGGCGTGAGTCCCTCCCATGAAGATCACCTTCGACGGCATCGAGTACGAGACCGACGACACCTCCCAGAAGGACGCCCTCGCGCTCGCCATCGACACCTGCGTGGCGGCCTGGAAGCTCGACCAGGCCATCATCGCGCTGCGCTTCAAGTCCTTCGGCAACGAGACCGTCACGGGGACGGTCATCGCGTACATGGAGAAGCGGCGCAGACAACTGGAGACGCCGCAGGTGACCTTCACCCAGGGCTTCGTCTTCCGGGATGATCGGAAGAAGTGCACGGTGTGCACGGCGCCGTTGGAGCTGGAGACGTACGGGACGGGGAGCGACTGGTTCAGCAGCTCGGACTTCAACCAGTTCATCTGCGGCCCCTGCGCGATGAAGCAGTCCTCCAACATCAAGGCCTGCTCGAAGACGGGCTGCGGCCGGCTGTTCTGGGCCTGCACCTCCCAGACGACCTGCGCGGACTGTTACGCGCGGAGCCACTACGAGGGACTGGCGCGCGACCAGGCCATCACCATGAGTCAGGTCACGCTGGACGTGCCCCAGTACCACGGAGGCGTCCACGCGGAGATCCTCTTCCGCAACTTCATCAAGGCCCAGACGAACCTCGACTCGATCTGCGTGAGCCGGAACAACGGCATCGACCTGGTCTTCATCACGAACGGCGACGCCGAGTACGACTCGCTGAGGAACTGCATGGTCGGGCCCTCGACCGTCCCTGTCAGCACCTCGCGCTTCCCATCCCGCACCCGAACCCAGCGGTTCGTGCCCCAGCGTGGTCGCGTCATCCACTGCATCGAGGTGAAGGTGAACGACGCGCAGTGCTCCAAGGCCCAGAAGAACGCCGAGAAGTTCGTCAATGACCGCATCAAGCGGGCGCTGAAGGGAGAGTACGGCGACGACGCGCTCGCGGGCGCGGGCACGGTCGAGGCGGCGATGAACAAGGGCGCCGAGTTCGAGCTGCACCTCATCCGCGTGTCGATGCCTCGCTTCGGGACCACCGAGTACACCCAGGGGGCGCCCATCACCGCGGTCCGCTACCCCTGGGGCGAGACGGGTGGAACCGGGGGCATCCAGATGACGCTCCTGGCCCAGTGCAACAGCATCACGTACATGGACAGCGCCTGGATTGGAGACACCGGGGAGCGCATCGCGACGCAGTTCCTGGCGCAGCTCGGATTCGACATCCGAGGGCCGGTGCAGAACAACACCGGCAACGGCGTGGACATCACCGCGAAGCTCAAGCACACGCCCACGAGCCCCCGCTGGGCCTTCTTCGAGGTGAAGGCGAGCACGGCGAAGTTCCAGACGTCGCTGGAGCACGCGGAGGAGGAGCAGTGGATGTTCGTGATGGACCGCTGCTCCAAGGCGCTCATGCACATCGACAAGTACAAGGGCCTGGGGGCGTACCAGGGCAGTTCGGTCCATCCCACGGTGCGAACCGTCAATGACTTGTTCTGGGACTTCCAGTCACCGGAGCACTGGGAGACGAGGGCGCTGTACTTCCGCGTGGCGGTGCGCCTGCCCGACCCGGGCCAGAACGACGCGCCCCAGGTGAAGCTGCTGTTGTGGGCCAGCCCGCGCAGCCAGGGAACGAAGGCGCTGGTGAAGGACCCCATCCCCCAGCCGCTGTTCATCGGCTACGGCGGGTCGTCGTTCCCCACGCCGACCAGCAGCGTGGGGAAGGTGTCGATGCAGACGTTCGCACCCCACCCGTTCGGCGGGCGCTACGACAACGTGCACTCTTGCTTCGTCATGGGCTGTGATTGCTCGCAGTTCGTGCCCACCCTGCTCTTCCCGAAGACGTGCAAGACGTGCCTGCACGACCACGGGAGCTGAGCGCGCGGTGAGCCCGAAGACTGTCCGGGCTCAAGGCCGGCCGAAGTCCTGAACCCAATAATTGTACGTGCTGCCCGGCACGATGGCGTTACCGACGCCCACGTGAGTGTGCGCCGGACTCATGATGTTGTTGCAGTCGCGAGGATTGGCCATCCATGCACTCACCACCGCCTCCGCGGAGATGTATCCGGCGGCGATGTTCTCCTCCATGTAGGACAGCGGGGTGTAGCCCCTGCTCGTCACCCGACGCAAAGGCGTCTGGCCATCCAGACTGATGTAGCCAAGGTAGCCGTTCGTGGCCATGTCCTGGGCGTGCGCGCGTGCGGCGCAGACCAGCGTCCCGTTCATGGAGAGCGGGGGCACCGGTACCTTCGCCACCCCACCGCAGGAGGCCCCTGCGGCGCGTTGCTGGTTGATGAGCGAAAGCACGGAGCTTTCCTGCGGCGACGGGAAGCAGCCGACGGTCGAGCGGCCCTCGACCGTCTGCAAATCATCCGTGGGCAGGCGGCTTGTTTCGCTCGTGGGCGTGGTCGTCTGTCCCGCGTCACAGCCCCCCATCAGGGAAGCGCAAAGAAGCAAGGAGGGAAGCGAGAATGGGGAGGACGTCATGGCGAGGACCTCTTGGGCAAAAAGCGGATTAGTCCTTTATTGCACCTTTTGATGCTTCGCGGGGAAGGGCCCTCCACATCTCGGGCACCCGGAACACAGGTGTGTACTATGGGCGCCCCTATGACAAACCCTCGACTCTCGTGGCACCTGAGCATCCCCGCCCTCGCCGCGCTGTTCCTCCTCGTGGGCCCGCCCGCTATGGCCCAGAAGTCGATTCCTCCCGAGAAGGCACCTGCCAGCCCCCTCGCGATGACGGCGAAGAAGCTGGACGACACCACCTACGTGAAGGTGACGTACCACTCGCCCCGCATCCAGGACCCCAAGACGGGCGAGAAACGGCAGATTTTCGGCAAGCTCGTCCCCTACGGTGAGGTGTGGCGCCTGGGCGCGAACCAGGCCACGGAGCTTACCACCACGGGTGACATCGAACTCGCCGGCAAGAAGCTCGCCGCCGGTACCTACTCGCTCTTCACCATTCCCCAGGCTGACAAGTGGACTCTCATCGTCAGCAAGGACGTGGGCCAGTGGGGCGCCTACAAGTACGACAAGACGAAGGACGTGCTGCGCGTGGATGTTCCCACGAAGAAGTCCGCCGACACCTACGAGGCCCTCACCATCACCGTCGATGAGAAGACCCCCGCGCTCAACTTCGCCTGGGAGAACACCCAGGTCTCCGTCCCCTTGAGCGTTGCCAAGAAGAAGTGACCGCCATCGCCGCGGCGTCGGGTGCAGGTCAGCGAACCTCGCCTCGCCCGCTGCTACTCCAGCTTACGCTGGAGCTTCGCCAACAGGTTGAGTGCGTCCAGCGGCGTCAGGTAGTTGATGGCCGCCAACCTGAGGGACTCCCAGGCCTTCTGATGCGACGCAGGCAGCGCGGGGTAACCGTCCGGCGAGCGACGTGGCGGGAGGGATTGCCGGGGTAGCAGTCGTGGTGGACCCTGGCCGGAATGTCGAAGCCGGTTGAGAAGCAGGAGTGGATCCAGGTCGCCGAGGCCTTCGCGGCGAGCGGCCTGACGCAGAAGGAGTTCTCCGCACAGCGAGGGTTGAGGCTGAGCACGCTGCAGTCGTGGGTATACCGGCGCCGACGTCAGCGCCCCCGAAAGACGCAGGAGGTGCGCCTGCTGCCGGTGGAGGTCTCGACCATTGCACCGCCGAGTCCCGCGCTGCTTGAGGTGGTGCTGGCCAGCGGAGCACGGCTGCGGTTCCCCTCGGGCGCCGACATCGACTACGTGGCTCGGCTCATCACGGCGCTGGGCAGGTGAGGCGTGTTCACGCTTCCGGCGTCCGGGCGCGTGGTGCTGGCCACCGAGGCGGTGGACATGCGCAAGTCGATTGATGGCCTCATGGCGGTGGTGAAGTCCGCCTGGGGTGAGGACGTCTACTCCGGCCACCTCTTCGCTTTCATCTCGAGGAGAGGCGACCGCATCAAGGTGCTGACGTGGAGTCGGGGAGGCTTCGTACTGCTGTACAAACGGCTGGAGACGGGCCGCTTCCGACTGCCGAAGGTGGACGCGGACGCGAGTGCGGTGCACCTGGACGCGACGCAGTTGGCGATGCTGCTGGACGGCATGGACGTCGCCGACGTCAAACGCTCGCCCGCCTGGACGCCACCCGGGCGCACGTCCTCGTAGCGTGACGACAGGCCGTGGCGCGGCGAGGTGTTGGCACCAGGTGCCACGCGAGCTGCCCCAAGACCACTTCTGTCCCTGGCGTGAGGAAGCCGAGGAGCTTCGCGAGCGGATGACGTCGCTGGAGTCGAAGATGGCGGCGCTGGAGCGACGTGTCTTCGGCCGCAAAACGGAGAAACTGCCTCCGGTGGCCAAGGAGTTGAAGCCGTCGTTCACCTCGCCGGAGCAAGAGGCGGCCCGGGCCGCGAGCGCCCTGCGGACGCGGCGCGAGCGCGCGGCCCGAAAGGCCGTCGGGGCCGTGGAGCGCGAAGTCCCGCACGAGGTGCCCGCCGAGGAGCGGCGCTGCCCGGCGTGTGGCAGCGAGGCACTCAAGCCCCTGGGAGAGGGGCGCCGGACGGTGGTGTACGAATACGTGCCGGCCTTCTTCGAGAAGCAGGTGCACGTGCAAGAGGTCCTGGCGTGCGCCTGCGGCCGAGGCGTCGTCACCGCGCCCGCGCCGCCCAAGGTGGTGGACAAGGGCGAGTACGGGCCGGGCCTCCTGGCGCACGTCGTCGTCTCCAAGTGCGCGGACGCCATGCCCCTGCACCGCCTGGCCCAGCGGATGGAGCGCGGCGGTGTCCCCATGAGCCGCAGCACGCTGACAGACCTCTTCCACCAATCCGCCGAGGTGCTGCTGCCCTTGTCCTCTCACCTCCTGCAGTACATCTCCTCGGCGGAGGTGGTGTGGGCGGACGAGACGCCACTGCGCGTGCTGGACGTGAAGAAGACGCGCCGGGGCTACCTCTGGACGTTTCTCACCCAGACGCCCCAGGGCGAGTGGCTCATCGGCTACCGCTTCAGCCTGGGCCGGGCGGGCAAGACGCCCAAGGACGTGCTGGGCGGCACCACGGGCGCGCTCGTGGTGGACGGGTACACCTGCTACAACGCGGT